>NZ_AP017378.1:1940833-2259166 GCF_003966735.1 Desulfovibrio ferrophilus
CAGCCCCGTGGCTGTGGCGAACATGGGGCTGTTGACAACATCCTTCAAACCTCCCACTTCGCGCGGATAGCCAATGCGGCAGGGCAGGTTGAAAATCTGTTCTCCCAGTTCCTGAAGTCCCTCGATAAGCGCGGTTCCGCCAGTAAGCACAACGCCTGCGGCAATCTTGTTCTTGAATCCGGAGCGGGACAGTTCCTGATCGATGAGCACCAGGATTTCCTCAACCCGCGGTTCGCAGATCTCGGCCAATACCTGTCTGGAAAGACGCCGTGGCTCACGGTCGCCCACACTGGGCACTTCAATGGTTTCCTCGGGAGACACCATCTCAGCCAGGGCACAGCCGTAACGTTCCTTGATCTGCTCGGCTGCGGCCATGGGAGTGCGCAGGCCAAAGGCGATGTCGTTGGTCAGATTGGTGCCGCCCAGGGCCAGCACCGAAGTATGCTTAATGGAGTCGTCTGAGAAAATTGCCAGATCCGAAGTCCCGCCGCCCAGATCCACCAAAGCCACACCAATCTCCCGTTCCTCGGGGGTCAGTACGGCCTTGGAGGAGGCCAGGGCCTCAAGCACGATATCCGAGACATCCAGCCCGGAGCGATGGCATGAACGCACAATATTCTGGGCACTGGTCACGGCGCCGGTCACAATGTGCACCTTCACCTCCAGACGCACACCAGCCATCCCGAGGGGATCATGGATACCTCGCTGGTCGTCCACGATGTATTCCTGAGGCAGGATGTGAATGACCTCACGATCCAGAGGAATCGCCACGGCCTTGGCTGCGTCGATAACACGCTCGACATCGCGTGGGGCGACTTCGCCACCCTTGACCGCGATAACGCCATGACTATTGAATCCCTTGATGTGACTACCGGCAATTCCGGCATAGACCGAACGGATGTCGCACCCGGCCATCAACTCAGCCTCTTCCAAGGCCTTCTTGATGGACTGCACGGTCTGCTCGATGTTGACCACCACACCCTTTCTCAGGCCCGTGGACGGGCTGGTGCCGATGCCCACGACATCAACGCCCTCGGGGGTCAGTTCGCCCACAACAGAGCAGATTTTTGTCGTCCCAATGTCCAGGCCGACGATCAATTCCGATTTGGCCATGACTCGACTCCTTGATCAGTGCAATTCGCGATCAGGTCCGTACCCAGACCTTGCCGCCGAAAATCCGTATTTCCCTGGTGCCAGCAGCTTCCCCACGCCGCTCAAGGTCTCCCCAGACCAGGGTTAAACGCTCCATATTCCGCTTCCATTCCTTCTCCGAGACCGACAGCCACAAGTCCCGTTCCTCAAAATATAATTCCAGCCTATCGGCATGAAGCCTGACCCATGCAGCCTGCCCTGCCTTGATGGGCAATCCCGCCTCGTTGAAATCCGCCATTAGATTAACGAGCCGGTCCAGGCTGGCGTCACCGCCCTGCCCCACTTCCAATTGCGGAAGTGAAACGAAGCGGTCGGAGGCTACGGCATCAATGACCGATCCATCGGCCTCGGCATAGAACAGTCCTTTTCCAGTGCGCATCCAGTAAGCCGGAATCCTTTCGGTCACGGCGATGGACAACTTACCCGGCAACACCCGCCGTACCGCCACCTGCTCGGTCCAAGGATTCGCGACCAGGCGCCCCTCGATATCCTCGATTCGCATATCAAGAGTGTTCACGCCGAGTTCCGTTCCGGTCAGAGTCACCAATTCTTCGGTACTCAGATGGCGGTTGCCCGTGACCTCAATCTCGGACAACGAAAAATACGCACTGGTGGTCAACCATCGAAAACTCACCAGGAGGCCCAGACTGAGCAGAGCTACAAAGCCCAGTCCCACCACAAGGGCAAACATCCAGACCAGCGCTTTTCCGGGGCGCAGCCTACCGCCACCACCAGCCGCACGGCCGTGATAACTGTTGCCCCCCTTGGAGCGAGGCAGGAGCCCACCTGTGCGCATGGTCGCCGCCATGGTCATGACACCACCTTGACTTCGAGTTCCAGCCCGACACCGAACCTTCGGGTAACCTCGTCCCTGGCGCTGGCGATCAGTTCGAAGGCCTGCTCAGAGGTACCGCCTCCTGCATTCACCAGAAAATTCGCGTGGATCTCCGAAAAAATCATCCCGCCAAGGCCCTTTCCTCTGAACCCTGCCTGTTCCAGCAATCGACCGGCAGCATCGCCTTCGGGATTCTTGAACACACAGCCAGCACTGGCCGCGCTGATGGGCTGCGAGGCCTTTTTCGTCGTCATATGCCGAGCCATGACCTCATCGACCAGAGGCTTCTCGGCACGGATCACATCCAACTCCACACCCATAACGATGAAGTAATCGTCGTAGGTGCGCGGTGCGAAAAAGCGGTAGTCCATGCGCACATCCTCGCGGCCAACCCAACGCAGTCCGCAGCAAGGACTGAACAGAAGGACCCGGGACAACACCTCGGCCATCTCGCAGCCAAAGGAGCCTGCGTTCATGGCGACAGCGCCACCCACGCTGCCAGGAATGCCGACCAAACCCTCAAGACCAGAAAGGCCCTGCTTGGCACACCAGGTGAGAAGCCTGGGCAGACGCATTCCCGCGTCGGCCTGCACCGTGACTCTTTCCCCGGTCTCATGAACGATTCTAGGGCCTCCGCCCTCGGGAACCCGCAACAGAACAATGGGCAGCGTGTCGTCCGACGCCAAAATGTTGCTCCCCCATCCCAACACCATGGGACGGCCTCCGGCCTTTTCCAGCACGGCGGGCAACTCGTCCAGATCCCGTTCATGGCCGATGTGCACTTCAGCCAGGGCGGGTCCGCCGAGTTTCAGGGTGGTTCGCTCACTCATGAGCGGTCCGGGCAACACTTTCAGTCCCATGATCTTCCTCTTAGTTTCCCTTCAGCCAGCCCGTGCCGACCTGCCAGATATTGCCTGCACCGAGGGTGATCAACAGATCATTCTCGCGCAGGACCTCGGGCAACGCCGCAGACATGGCGTCAAAATCATCAAAGAACAGCACCGGGGTCTCGGAGACCTGTCGGATACCCTGAGCCAGACTCTGTCCACTGACGCCGGGAATAGGCGCTTCGCTGGCCGGATATATCTCAGTCAACAGAAGCAGGTCAGCCTCGCTGAAAGCCTTGCAGAAATCACCAAACAGAGCTTGGGTCCGTGTAAAGCGATGAGGCTGAAAAGCAACAACCAAACGCTTGCTCGGATAACATTGACGAGCGGTATTCAGGGTCGCAGCAACTTCTGTGGGGTGATGACCGTAATCGTCCACAACCGTCACGCCACCCCGTTCGCCTTTACGCTCAAAACGCCTGCCCACTCCTCCGAATTCGGCCAACCCTTCAAGGATTGCTTCCTTGGGCAGGCCGGCCTCCAGAGCGATACCGATGGCGCCCAGAGCATTCAGAACATTGTGTCGTCCGGGCTGGTTGAGGCGCGCCTCGGCCCAGAACTCACCGTCCAGATACACATCGAAACAGCTTTCAGCCTCACACTCGGTGAGCACGCCCTTGATCCTGGCGTTCTCGTCATCCAGGCCATAGGTCATCACCGGGCGGTTGATGCGAGGCAGAATCTTTCGTACCCCGGGATCATCCAGGCAGACCACATTCAACCCATGGAACGGGACGGAATTCATAAACTCAACAAAGGAGTTCTCGATGGCATCCAGATTCGGGTAGAAATCCATATGATCCATGTCCACATTGGTGACCACGGTGATGATGGGCATCAGGCACAGAAACGAGCCATCAGACTCATCGGCCTCGGCAATGAGGTATTCACCCTCACCCAGCAGGGCGTTGGTTCCAAAGGTGTTCAACCTGCCGCCAATGATGACCGTGGGGTCAAGCTTGGCGGCGGTGAAGATGGAAGCCAGAAATGATGTGGTCGTCGTCTTGCCGTGAGTTCCCGCCACAGCAATCCCCGTGCGCAGGCGCATCAGTTCGGCCAGCATTTCAGCACGCGGGATGACCGGGATACCCATCTTGCGGGCCTGGGCAACCTCGGGATTGTCCTCGCCTACGGCTGTGGACTTGACCAGCACATCGGCCGCACCAAGGTTCTCGGCCAGGTGGCCCTTGTGGACCGTGGCACCCAATTCGACAAGCCGTTCGGTGACGCTGGAGCTGGCGAGGTCGGAACCGGCCACGTCGTAGCCCAGGTTCAACAGCACCTCTGCGATGCCGTTCATACCCGAACCACCGATGCCCACCATGTGTATTTTTTTGATCTTGTTTCTCATTGTATTACCTGTCGGTTCATGTTTCGGGAGATCAGTTCCCGGCCATCTCCTCGATGGCGTCCACCAGTCGCTTTGCAGCGTCCGGTCGCCCCAGGGAACGTGCCGCTTCGCACATCTGCGAGAGCCGTTCTGGAGCTTCGAAAATTTTGTATAACGAATCCGCAAGGTCTATTTCATCCAGCAGATTCTGCATCAGAATCACTGCGGCACCGCCACGCTCCAGATATTGGGCATTGGCTAGCTGATGATTATGTGTGGCCTGCGGAAACGGAATCAGCACGCTGGCCTTGCCCACCACGGTCAGCTCGGCCACGGTTGTTGCACCAGCCCGGCAGAGCACCGCATCGGCCCAGGCATAGGCCTCGGCCATATTGTCGATAAAGGCATCAATCCGCGCGCTCTCGTCCTTCCAGCCAATCTGTGCATACGCAGCGCGGACCTCATTCAGATCCTGTTCACCAGTCTGGTGCCAGAGTTCAAAACCCTTGTCCCTCAAACTCTGTAAAGAACCGGTAACGGCTTTGTTGATGGCATGGGCGCCCTGACTGCCACCCACGATGAGCAAGCGCTTACAATTGCCCTGCGCACTCTGGGGGGCAAGCTCTGCACCCTGTTTGACCAATGCTGTGCGCACCGGATTGCCCATCATCTCCACCTTGGCCGCATCAAAAAATCCATGTGCATCCGGGAAGCTCGTGAAGACCCGGTTCACCCACTTGCCCAGCAAGCGGTTGGTACTGCCGGGATAGCTGTTCTGCTCATGCACGGCACACGGAACACCGCGCAAGCAGGCAGCCAGCACAGGAGCAAAGCCCGCATAGCCACCAAAGCCCAACACAACCTGTGGCTTGAAACGAAGCATCAACCACCAGGAGCGCAATACAGCCAAGCCCAAACCAAACACCGCGCCAACGGCCCTGAATCCACGACCAATGACCCCACGTACGGGCAAACCCAAAAAACGCAGCCCGGCACGCTCCGCAAATTCCCGCTCACGCCCGTGCTTGCCACCCACGAACAACACATCGCAATCCGGGTGGCGGCGCTTGATTTCCTCGGCCACAGCCAGGGCCGGGAAAATATGCCCACCAGTTCCGCCGGTGGTCAGCACGATACGCTGCATCAGGCACGCCTCCGGGAGAGGTTCAGCAACACGCCGATACAGAAGCAGGACACGATCAGGCTTGATCCGCCATAGGACAAGAAAGGCATCGGCACACCCTTGGGTGGAGCCATGCCCAGCACCACGGCCATGTTCAGCACGGCACCGATGGCCAAAATCAGCGTCATGCCGTAGCCGATGAAACGATCCTGTGCATTGTCCTGGTCCAGAGAAACCTTGAATCCCCGCCACAGCAACAGACCCAGCAGCGTAAAAATCAGGGACACGCCGATATAGCCCAATTCCTCACCAACCACGGCCAGAATAAAATCATTGTGTGCCTCGGGCAGGAACAGCAGCTTCTGCTTGCCCGCACCCAGCCCCGCACCGAACCAGCCCCCTGAACCAAAGGCGAACAGTGACTGGACCAGCTGGTATCCGGTGTCCTGGGCATTGCCGAAGGGGTCCAGAAATGCTGTCCAACGCTTGATGCGATACGCCGACTGGGAGATGAGCAACCAGCCACAGCCCAATCCCAGAATCACTGAAGACCCAAGATAAACCAGGCTTGTGCCACCCACGAGGCTGACCAGGAACAGGAGCAGGCACAAAAACACTGCCCCACCGAAATCCGGTTGCAACAGCAGCAGAAGACACAATGAACCGGTGACCATGACCGGCGGCAGAAAGCCCACACTGAAGGTCTTCACCTGGTCCTGCTTATGGCTGAAGAAATAAGCCAGGTAGAACACCAGAGCGACCTTGGCGGCTTCCAGAGGCTGCATGGAGAACGATCCCAGACGCAACCAGCGCTTGGCCCCACCTGCCTCAAAGCCCAAGGGCGTGACCAAAGTGACCACAAGCAGCCCAATCACCCCGAACAGAATCGGATACGTCAGGCGGTAGTAAATCTCACGCTTAGCAAAGGCAGCCAGCCCCATCACAATCAGCCCGGTCAGAGCGAAGACGGCCTGGCGCCTGAAGAACAGATATTTATCGCCGAAGGAACGGTCAGCCATGATGCCACTAGCGCTCATGACCATCACCAGCCCGGCACCGATAAGCGCCAGGGTGCAGACCACAAGCACCCAGTCTACGCGCCAAGTGATAGCGTGACGGGGCAATGCCCCGGCTTCGACCACGGCCGCTCTCATGAATCCAGCTCCTCGAAAACGCGCTGGAAGTGCTTCCCGCGCTCCTTGTAGTTGACATACTGGTCAAAACTGGCCGTCGCCGGCGAAAGCAACATCACGTCACCCTCTTCAGCCCAGGTCATGAGCCTGCGCATGGCATTGTCCAACGTGGCTTCCCAAGCCAGGGACACATGCCCGGCCCAGGCCTTCTCAAAGACTTCGCGGCTGTCACCAAACAGGCACACAGCCCTGGCCTTGCGCCGTAACAATGGTACGAGGGCTTCCAAATCGCCCCCTTTGTACACGCCCCCAGCCAGCAGCAGCACCGGGCTCTCGAATGTTTCCAGGGCAGCGCGCAAAGCTTCCACGGTGGTTGCCTTGGAATCATCCACGAACAACACCCCCGCCTTGGTGCCTATCCGCTCCAGACGGTGCGGATACGGCTCAAAACTCTCCAGAGCTTCCCGCATGCAGCGCTCGGTGGAACCGAAGCGTTTGGTGGCCTGGAACACGGCCTCCATGTTAGCCTGATTATGCGTACCGGGCAGGCGTTCACATTCAAAACGATCCGTGGATTCAAACCATTTTATCCGCGCCTTGGTGAAGTGGTATTCTTCCAGCGTATCCCGCATCTCCACGGGCAGTACGGCCAGATCATCGGTGGTCATGAAAGCAAACATATTCAGCTTGGCACGGAGGTATTCTTCCATGTCGGCGTGGTAGTCCTGATGGTCAGGACTGAAATTCAACAGCACTCCGACTTCGGGATGAAAGCTGGTGCAGGCCTGAGCCTGAAAACTGGAAACTTCCAGGGCAAGGACATCAACTTCACGCCCGGAAAGCACATGCTCGGACAGGGGGACACCGATATTGCCTCCCAGGAACACGTTGAGCCCTGCATTTTGCAGGACATGGGCAGCCAGCCCTGTGACCGTGGTTTTTCCATTGGTCCCGGTCACGGCCAGAATGTGGCCTCCGGCGTAGCGCGAGGCAAGCTCCAGTTCGGAGATGATTTCCGGATTTTCGCCCACGGGCAGGAGCGCCTTGACGGTCCGCACCGGAATGCCCGGCGACATGACGATCAGTTGCAGACCGGCAAAGTCCTCGGTCTTGTGAGCACCAAGTCGCAATTCCACTCCCGCTGACTGGGCATCGTGCACATAAGTCTTGTCCAGCCCGTCTTCACTGCGTTCCAGCAGGCGAACCCTGGCCCCAAGGTCAGCCAGCAGCAATGCGGCCGCACGACCGGAGCGCCCTGCCCCGACCACCGCTGCCGTCACATTCTTCAAATTGCCTGCTTTCCTGCCGAACATCTCTCTACCTCAACTTCAATGTGGACAGGGCCATCATCCCGAGCAGGATGGACAGAATCCAGAACCGTGTAATGATCTTGGATTCAGGAATGCCCTTGAGTTCAAAATGATGATGCAATGGAGCCATGCGGAAGATACGTTTGCCGCCAGTGAACTTGAAATATCCAACCTGCAGAATGACCGAGAGAGTCTCCACCACGAACAGTCCGCCCACGATGACCAGCATCAGCTCGTTCTTGCACAGCACGGCCACGAATCCGAGGCTGCTGCCGATGGACAACGAACCCACATCTCCCATGAACACCTGGGCCGGATAGGCGTTGTACCAGAGGAACCCGAGCCCCGCGCCAACGAGTGCCCCGCAGAACACGGTCACCTCACCCATGCCCGCCACATAGGTAATCTGCAGATACTTGGCGATGGCAACGTGCCCGGTGACGTAGACAAAGATGGCAAAGCAGCCTGCGGCCACGATGGAGGGTCCGATGGCCAACCCATCCAATCCGTCGGTCAGATTCACGCCATTGGACGATCCCACCACAACCAGTACGGCAAAGGGCAGATAGAACCAGCCCAGGTCAGGCCGCAGTCCCTTGAAGAAGGGGAATGCCAAATGTGTGTCGTAGGCCGGCTGCTGGATAAGCAGATACATGGCCGCACCGGCCACAAGAATCTGCAAACCGAACTTGGCCTTGGCGGACAGGCCCTTGTTGTGCTTCTTGACCACCTTCAGCCAGTCGTCCATGAACCCGATGGCTCCGAACCCCACAAAGACCAGCAAGGCCAACCAGATATACACGTTGGTCAGATCGGCCCACATGAAGACAGCAACCAGAACACCAAAGCCCATGAGCAGACCGCCCATGGTTGGTGTCCCCGCCTTGTGCATGTGTGCGGAGACGTCCTCATGGATTTCCTGACCGAACTTGATGCGCTTCAACAAGCGGATGAATGCAGGACCGACGACAATGGTAATCAACAATGCGGTCAGCAGTGCCCACACCGACCGGAAAGTGATGTAGCGAAAGACGTTGAAGATACCGACATCACTAAAGAGTGGATACAGCAGATTATAAATCATTTGCCGCAGTCCCCTTGGTTACCCGCCAATTCGCGCACGTAACGTTCCATTTTGCAGGAGCGGGATCCCTTGACCAGCACAACGCCGCCGTCAAGATCCAACTCCGCGAGATTTGATTTAAGATTCCGGGGTTCATCGGTCTGCATGAAGATCCCGGGCCAATCACCGTTGCCCAATCCCTGGCGCACGGCATCAGCGTGACCGCCGAACCAGAGCAGCGCCCTGGCGCCTGTCTTGGCTGCAGCCAACCCCAGTTCGCGATGCAGGTCGGCTGCGCCGTCGCCAAGCTCCTTCATTTCGCCCAGGACCAGAACAAGAGGCCGCTGGCCTGCCAGTTCGGTTGCATTGTCCATGGATCTGCGCATGGACAGGGGATTGGCATTGTAAGCATCATCTATGACGGTCCACGGCCCGGCCTCGCAAATCTGAAAGCGGTGTTCAGGCACGCTGGCGGCCAGAATCCCCGCCTTGATGGCAGCGATGTCACTCCCCATCGAATGCGCTACAGCCGCAGCAGCGATCATGTTCTCCGCGAAATAGGTGCCCATGAACGGGGCCTCGAATTCCAACACATCATCTCGGAGAGTCAGGCGGAACCGACCACTCCCATTCTCCAGTGGGCCGAGGTACTCACCCTTGTAGGGAGTCTCTGCGCCAGCGGCGGAGAACCCGATCACGTCCGGTTTGATTTCCTTGGCGCAGTCCCAAAGCAGCGGGTAGTCCATGCACACAAAGGCCGCGCCGCCATCGGACAGATAGCGCAACAGGTCGGTCTTGGCCTTGGCCACACCTTCCAGACTGCCCAGCCCTTCCAGATGTGCGGGGCCTATATTGTTGATCACCACCACGTCGGGCCGAACCATGGCCCCAAGCTCATCCATGTCATGAGCCTGGCTGATGCCAAGCTCCAACACCCAGAAGGCCTCGGCGCCGGTCAGCCCCATCATGCACTGAGGCACACCGAGCTGATTATTGAAATTCTTGTAATTCTTACCCGTCTCGCCCACGGCTTCGAGCATCCCGGCCAGCATTTCCTTGACCGTTGTCTTGCCCGCCGAGCCGGTCACTCCCACCACAGTGGATTGCGCGGCCATGCGCCATGCTGCACCTAAGGCGCCCAAGGCCTGCAACACGTCTCGCACCATCAACACCGGAGCACGCCCGGCCAACTCGGGCAGAGGACGCGAAACAACCACGGCGGCTGCGCCTCCGTCCATGGCCCGACCGGCAAACTCATGCCCATCGAAATTTTCGCCAGACAGGCAAAAGAAGATCTCGCCAGGTCGCAGCACACGACTATCCGTGCACACGCCCGACAATTGAATGTCCTGGCCGTTCTCCACGTCGCCCAACGCGCCCATGGCGATAGCAGCCTGCGTCACTGTCAGATTCAACACGCCAACTCCCGGATCACTTCGGCATCGTTGAACGGAAAACGCTCTCCGCCGATATCCTGATAGGTTTCATGTCCCTTGCCTGCCACGATGAGCACATCGCGGGGCCCCATCTCCGCAATGGCCTTGGCGATGGCCTGCCTGCGATCGGGATCCTCAATGACCTCGGCGCAACCTCCGAGCCCGGGCCGGACATCATTCATGATCTCCAGCGGAACCTCATGGCGCGGATTGTCGGAGGTCAGAACGGCCACATCCGAGTGCCTGCACACGGCCTCTGCCATGAGCGGACGCTTGGCCTTGTCGCGGTTGCCGCCGCAACCGAACACACACAGCAGGCGTTTGAAATCGAGTTCTCGCACACCGGAGAGCACATTATCCAAGGCATCGGGGGTATGGGCATAGTCCACAAAGATGTTCAGACCACGATTATTTTCGATACGCTCGAGACGCCCGGGAACGCCCATGAACTTTTCCAGTGCCTTGAGCTTCTTGGGTTTCAGGCCCAGAGCCAGACCGACGCCCTGCACGGCCAGCAGATTGGAGGCGTTGTGTCGTCCGATAAGCGGAGAGGACAACTCCCAAGAGTCGTCACCGAACTTCATCTTCAAGACCAGACCATTGGAGTTCATAGACCTGATCTCACCTGACAGTCCCTTGCCCTCGCCCACATTGGGGTAGCGCAAGCCGTAACCGATAGCGGGGTTGTAGCGCTGCAGCAGGATGCGCCCGTAGGAATCGTCGGCATTGAGAATGGCGACCTTGCCGGGCTTGGAAATTTCCTCGAACAGTTTGGCCTTGGCCCGGAAATAACTATCCATGTTGCCGTGATAATCCAGATGATCCTGGGTAATGTTGGTCAGCACGGCCACATCGTAATCCAGTCCCCAGATACGATCCTGATCCAGAGCGTGGGAAGACACTTCCATGACCACAGTATCCACACCGCTGCCAGCCATGTTGGAAACCAGCTCGTGCAACTGCCAGCAATCCGGAGTGGTCAGGGGAGCCTCGAGGGTGAACCCTGGCCAACGGTAGCTCACCGTACCGATGACGCCGACCTTGTGCCCGGCATGGGCCAACAGATGCTCCAGCATGTAGCTGATGGTGGTCTTGCCGTTGGTTCCAGTGATACCGACGACAGTCAGGCCCTTTTCACGGGTCTTGAAATATGCAGCCGCCAACTCGCCCAAGGCACGGCGGGGATTTTCGTGCACGATCAGCTTGGCCTTGGTTCCGGCGGGCATGTGCTGTCCGCTGCGGGCAACCACATAGGCGGCACCACGAGCCACGGCATCGGGCACATAGGCCGTGGCATCCGTCGATGCACCGGGAATGGCAACAAAAACCTCACCGGGCTGCACAGCACGCGAGTCCGAACGGACCATCAGTCCATCCGCCACTTTGGCAAGCAATTCATCCCAGGTATATTCCGACTTCATATCAACTCCGGCCCGGATGTTTTCCGAGCCATAAAACGCAACGTTTGCTCCCGTCAGGCCATGCTCGTCCCGGCTTGGGGTCCTGACGTCGGACGACAACGCCTTCTCCCTCGAAATCGGGAACGGTTCCGGCAGTTGCGAGAATCTCAACTGCCCGCCGGAGGGACAGGCCCACAACATCTGGTACGGTCGAACCCGCCTGCCGAAGCGCAGTGCGCATCCGGCCTTTCTCATGCATTCCAAGAGCTGATCTACGAACAGTCCCATCCTTCCCACTCCTTGCTGCCGTTGCCAGGACTGCCTCAGCCGCAGGTTCCGGGAGCTTCCCCAGAAAAGCCAGCGTCTGTATGGCAATTTCCCTGACCGCCGGTGCCGCAACCACGCTTCCGTAGTGATTGGGTTCCGGTTCATCAACCATGACCAGGACCAGATATTCCGGCTCCCCCGCCGGAATGAGGCCGACGAACGAAGCGACATACTTATCGCCGTATCCGCCCTTGGCCGAGGCCTTCTGGGCCGTACCGGTCTTGCCACCGACATCGATCCCATCAATGCGAGCCACACGGCCCGTACCATCTTCCTCAACGACATCCCGCATCATGGACAGCACTTCGCGGGCGACGTCGACATCAAAAACTTTTCTTTCTGGCTCCTGGGACTGCTCCCCCTTGAGCAACTTCAGCGGAACCATGACGCCCTTGCGTGCCAAGCACAGATAGCCGCGCGCCACTTGCAACGGAGTCGCTGACATCCCCTGACCAAATGAAATGTTGGCCAGATCCACCTTCTGCCAGGCGCCTGGTTCGCGCAGGATGCCTTTACTCTCACCGGGCAGATCCAATCCCGGACGCGCCCCGAATCCAAGTTTGGACAAGTAACCATGCAGCCGGGAGGCTCCCAGCTCGAGCCCGATCTTGGCCGCGCCGATGTTCGATGAGTAACGAAGAATCTTGTGTACCGGCAGGATGCCGTACTCATGAGTATCCCGAATGGTCGCTCCGCGCATCTCCCATTTGCCATTCTCGCAGTCAAAGCTGGAATCGCGAGTCACGGCTTTTTCCTGCAACGCCGCCGCGATAACGAATGGCTTCAGGGTCGATCCAGGCTCAAGAGCATCCAGAGCGATGCGGTTTCGCCAAGACGAGGGACGATACTGACCGTAGATATTCGGATTAAAAAAGGGATACTGCGCCCAGGCCTTGATCTCACCGGTGGCAACCTCGATCACCAACCCGGTGCCATTGGAACCCTTGTTGCGGACAACGGCCTTTTCCAGAGCCTGTTCGGCCACGGCCTGAATATCTGCATCGATGGTCAGATGGACGTCTTCGCCTCGGACATCATCGCTATCCTCGGAACCATCCAGATAGAGCTTCCGGCCTCTGGCATCACGCTGGACAATGGTCTTGTCCTTCTTACCCACAAGGCGGAGCTGTAGTGACCGCTCCAGGCCTTCCAGGCCCTGACCGTCGTATCCATTGAACCCGAGGAGTTGACCGGCCAGATGGCCGTTGGGATAAAACCTCTTGTACTCGTCCACCAGTTCGATACCTGGCAGTTCAAGGGCCTCGACCAGAGACGCCTCGCGGTCATTGACCTGTCTGGAAAGCCAGACAAAAGGTCGTGTGGACTTGAGTTTCCCTGCGACCTGACTTCGGGGAATGCCAAGAATCCTTCCCAACTCTCTCGAGACACGGGCCGAATCCTTCACATCCATGGGACGCGCATAAATGGAGCGACTCTGCACGCTTTGCGCGAGCATCCGCCCCTGGCTGTCAAAGATCCTCCCCCGCTCACCACTGATGAATTCGGATGCCAAATGCTGACGCTTCGCCATCCGCGCCAGCTCGTCGCCCATGAGCACCTGGACCTGAAAGGCCCTGCCCCACAGCACCAGCCAAGTCGCCCCGAAGAGCAACGCAACGACAGTCAGCTTGATGCCGGCCCAATCCCGGCGTCTGACATGTCGTGGCGCGTACTTGGCAGCCATGGTCTACTCCTCAGGCGGACCCTGTGGATCCTTGTCCCCGTCGGTGATTCGCCGCAGCCGTCCCTGGCCGGCTGGCCCGAGCCCTAGCTCGGTCGCCTTGGCCCGAAGCCTGTGCGGCGACAACAAATTGTTGCGCTCCAGTTCAAGCTTGCCGATCAGAGCTTCGACTCGCTCCAACTCCACCTGCTGCGTTTTCAGGCCGTAGGCCAGGTCCATGCGCTCAATATTGCACCAGACCAAACCCAAACCCAGCAGCAGCGAGAGAGCCAGAAGCCCCGCCGTCGCCCAGACCCATTTCGCCCCGGCCATTATGCCTCCGGGGTGGGTGAAGCAAGCCTTTCGGCAACCCTCAACTTGGCGCTTCGCGCCCTGGGGTTGGATTCACGCTCACTCTCACCCGCAGTCACGGGCTTTTTTGTCAGTATCTTCAGTTGCGGCACATGACCGCACTGGCAGATCGGCACTTCCCGGGGACAAAGACAGCCCTTTGCCTCCTTCTGGAACATGCGCTTGACGATCCTGTCCTCCAGCGAGTGGAAAGAAATGACCGCCAATCTGGCTCCCGGCTTCAGGAAAGGTAGTATCCGGTTGAGGTATTCCTGAAGTTCATCCAATTCCCTGTTCACTTCCATGCGCAGGGCCTGAAACGTCCGGGTAGCCGGGTGATTCCGCGCCGTGGCCCGCAATTTCGCGGGATAGGCGTTCTCTACAAGGGCCGCCAGTTCCAGGGTTGTTTCAATGGGCTTCTTGAATCGGGCCTCGATAATGGCCCGCGCAATACGCCCGCCCTGGGGTTCTTCGCCGTAGCGACCGATGATCATTTTCAACTGCTCGAATGACGCCTTATTGACGATCGAACTCGCAGGGGGTTGCCCATCGGCATGACCCATTCTCATGTCCAGCGGACCGTCCTGAATGAAGCTGAATCCACGCTCGGGATCGTCCAATTGAAGAGACGACACTCCGATATCGATCAATGCCCCATCCAGAGAGTCCCAGCCCAGTTCGTGAAGCGGTCCCTCGAATTCGCTGAAGCGGCTTTGTGCAAAACTGACTCGCTCGCCGAAGCGTTCCAGTCTCTGTGCCGCCAGCTCGAGGGCCTGCTGATCCCGATCCAGGCCCAACACTTCTGCCTTGCCGTCCGAACGCATCATAATGCCTTCGGTGTGCCCCCCCATACCCAGCGTGCCGTCCAAATAACGACCGCCCGGGGTGGGCTCGAGATACTCCATGACCTCTTCAAACAGGACAGGGATATGTCGGTCAGCGGGGCTTTTCTGATCTTGTTCGCTCATCCCCGCTCCTCCCTACAAATGAAGCTCGAATCCCTTGTCGGCGAGCTCTGCCATGTCCTCATCAAAGGCCTCTTCCATCTCGCGGCGCTTGGCCTCAAACACATCCTGGTTCCAAATCTCAAACTTCTTCCCAACTCCGGCAACGACGACCTCCTTATCGAGTCCAGCGTACGAACGAAGGTGGGGAGGTATGAGAATTCGCCCCTGCTTGTCCAGTGAGACTTCCATGGCTCCTGAAATAAAGAACCGCTGAAAGTTCCTGAGGCGCTTGTCCAAGACATTAATGCGGTTAAAGCTTTCTTCAATGCGCTCCCACTCGGGCAAGGGGTACCCAACCACACAACCATCAAAATTGGTCAGCATCAGAGCCCCATCGGAACCCAGGGAAGCCGCGGCTTTCCTGAACTCTGGCGGAATCATCAGCCGCCCTTTCGGGTCGAGGCTGCGGTTTGAATGTCCCCTGAACATGCGCATGGCTTTCACTTATTCCCACTTTTTACCACCATCTACCACCAAGAGGCGGGTACATGTCAAGGACATTTCAAATTGAGACCTTGTATTTTCTAGAGATTGTCTAAAAAATACCTTAAAAAGTAAAGAAGAGCGGTTGACAAGGTATTCAAAAAAAAGAAGGACTGTGGTGTCACACTCGTTCAACTGGCGGAGCAAACAATTGCAATGGTGGTTTTTCGAAGGGCGATGCGCCACACAGCGGGTGATGAAGACTCAGATCGACACTGAATGCAACGGCTGAACAAAGTATGTGCGATCAACATCCAGAGGGCAGGCTTGCCCTTCAGCGATGGAAGAGGGCCACAGCTTCCGAGCAGGGATGGATTATGATAGCCTCAGGGACTGCAACAGGGCATCACACAGGGAAGGGACAGATATGTGCGCAATGAAAAATACGCTCAAATCCAGCATCATCGATAATCTCGACGAAGAATACTACCAGATCAGCACGGATATTCTCTCCAGCTTCCCGAAATTCAGACCACCTTTGGATTTGTTCATTCTCAAGGAAGAAACCGCTCAGATACTGTTGCTCAAAAAGAAAGGCGACCGCATGGACAAAGACGAGCAGGAACGCGTCGCCGAACTGTGCAAGGAAGGAAACATCTTCGTTGCACGCAGCGATCATGCCGTCTATTCCAAACACATTGCCAAGCAGCTGGATCTGGTACTGGTGGACGAGAACCTGAAGGAAGGGGAAATCGCGGAGATTTTCTGTTACGCCCTGACCGACCGTATCGAAGAATTCATGGAGCAACCAGTCAAGGCCGTATTTACCAAACTCTATAACGATCTGATGGTGCTTACCGAATACGTCTGGGAGGACCAGAATCGGGTAAAGAGCCTGGTACGACGACTGCATACCGGTGAGCATTCACTGGCCAAGCATTCCTTCAACACCGGCGCACTGGGCCTATGGCTTTTCGGAAAGGTTTTCCCCGGGGGCTTCAACCGCCGCGTTTACGACAAGACAGCCCTCGCCCTGTTCCTGCACGACATGGGCATGGGCAAGATTCCCGCCTTCATCCGTGACAAGGAAAAACCGCTGACTCAGGATGAGCGGACCAAGGTCAACATGCACCCGCTGTTGGGGTCCAAGATCGCCCTGAAACTGGGCCTCAAATTCGATGAGATGCAGCATTGCATCATGGAACATCACGAGCGCCTGGACGGAACCGGCTACCCCAACAAGGTCAAGGAGATGTCCCCATTAGGGTCCATCTGTGCGGTGGCGGATTCCTACTGCGCCATGATCACCAAACGCCCCTACGCCGAGGCCATGGAGCCGCTGGCGGCGGCCAAGGAACTGGGACAGTCCACCCGAGCCTACAGCACGAAGGTCACAAAATTCCTTCTGGAGGCCGTGGTCAGCGAACGCTGGTGACACGGGCCCATCACAGACAACAAACAAAAGGCTCCCCGACAGGGAGCCTTTTGCTTGCGCCAAACCAGTCTGCACAAGCGATTCTTCAGCAGACATTCACTCAGTCTAAAAAATATTCCGGGGCTTTTCGTTCCACAAAAAGTGTGTTCACCCTTCGCCGAGCCTCCATGACCAGACCAGGCTTCATGGTTCTGGCTCCTTGTGGGCACTTCTTGATGCAGGCACAGCACGTGATACATTTTTCATGATCAATCCGCGCACTCTCGTGCGCATCGACAGCACCCACAGGGCAAACCTCTGCACACACACCGCACCGCACGCAGAGATCACTCACTGCAATAAAATCAACATCCCACAGCTTCGTAATCCCGCCATAGGGACGCGTACCCGGCACCACCACATCGGAGACCTGCGAGAGGGACGAAATGGACTGGAGTTTTTCACGTATCTTCCGCCCAAAGCGTTCTGCATGGCCTAGATCTTCCTTATCGGGACGCCCCTTCGATGGTGTTTCGGAATTCGAGAACGAATGCTCACCTACATAGGCGGCACCGGCAATGGGAACACACCCGCGGCGTGTCACAATATCCTTGAGTTCGAGCAGTGCATTGTCATAAACCCGATTGCCATAGACAACAACACAGACCGTGGGAGTGTCGTGAGCCTGAATCGAATTCAGCCACTCGCTCAACAAGCCGGGGACCCTCCCCATATACACGGGGACGGCGACAATGAGCAGTTCCTCACCCGAGCTCAGCAACGGCATCTCCCGTGCCCGTGGCGTTGTAATATCAACTTCCTCGATGGTACACGGCCGAATTCCGGCCGCAATGCCATGAACAACCCTCTTTGTCGTCCCTGTCGGGGAAAAGTAGACGAGTTTCAGCAATTGAATTTCCATTACACTCCCTCCAGCTATTGTTCCCGCACTGGAGTCGGGAACAACGCGCTCCTAGTTTCGTTACGCAACGTAACGTAACGAAACTTGCCAACGGATGTCAAGCATGGCACAAAACACCTGGTTGAAACAAAGAGGTGGACGATGGTGAAGGCAAATATTGGACGCCCCAGAAGCGAAAAATCGCGCGAAGCAATACTCAATGCGGCCCATGACCTGCTCCATGAGCAAGGAGGGACGGGACTGACCATCGAAGCCATCGCAAGGCGAGCCGAAGTCGGCAAACCGACGATCTACCGATGGTGGCCCACGCTGGCTGATATCGTGCTGGAAGCGCTTCTTCGTCAGGCCAACTCAGAAATCACCGTTTCCGCATCCGAGCCATTGCAGGAAACGCTTGGCCAGTTCCTGAGGCAATCCATGAAGGTCATCGAGGATGGGGCCGGGCTTCACCTTCGCTTCCTGATGGCGCAGGCACAGCAGGACGAAGGCTTCCGCGAAAGATTTCGGACTCATTTCACCGCAAAGCGGCGCGCTGTGCTCCGCGCAATCTTCCTCCGGGCAGTGGAACAAGGAGACATCAGCGCCAGGCAAGACCTGGACATGCTGGTGGATATTGTTTTCGGCACGATGTGGTATCGACTGCTCACGGGGCACGCCCCCATGGACGAATCCTTTGCGGATGAGCTGACTGAGATGACCATTCGGTTATCTCGGACAACCCCAGCGCAGCAAGACGCGGTACCATAGCCTGGCAACATCGCGCCATCCACCCGGTGGCCCTTGGCCGGCCCTACCGAAAACACCCCTCCCATTTCAGGGCCTTGGCAACCAATAAATCCTGCCCTGCATTGTACAATAAAACAGATTGCCATCCCGATCGCAGGCCATGCCAGTCACGTCCTGACCATCCGGTACAAGAAACCGACGATAGCCGCTCCCGGTCACGGAACGAATGACCTTCGTTTGCTGATCTGCAACATACACGGCCCCCGACGGTGCAACGGCCATCAGCACAGGGTCCACCGCCATTGACGTTCCGAAACGGATCCCAGGATGCAAGACATCCGCACATGAATCCGCAGCGTCCCAAGCCGCAGGACTCACAGCACCGACCTGTTCCTGTGGGGACACGGCCTCGCGCAACGTTCCATCGCGCCCCAGACGCAACACCCGTCCCCGGCCACCTTCAAAGATGAGTAATCCACCAAAACGCTCGGCCAACAGCCCCTGCGGCTCATTCAAACCAGAGACCAGCACTGTCTGCTCACCCCGAGGCCCGATGCTCAGCACTTCCCCCCGGGATCTGGAAATCACAAGCACCTTGTTATCTCGATCAATCTCCACTCCGGCAAGCTGCTCGATGTTATCGGCCACTGTTACACGCTCATCGCCGTGTCCCAACGCAAGGACCCTGCCTTTCCCTGCTTCGGCTACATACAGCCGTCCCCGACCATCGAAGGCCAACCCACATGGATTTGCCAAGCCCTCGGTCATCAGCCTGGGAGCTTCAAAGTCATTCCCCCCGCATCCCGACACACCGATGGCACAAGCCATTACCAACAACCCGATGATCAATTCACGTGTCCGCATCACAATCCCCACTCTTTCGTTGCATGACAAAACGGATAAGAGTATTGCTAGCGGACCATCTGCTCATTGAACAGATACAAAAATGCAAAATAGAAACCTTAACAGACATCGACACTCCACTATGCCAAACACGATTCAGCCCTATCAGTATAAGAAGATAGAGGAACATGTTCTGAACCTTGTGGAATCAGGGGTCCTGCAACCGGGCGAGCGTCTGCCTTCGCTCAGGAAAATGGCCACCACCATCAGGGTCAGCGTGCCCACAGTGGCCCAGGCGTATGCAGAATTGGAAAGCCGGGGCATTCTGGAATCGCGCGAGCGCTCGGGCTTCTATGTCAGCCTCGATTACAAACGCCTGCCTGCCCCCAGCTTATGCCCCGAGGCCAGGCCCGGACAGATGGACATGAGCCGCCCAGCCCTGCTGGAAGCCGCCCTCAGAACCTGTCACGGCAACATCTGCGATGCCATGAATCGCTATTACCCGGAGAAATCCCTGCTGGCAGGACGTTGCTTGGGAAAGATTCTGCGTTCGGTCATTCAGGACGACCCCATCAGGGCTGTGTCCTACGAGCCACCCCAAGGCAACCTGGAGTTGCGCAAGCAGATTGCCCTGCGCTGCATGAATGCCGATCTGGCCGTGTCGCCCGACGAAATCGTCGTCACCCCTGGAACCATGAGCAGTATCGCCACGCTACTGACCTGCATCACCCGCCCGGGCGACGCCGTACTCATCCAGTCTCCGGCCTTCATCCTGTACCTGCGGGTCATCGAAACGCTGGGCCTGCGGGCCATCGAGATTCCCTCCTGCCCGCAGAACGGCATCCCCGTGCAGCATGTGGCCGATGCCATCCGCGACTTCGACGTCAAGGCCTGCCTGCTCATTCCCAATTTTCACATGGACGGCAGCCTCACCCCGGACAGTTCCAAACGACAGATCGTTGAACTTCTGGCGGAAAAGAACATTCCTCTGGTGGAAGACGACGTCTACGGCGAGTTGTATTTCGGCCAGGACAGACCGAGCCTGTTCAAGACCTTTGACACAACAGGGCTTGTAGCCACGGCTTCGTCCCTGACCAGAACCGTTGCCCCGGGCTATCGCCTGGGCTGGGTCCTGCCAGGAGAATTCAAGGAGCAGGTTCTGGCGCACATGTCCATGACCGACGCCCGCCCCGCCACACCGATGCAGCTGGCTCTGGGCGAATTCTTGCGAAGGGGGGAATTCGACAAACACATGAAAGGGCTGCGCGCAGCCATTTCCCTGTCCATGGCCCGCATGCAGTGCGAAATCGGACGGCGCTTCCCCGAGGGCACTCAGGTCTCACGTCCGGAGGGTGGATTCTACATCTGGGTCCAGATGCCAAAACAGGTTGATTCCAAGGATGTCTTCGTCCGGGCCAGGGAAAAAGGGGTCGTCGTCTTCCCGGGCAGCCTGCTGTCCTTCTCGGACACCTTCAAGAACTGCATCCGCATCAACTGTCGTGGGGTCTGGAACGACGACGTGCGCAAAGCCCTTGGAACCCTGGGCAACATCGTCACGGCATTGGCCGAACAGAAATAACAGCCCAAGGACTTGCCCTGCAACCGACGATCAAGAGGCCAGTGCGAGCCGTCCGGCAGCCAGATCAAACAGCGCGTGTCCAACGGATTTGAACAACACCGGCCCATGTCGATCGACGTCAACGCCCTTGGAAAGACAGCCTTTCGCGTCACCAGTAGGCGTATGGCTCTGATTGTCTCGCAGGACATCAGCCAGGAGTTCCACTCCGCCCCAGTCCACTTCTGCCTGGATCAAATCGCCTGCCTCATGCCGGGTCTCCCAGGTGTCCACCACGACGCGACAGGAACGCACCAAGCGCGCCGGGATCTCCGCTGCCTGCGGCGTGAAGGAGCCCACGGCTGCGATGAAGGCCTGCGAGGCAACGACCTCTGGCAAGACCGGCACGCTGCTCGTGGTGGCGGTAACGACCAACGAGCACACCTTCACAGCTTCTTCCACTGAGTCCACGACCGTGGCGTCCACACCCAAGTTCCGCGCGAATGCGACCATGCCCCCCGCACTTTCCCGCGAACGGGAACAGCAATGGACACGGCGGGTACCCAACCCGTTGGCAAAAGCTTCCAAGTGGGCCCGTGCCTGAACTCCCGCACCAACCAGCAACAACGATCCATCCTGTCGTGAAGCCAAGGTCTGTGCCGCAAGAAGGGAAAGGGCTGCCGTACGCCGCGCGGTCACCGTCGGGCCGTCGAGCACGCCGAGTCGCTTCCCGCTCACAGCGTCCATGACCACCATCTCCCCCTGAATCAGCGGCAGGCCCTGCGCCGGATTCCCCGGATGCACGGTCACCAGCTTGGTCACAGCCACTTTGTCATCCGAGGCTGGCATGACCAGCAAGGTACCACCTCCCGGCAACGAATCGTGCAACCGAGGCAGGGCCTCAAGCTTGCCGCAGGCCATTTCCAGCAGGACTCCGGCAATGGCCCTGGCAAGTTCGGGGTATGGCAGCAATGCCGCAGTTTCCTTGGGCGTAAACAGACGCATAAATCCCCCTTGAAACGATGAACGGCCCCCGCAGGGGCCGCTGCAAAATTCAAAAAACAATTCACAATTCACTCAACAAAACAGACGCCTGCTTTCGCTGTCCATGCCCCGCATACTGCCAATATCACGACCATGCTCCGCGCAGATTGCCTCAGGAGGGTCGGAGGCGAGGCACAAGAAAACGCCAAGGTCGACGCGTATTCATGTACGCGAGACTTTGACGTTTTCGCAGCAACAATGCAAACGGCCATGCTGAGGCAATCTGCTAGGTGAGTTGGGCCAGGACGTCTCGACTCACTTCCTTGAAAATATCGCTCTTGAAGACCACTCCCAGCACCTTGCCGCCTTCGCGCACCAGAGCCCAGCCACGGCGATGCTTCAGGAATGATTCCACCACGACCACTAGGGGATCATTGGGCTGCACTGAGGGCACGTTGTCTTCCAGCAAGTCATCCACACCCTTGTCCGAGCAGGCCTTGCAGGCACGGGTAAACGCCCTATCCCAATCGCCGTCGCTATACTTGAGAAGCATGTCCTCGCTGAACACGCACTGCTCCAGCTTGCGCATCACATTCCACATGGTGATCACGCCCTTGTATTTGCCTGTCTCGTCAACCACCACGGCGATGTGATTGTCCGCATCTTCCGAGACCGCATCCTTGAGAACCTGAATCAGGCTCACCAGACCGGAACCAGCCTCCACGCGGGTGTAATCGTCTCGCATGATATCCCAGGCACGCTTGCGCATCAGCATCAGATTTTCTCCTTTACGTCTTGGCAGTCAAAACCGCCCATGCAAGTATCCATAATTTCTTTATATTTCATGTTTAGATAGACCGCAACCGCTAGGAGTCCCTTGCTCACCCTTGCACGGGCCGAGGGATTTACCTATCCTAAGGGTTGGGGTTCTCTCGCCACCCCCAAAAAAACCAAGGCGATCACCTCTCAAATCTCTTTTAAGGACCATATCATGCTACCTCTTCAAGGCAAACGCATCCTGATGTTTGTTGATGACATTTACGAAGACCTGGAACTGCTCTACCCCCAGCTGCGGTTCATCGAGGCCGGGGCCGAAGTGGTGATCGCCGCCCAGGAAAAGGGCCGCATATACACAGGCAAACACGGCTATCCCTGCAAGTCGGACGCAGCTCTGGATGAAGTCCGTGCCGAAGACTTCGATGCCCTGATCATTGCAGGAGGCTTCGCGCCGGACAAACTCCGCCGCTTTGATTCAGTGAAAAAACTGACTCGTGAAATCTTCGAAGCGGGCAAGCCTCTGGCGCACATCTGCCACGGGGGCTGGATTCCCATCTCGGCAGGCATCATGGAAGGCTACCGCTGCACCTCCACCCCCGGCATCAAGGACGACCTCATCAATGCCGGTGCCACATGGGTGGATGAGGAAGTCGTTGTGGACCGCACCATGGTCTCCAGTCGCAAACCGGATGATCTCCCGGCCTATTGCCGAGCCATCATCGACATGATGACCGATTAGTCAGCCCCAATGCCAACCTTTGTCATACCCAAGCAGATCAAACAGGGAGAAATTCAGCAGTGAACGCTTTTGACAGCAAGCTCGACGGAGTACTCCAGGCCGAAAAAGTAGACATCCTTCAGGTCAACGTGGGCCTCACCTGCAACCAGGCGTGCACCCACTGCCATCTGGAATGTTCGCCCGAGCGCACCGAAAGCATGAGCTGGGAGACCATGGAAAAGATCATTCGCGTGGCCTGCACCCTGCGCCCCAGCCTGCTGGATATCACAGGCGGTGCCCCCGAACTGAATCCCAGCCTGAGACGCTTCATTGCGACAGCCCTGGAGCAGGAACTCCCGGTTCAGGTCCGGACCAACCTGACCGCCATGACCGAGGACTGCTGCACCAGCATGCCCCGTTTCTTTGCGGACAACGCAGTCAAGCTGGTGGCTTCCCTGCCCTGCTATCTGGATGAAAACGTCTGCAAGATGCGTGGCGCCGGAAGCTTTGACAAAAGCCTCTCCGTACTGCGCGAGCTGAATGAACTGGGCTATGGCAGCGAAGGTGGGCCGATCATCGATCTGGTCTTCAACCATCCCCTTGGCCCCTACCTGCCGCCCGACCAGTGCGCACTGGAGGCCGACTACAAGCGTGAACTCAAGGACCGCTACGGCGTGGTCTTCAACCGCCTCTTAACCATCACCAACATCCCCATCGGGCGCTACATGGAAGAACTCAGGCGCCAGGGCAAGGACCAGGAATACATGGAACTGCTGGTCAAATCCTTCAATCTGGACACGGTTCCGGGGCTGATGTGCCGTCATCAGGTCAATATCGGCTGGGACGGCACCCTCTACGACTGCGACTTCAACCAGGCCCTGAAGCTGCCCATCAAGGACGGCCCGGCCACGGTTGACGACTTCGATGCCGACGACCTGGCCCTGCGTGATATTGTCACTGGCCAGCACTGCTTCGGCTGTACCGCTGGCGCAGGCTCCTCCTGCGGCGGGGCGCTGGCGTAATATTCGGGAATGATTTGTCGGGGAGGGGTGCTTTGAAAACGTCCCCTCCCCGACCACCTCCCCCAAAACTTTTCCACCGCCCCAACCGTGCACGGTTGGGGCTTGTTTGTGCCAAAGACAACGCGCCACTATGGCCGCCTCGGACTCAGGGCGTTTAGAGTGGTGTGGGGGCGAGGCGCGAGGATGAACCGAAACCAAGTACTATTCCACATAGGCGAGGGTCCGAAATCCCTGAGGAAACAGCGCAGACGCGCCGCTATAGACGCCCTGAGAGCTTGCAATCGGAACCCTTTTGGGTATGACATATCAAAACAACCGATAATCCTTGACCACCCAGTGAGGTGACCATGACTGACATCAGCACGATTTTCGAAAACCTCGAAGAGGTACGGGCCACCACGCCGCTGGTGCACAACATCACCAATTTTGTGGTCATGAACACGACGGCCAACGCCCTGCTTGCCCTGGGGGCCTCGCCCATCATGGCACACGCTCCCGAGGAAATGGACGACCTGATCGGTATTGTCGGCGGGTTGGTCATCAACATCGGCACACTGCGCGGACCGTGGATCGAAAGCATGATCAAGGCTGGCACTGCGGCCAGCGAACGTGGCATCCCCGTGGTCTTCGACCCCGTTGGAGCAGGCGCGTCCAGACTGCGTACTGACACGGCCGTGACCATCATGAACGAGTGCAACCCGACCATTCTGCGCGGCAATGCCTCCGAAATACTGACCGTTGCCGCAGCCACGGGCGCGGCAGACAAGCAACGTGTTGCTGCGGCTCTTGCCGCTGCAGGTGGAGCGAATCGCGGGGTGGACAGCACACATTCCGGCGAGGGCATTTCGGATGTCGCCAGTGACCTTGCGAACGAATACGGCTGCACCGTAATTATCAGTGGCCCGTCCGACACAATCACCGATGGCGACTCCCTGATCACCGTTACCGGAGGCCATAATCTGATGACCAAAGTCACGGGCATGGGCTGCACGGCCTCCGCCCTGTGCGGGGCTTTCGCCGTAACGGCAGGTGATCCCTTTGATGCCTCCGTCTCGGCCATGGCCGTGATGAGTGCCGCCGGAGCCGTGGCAGCCGCCCAGTCCCAAGGTCCTGGCACCCTGCAGATGCATTTCTATGATGCCCTGCACAACCTGACCCGCGAGCAGTTGGAACAGGCCATCGAACTGGAGTGGATGTGACCCAGGCCACGGTGGACTATTCCGTCTATCTGGTCACGGACACCGCCCTGTGCGGTTCGCGTGGCGTGCCCGAAACTGCCCGATTGGCTGTGAAGGGTGGAGCAACCGTGATTCAGGTCCGTGACAAGAACGCTTCCACGTCAGAGTTCATTGCGCTGGCCAAGGCTGTTCAAACCGCCATCACCGGAACAGACGCCAAGTTGATCATCAATGACAATGTTGAAGTGGCACGTGCCATCGGAGCCGATGGCATCCACATCGGACAGAGCGATCTGCCGTATCACGAAGCCCGGGCCATCATGGGCCCGGAGGCCATCATCGGCCTGTCCGTGGAAACCATGGAGCAGGTCATTCAGGCCGAAGGTTGGGGCGTTGACTACATGGGCATCAGCCCCGTTTTCGACACCCCCACCAAGACCGACACCGCCGCAGCCTGGGGCCTGGACGGACTTGCTCTCGCCCGACACGCCACGAGCCGCCCCCTCGTAGGTATCGGTGGCATCGGCCCGGACAATGCCGCTGATGTCATCCGTGCAGGGGCGAACGGTGTTGCCGTGGTTTCAGCCATCTGTGCCGCCCAAGACCCCGAAGCTGCCGCTCGCAATCTGCTTGATCAGGTCCGCGCGGCGCGAGTTTGAACAAACGACATACGTACTCAACAACCTCAACCACGATATTTATTATTTTCGTCAAGACCGTTCAAGGAGCTCTCATGTCTCATAATTTCGCCAACCGTATGCAATCCGTACCTCGCTCATTCATCCGCGAGATCTTGAAAGTCACCCAGGACCCCACGGTCATCTCTTTTGCTGGGGGCCTGCCCAACCCGGCCCTGTTCCCCAGCGAAGCGCTGGCCGAAGCAGCACGCACTGTCATTGCCGACCACGGCGGTGAGACCCTGCAGTACTCCACCACCGAGGGACACCCCCCTCTGCGTGAGTGGATTGCAGCCCGCTACCGTGAGCGTGACGGACTCGATGTTTCCGCCGACGACATCATGATCACCACCGGTTCGCAACAGGCCCTGGACCTGATGGCCAAGGTGCTCATTGATCCGGGCGACACCATTGTCATGGAATCTCCTGGCTATCTGGGAGCCATTCAGGCCTTCTCAATGTTCGAGCCGAAATACGAGACTGTGAATGTCACAGCCGACGGACCGGACCTGGATGCCCTGGAACGCGCCCTGGCGAAGAACCCCAAGCTGTTCTACGCTGTCACCAGCTTCCAGAACCCCTCGGGTCTGACCTACTCGGACGAAAAACGCCAAGCTGTGGCCGAGATGCTCAAAGGAACCGACACCGTCTTTGCCGAGGACAACCCGTATGGCGACCTGCGCTTTGCCGGAGAGCGCCAACGCCCGCTCATGGCCTACCGCCCCGAGAAGAGCCTGCTGCTGGGAACCTTCTCCAAGATCGCCGCACCGGGCTTCCGCATCGGCTGGGTCGTTGCCGACCCCGACCTGCGTCACAAGCTGGTCACCGCCAAGCAGGCCGCCGACCTGCACACATCCACGGTATCCCAGCGCATCGTGCACCGCTGGCTTGAAGACAACGACCTGGACGAACACATCGCCAAGATCTGCGACTGCTACGGAACCCAGTGCAACGCCATGCTCACCGCGGCGGATGAGTTCTTCCCCGAGGAAGTCACCCTGACCCGCGCCGAAGGCGGCATGTTTCTCTGGGCCGAAATGCCCGAGGGCTGCTCGTCCATGAAGCTCTTCGACCTGGCCATCAAGGAAAAAGTCGCCTTTGTGCCCGGCAATCCATTCTACGTGGATGGCCGCGACGCCAACACCTTGCGCCTGAACTACACCAACGCCGTCCCTGAAACCATCACTGAGGGCATGAAACGGCTTGGCAAGTGCATGAAGGATTACATCGCCAGCCTGTAACAGACCGTTTCTAAGCGGACTTCGGCTTAATCATCCCGCTTAATCATCAAGGGAGGAACCACAGGTTCCTCCCTTTTTTAACGTCTCAGGTACGACGGACATCGCCCGAATATTTAGCTTGACTATCAAACTATTCGACAATAGAGCTTTTCGTGTCACGAACAAAAAGGAGCACTCATGGACCTCTCGATATTCTCTGTCGCCCTGCAATCAAGCTTTGTCATCGGCCTGATCCACGGCATCAATCCCTGCGGCCATTCATGGTTGGTGCTGGCCCCCTTCGTCAGTGGTGAACGACGCGCCTCCCGTGTTGCATGGCTGACCTTCATGTTCCTCTCGGGCACGGCTTTGGCCTGCGTGGCGCTGGGTTTGAGCCTGGGAGCCATTTCCGGCTGGATACCTGCGGGCTATCAAAACCACGTGGACTGGGTCGTCAACGGTATCATTATCGCTCTGGGCCTCGCTTTGATGATTCGCCCGGAGCTGTTGCACAGCCATGACCATGAGCACGGGCACCACGATCACGGAAATCATGAAGCTCATGACCACGAACAGCACTCAGCCTGCTGCAATCACGAACATACAGAGCATAACAACCATGCACATTGCGGCTGCGACCACAAGAAAGGACTCCTTTCCCGTCTCAGGAAGGCCACCGGCCCGGCCATGTTCGGTTTCGGATTCGTAAACATGATCATCCCCTGCCCCACGGCTGCCATCATGTTCAAATACTCCATCGAGTCAGGCGACCCGACAACCAGCGCCATGGTCTTCGGCAGTTACGCCATCGGCACCGCACTGAGCGTGGGGCTGGTCATTGCTGGATTGTACAAGGCTGCGTCCTGGATGCGCGGGCTGGAGAAACCCTGGTTGGAAAGCGCCATCATGCGGGGAGCCGGTGCGCTCATTGTCATCGTCGGGGTTTACTCACTGCCCACGGGCGCGTAAAACCCGCTGAGGAGGCCACCTTGCAACGCAACGAAAGACTGACCAATCTTCTCACGGAATTCTTTGAGCGCTTCTCGTCTTGGGAACAGTGCGTGGTCAAAGACAAAGGCTTGACCCTGCCCCAGATGCACACCATCGAAATCCTCGGTGTCCATGGCCGAATGCGCATGAAGGAACTGGCCGAGAAGATGGGCATCACTACCGGGACGCTCACCGTGCTGGCCGATCGATTGCAGGACAAGAACCTCATCGAGCGCACCCCGCACGAACAGGATCGGCGCTCCATCCTTGTGGGCCTGACCCAAAAGGGGGAGCGCCATTTCGAAGAGCACCATCGCCTGCACCTGCGCCTGACCGAAGAATTGTTAACCGGACTGGACGAAGGCGAAGCCGAAACACTGGAAAACCTGCTCTCCAAAATGATCCCACGACTTTAAGCACTACTGCCCCCGGGCCATTTTCACTCTGTTGCATTGCCTCCTATCTGTTGCCTCGCGCCCAACTCCTTGCTATACAAGCTAAAGTAGGGTTCTCATGGGCCCTCCCTCCCTCCAGTTGCCTAAACACTGCAGACAGGAGACGACAGATGCGCATTTTTTGCGCAATGATCATCGCCATCATACTTGCACTGCCGCTCAAAGCTGCCGTCGCCCAGGATCAGGATGTCCTCATCGTGGCGCTCAGTTCGCTGCCGCCCTGGAAGATGATGTTGGAATCAAGACCGGCGGGCATTGATGTTGATATTCTCAATGAAGCCGCTGCCCGGATGCGCGTCGGCCTGGAGTTCCGCCCCGCCGACTTCGGGACCTGCCTAAAATGGATGAAGAATGGTCAGGCCGACATCATGACCGGTCTGCTAATGACACCCGCCCGGGAACAATACCTGACCTACGTCACTCCACCCTACGCCACCCAGACGGCGTCGGCTTTCTACGCCCTCAAGCATCGCGCCAAGGGGATCACCAGCTATGAGCACCTGCGGGCCCTGCGCGTCGGGGTCAAACGCGGTGAAAAACACTTCCCCCAATTTGATATCGACTCCGCGCTACGCAAATCACAAGTAGCCTCCATGGATGACGGCTTCAAGCGACTCACCGGAAACCGTATCCAAACCTTTATCGCCAACGAAACCCAGGCCGATTGGTGGCTGGCTGCGCACCCGAAAACAGATGCCCTGGTCAACAAAGCACCGCTCAAATACCAGGGCTATCAGCCCATGCACTTTGCTTTCTCCAAGAAGTCGCGGCACGCAGACCGCGCCGATCAATTAAGCAAGATGCTGGTGCGGCTCATCCAGGACGGCACCATCGACGCCGTGCTGCGCCGTTACTCTCCCAGGCAGTAGGCTTGCACTAAAGGCAATGGTCTTTCCGCCAATCTCGCTTCGAAAGAGCAATCACCTCGAAGAATTCGATCTGCACTCATTCCGGTAGGCCATCGACCACTTCGCAGGCATAATCCGGAATCAACTCAAACGCCCCCGCAACCCACGGTTCCACCCGAAACCAATTCCGCCAGCCACCGTTGACGTGGTAGACAACATTCTCCCCGCCTCCCCGAGACATCAAAACAAGACTCCATTGCAGACTCTGCTTGCGAGTCGCCTTGAACGTTCCTCTTTTCAGCACCACGGAGCGAAATATTGTCTCAAAAACAAGGCCATCTCGCACCGGCACCACCCGCAGCACAGTCACCCACATGCGCGCATTCAGCACTCCCAACCACAAAATCATGATCAACACTCCGGGGAGAACACCAGAAGCCATCGTCCCCCACAGAGAGAAAAGCCCGACACCGTTGAACAGGTAGAACATGACAACATAGACGTTTCGAGCCAGTCGTCTCTTTCTGTAGAAGTGGGCCCCCAAAACCAAGGCGATGATGACAACCGCAAACATTCCGCCTCCTAAAACAACGCAACTCATTGATTAATTTAGTTTTTAATATGAAATTTCTACCTCATCCCAACACAAAGAACAACAGCCCCCGAACAGTTGTCCGGGGGCTGTTGCACATTATAAACAGTAATCAAATCACAAAGTTCAGCTAGAGCTCCACCACCAGACCATCATAAGCCATCAGGACTTCCAATTCAGCCTCCGGCATAAACAACTGTGCATAGCGCGCGGTGTCCCGCTGGAAGCTCTCGATGGAAGCATCATCCAGAGTGGGTTCCTGATGAAACAGGCAGATGCGCTTCACCCCGGCGCGCTTGGCCAGCTCCACCCCGACAATGTTGGAGGAATGCCCCCAATCCTTCTTGCTGGTGTTGGCGGCATGGAAGGTATACTGCGCGTCGAAAATCATCAGGTCTGCGTCGCGCACGTGACTCAGGAAGGGATAATCCGCGTCGTCCGCACCTTCATGGTGCTCACTGTCAGTGGACATGACAAAGGCCTTGCCGTCCTGCTCAAAGCGATAGCCGTACGAACGGCCCGGATGATTCTGCTCGAAAGGCGTGACCGTGGTCCCTCCAAGCTCAACGGCCTTTCCCGGCTCCAGGATGTTGAACTCCACCTGCGCGCCAAGGTCATCGAAGGTGACCGGAAAAAACGGCTCTGACTGCTGAGTGCGAAACACATGCTCGATCTGATCGTGACAGCCCCAGAAACGAATCACATTCCCGGGGATGTAGGCAGGGATGAAGAACGGGAATCCCATCAGATGGTCCCAGTGCAAATGGCTCATCAGGATATTATAGACATGCGGGCGAGGCCCCTTGGTGGCGATGATGCGATTGCCAAAATCCCGCAACCCCGAACCGGCATCCACCAGCAGGTACTCGTCGCTGCCAGCGGCAATCTGCACGCAGGTGGTGTTGGAGCCATAGGAACCCCACACGGAAAAAGGCAACTCCCGGTCAATGAAATCCTGAATATTGGTGGACTCATCCACTCCGCGTTTCACTGCGGATTCCAGAGCCCTCACGATCTTGGTGCGAATCAGGGGCACATTGGTGGATGCAGGCAACGAGCCACGACATCCCCACACGGTCACTTGCATGGCGATCTCCTTCCCGGTCACGGGATCATGAAATCCAAAGGATTAGCAATGATATACATGCTGCACGGGAACGGGTCAAAGCAGCAATAAAGGAGAGAAGGGGCGGGGTTATTCAGGATCTTGGTCCAACGCCCGTCTGACACGATCAAGGGCGTTCACTGCCTGATCGCGTTCATGGCGTAGCCGCTCAATGCCGGACAGACTGTCCTTGGCAAATAGAATCTCGAAGACTTCGGCTGGATCAATATCAAGGGCTTGAATGATCTTCAGAATACTAAGCAAACGGACGTGACCACGACGCTCGCCCTTAAGCCAACAACTAATCGAATTCTGAGAAACGCCAATTTTCCTGGCTAATGAATCCTGGCTTTCACCCCCGCGCAATGCCTTATGAAGATGCCGATCCAGAAGCACCCACAACTCGTCATGATTCCCTTCAATAGTCATCAATCCCCCAACAAAATGCCGCGAATCAATCGAAGTCCGCCAGCAAAGCCCCCACGTGCAGGTCACCGAAGGAAAACGCGTTGTAGCGCTTGCGGATACGCCACACGGCCTGCTGCAACTGGTCGGAGGAGATACCGTTCCTGAGCGCGGTATAGGCCTCCACAAAGGCCGCCAGACTGTCGCAGGCCTTGAGCATGCGCCCATCCTTGGGGTCGTACCGATCCTCATTGCAGCGCTGCTGCAGGGTCTCGAAGTCCACGGCCTGGGGCCGCCCGCCACGGATGATGGCAGACTTGAATTCACTGCCCACTTCCACACCCAGAAAATACGACAACCGCTCGGCCACGTCGCCATAGCCGCCTGCGGTCAGGGGACCAAAGACACGAGTCTCCAGCTCACTATCCTCGTACTGGCGGATCAAATCGGCGATAGGCTGGGCGGATTTCTTGACCGGGGAGATAATGTCCCGGGTCAGGACTTCGGGCAGATCATGGAACAGGCCGGTAAAGAAGTTATTCTGACGGCGCAGCGGGCATGCGTCCACCGCGAGGCTGAAGAAATACGAATACGCCGCCACAATGAAGAGGTGGCCCAGCACCGAGGTCTCGGGGATGCGCGGGGTCTGCGACCAGCGGGTCTGAAACCTGAGTTGCCCGCATAGATGTGCAAACCGGCCCAGAGCAGTGCTCGGCCCCTGCCGCAGTTCCTTGACTCCCACCAGATGATCGTACCGTTTGAGCCCGTCGGTGAAGGACTGGTCAATACTTTCCTTTTCGTCATCCCAGGGTCCAAGGTCCTTGATCAGGTCAAACTCCCAGCCCGAGGCATAGGTATGCGCGGCGTCCAAAATTTCATCCGCCAGGCCGTGGGTGCCGGGATTCTTGAGGCGGGTCGTCAGTTTGTCCCAGTAGTCCTGCCCCAAAGGCTGCATGGTCGGGCGCAGCTGGTCCAGAACCCATGACGTCAGCAGCGCGTAATGCGCAGGGTTCTCTTTGATACGGTAATAGATGGGAGGCTTGATGTCCGTGATCACCAGGCGATAGAAATAATCGAAGATACCGCCTTCCACCACGGATTCGCCAAGCTCACGGCGCTGTTCAGAGGTCATGCCGCGCGAATTGAGCATAAGCAGCAACCAGGCGACCATCATCTTGTGGGCCTGTTTGTCCACCTCCAGAAGTGCCACGGGCCGGAGCTTGTCATTCCAGCGTTGCATATAGGCACCGGAAAATATAAATTGAAGCAGGCTTTTTCTGATGATGGGCATGAATCCTCCCTGAACTATGGACGTTACCCCTCCCGGAAACAAAGCTCAAGGCCCGGAATGACTGGGTTTTGAAGAGGTTGAAAATTAGGGGTTCACAAAGCTATCCATTTTGTTTATATTGCGCGCCCCCGTGATGATTTTCGGCAGAACCAATGGTTTTGTCATTGACAGCCGGTTCGATACCGCTTATCGCGTTTCGTTCCGACACTGATTTCAGGAGCAGCAGAATGAAGACATATACCCCCAAAGAAGGCGACGTCGCACGCGAATGGTACGTGGTCGACGCAGAGGACAAGATCCTCGGCCGCCTGGCAACTGAGATTGCCACCCGCCTTCGCGGCAAGCACAAGCCCGAATTTGCCCCTCACGCTGATGTGGGTGATTTCATCGTGGTGATCAACGCCGAGAAGATCAAGGTAACCGGCAACAAGCTGGAAGCCAAAAAGTACTACCACCACACCGGCTACCCGGGCGGTATCCGCGAGATCTCCTTGAAGGACCTGCTCGCCACCAAGCCCGAAATGGTCATCGAAAAGGCTGTGCGTGGCATGCTGCCCAAGAACAAGCTTGGCCGTGCCCAGCTGAAGAAGCTCAAGGTCTACGCTGGGACCGATCACCCCCACGCTGCCCAGGGCCCCAAAGAGCTCGAATTTTAAGCACCGCCAAGGAGTAGGATCAAATGAGCGAATTTTATTACGGTACCGGCCGGAGAAAAGCCTCCGTCGCCCGCACCCGCATGTATGAAAATGGCACTGGCCAGATCACCATCAACGGTCGCCCCTACGACGAGTACTTTCCTCGTGCGACCCTACAGATGATCATCCGCCAGCCCCTGAACCTGACCAAGACCATTGGCAAGTTCGATATCAAGGTCAACGTCGCTGGTGGCGGCATCGCCGGGCAGGCTCAGGCCGTCCGTCATGGCATCACCCGCGCCCTTCTCGAGTTCGACGGCGATACCCGTCCCGTGCTCAAGAAAGCCGGCCTCGTCACCCGTGACGCTCGCGTCAAGGAACGCAAAAAGTACGGTCAGCGCGGCGCACGTGCCCGCTTCCAGTACTCCAAGCGTTAGACAATACGCTTCAAGCGGTGCTATTCAAGGGCGGACCTGCCATGCGGGTCCGCCTTTTTTCTATGCCGGGGTCTTGCCCCACAAGCCAAGGAGAGGCCGCACATGGCCACCAAGGTTCAGCCCAGACTGCTCTTCGCCGACGAGAAAGGCCAGATCTACGACCATCCCGGTCTGCTCATGCTCTGTCGCCGTGGCGAGGAACTGGCCCTGCCGCGTCCGCAGGACCTGACTCCACTGCCCCCCGGCTCCGATGTCTTCCTGCTGCCCGGGCGCCACGCCGTGGGCATGGATCCCGACTCTGGCGAAGCCGTGGCCCTGTCAGAAAACGCCGTCTCCGCCTTTGTCTGCCCGGCCTACACCATCACCGGCATCACGGCCTACGATACCGCAGACGATGCACCTCACCTGCCCCTGGTCGCGTACGGAGCAGTGGGCTACGCCAATGGTCAATTCTGGGTTTGCGCCAAGAAGGTGGACGAGGACAGGCGTCAAATTTTCACCAACGTCCCGCAGGAACGTATCGATCAGGGCGCCCATGCATGGTTGCGCAAGTATCCTGACAACCGCCTCGTGGCGCATTTGGCCAAATGCGCCCTGACCTACTGCTGTCCGGCTGCCAAAAACCTGGCCCTGGGGCGTTTCGAAGCCCCGCTGCCCACCTCTCAGGTCTGCAACGCACGCTGTGTTGGCTGCATCTCGTACCAGCCCGAGGACTCGGGCTTTGTCTCCCCGCAGAACCGCATCGACTTCCGGCCCAAGCCCCAGGAAGTGGCCGAGATCATGGCCGAGCATTACCGGCGCGAAAAGAAGCGCCCGGTCTATTCCTTCGGGCAGGGGTGCGAAGGCGAGCCCCTGACCGAGGCCAAGCTCATCGAGAAGGCCGTGACCCTTTTTCGCAAGGGCGGGGGCAAAGGCACCGTGAACGTCAACACCAACGCCAGTCTGCCCGAGGCCATAGGCCCGTTGGCCGCAGCCGGGGTGTCGTCCATCCGTGTCTCCATGAACAGCGCCGATCCCAACCTGTATGCGGCCTATTACCGGCCCAATGGTTACGACGGCTTGGAATCCGTCAGGAATTCCATCCGCGAGGCCAAAGCCGCCGGACTGTTCGTGTCCCTGAACTATCTGTTCTTCCCGGGTGTCTCGGATACCGAAGGCGAACTGGACAAGCTCCAGGCCTTTGTAAACGAACTCAAGGTGGACTTCATCCAGCTGCGCAACCTGAACCTGGACCCCGAGCTGTACCTGGACCTGTCAGCCTCTCATGTCTCCGGGCCAAGCATGGGTTTCGACAATTTCAGAAAGCGCCTGCGAAAGCAGAACCCCTGGCTGAAATTCGGCTACTTCAATCCCTATCTCGACGATTAAGCTCACCCACATCACGCACGACAAAGGCGGTTGCCGGAATTTCCGACAACCGCCTTTTCATATTTCTGCCCGACTCTCTATCATTTGAGAGCCAAGTGATCATATCTCTAAAATTCAAGCAGATTCAGACCCACAGTCTCGCTAAGCATTCGATCAACAGCCCCTTCCACAACGTCGATCCAGATTTCGGCCGTGGCACTGACACGGGCCTCGTTCAGATGACCGCCAAAAGCATTGTGCTCCACATCGGCCAGGGTGGCGTGCAGGTGCAGATAGAGCTTTCCGTCCATCTCGGAAATATTACCGACCAGGCTGGTGATTTCGAAGAGTTTTTCCAGAGTGGTAGACAGGTATTCCTTGGTCACTGTGTTGAACAACCCTACTGTTGCCTTGTCCACTGCGCCGATACCAGATACGGCACCGAGGCGGACGCCTTCCTTCTCACAGACAGCAGCCACACCGGCAACAACTTCTTCACCGGGATCCAACCGGACCAGAATCTTTGAACCGTAACGCTTGTATTCCATGCCCCTCTCCTACTCTTGGTTGTTTAATCAAACAATTCCTAACGAACAGTACCTTCTCAGGTCAACGGAAATCTCTTTCACCACTCCATCATCCCACCCCGGACGAAATGCCGCGGCTGCAACATCAAAAGAAGCTGAAGGTTTTTACTCCTTCACCCCACCGCCCACTGGCAGTTGCACCGAGAAGCAGGTCCCTTCTCCGAGCTTGCTTCGCACAGACATGGTCCCGCCATGATTCTTGGTCACAATGAAATAGGACACCGAAAGCCCCAGACCAGTCCCCTCGCCCGGTTCCTTGGTCGTAAAGAACGGTTCAAAGACACGGTGCATATTCAATGCGGTCATGCCCGGCCCGTTGTCCTCTACCTCCAGCAGGGCATGGTCATCATCATGTCGAAGGCGGACGACAATACGCGGGGCGGCAACATCCCTGATCGTTGATCCAATGGCCTGTGCTGCATTCATCACCAGATTCAAGACAACCTGTTCGATGTCCGAACGCACGCATAACACCATCGGCATTTCTTTTTGATAATCCCTGATGATTTGAATCGTCTTGAAATCATATGATCTGGTCAGGTCATAGTCCGTGGAGGCCAGAGCAAGGGCATCATCCGCGACTTCATCAAGTTTGCAGGTTGTTCGCTCCATACCCTGCCTATTGCTGAACGACAGCATATTGCCCACCACCCGGGCAGCCCGTTCACCAGAGACCTTGATCCCCTCCAGCATGAAGTCGATCTTGCGCTCCTTCAAATACCCCTGCATGGCTTGCGCATCCAGCTTATGGTTCTTCAGGGCCTGGGCGTTGGCACTCAATGCGGGGTCCAACCGCCGTTGGATATTCTGGACACTTTGCAGCACCCCCCCAAGGGATTGTTGATCTCATGAGCCATACCGGCGGCAAGTCCTCCCAGGGAGACCATCCGCTCGGTCTGAATCATCCGCTGCTCGATACCCACACGCTCAGTCACATCATCAATGCGGATCACGACCTCATGACGCTCACTTCCCAACGGGTAAACCGTAACATCCTCAATAAGTCCTTCTTCGGCATCAAGCCTGTGCCTTCGCAAATCGCGCTGTACCTCTCCCGTCTCCAACGCTCTTCCCACCATACTCATGTATTCGACAATGCCAGGGGCCACATCTTTCAATTGGCTGTTGACAGCATCTCGAGCCATGATGCCCAACTCATCGGCTGCCCGCAAATTCCAGAGTTTGATCACGCCGTCCGCAGTGACACCCACAATCATGGACGGCATTGAATCGATAATATCCTGAATATATTCCTGCTGCCTGCTCATCAAGGCTTCGGTCTCACGCCGCCTGGTATTCTCCAACTTCAAATCAGCATTGAGCGTTGAGAGTTCGTCGGTCCTCTCCACCACGGCCAGGGTCAGGTGTTGTTGCCTGTTGGAGAGTAGGTAGGCACTGGTCCCGGCCAACAGCACAATGGCAAGAGCCAACCCCCTGAAGATGGCAATGGCAAAGTCAAAACTTACTCCCCAGCCCCGCTTGGGCACCACACCAAGCTCCCAGGCACCCTCGGGCAACAGCACCTTGACCAGAACGGGAGACAACGAAAAAACTTCCGGGCTGCCATAAAAAAGCTTGCCCCGCACATCGTGCAGGCCCAGCACCAGGCCTTCTGGAATTTCAAGCACTCCGGCCTCTTCGAGCACAGGGGGCATGTCGATCACCATGGAAACCAACCCCCAGAGCGCATCCCCAAGGTACACCGCATCCCGAACAACCAGCCCCAACCCGCCCTGGCGCAATTCATACGGTCCACTGAGGGCAGGCATACGGGTCTCTACTGTTCGTTGCACATCGCGCCGTACGGTGGGCCGCTGGTCGGCCATGATATTATGTCCCAGAGCCTTTTTATTGCGCTCCAGAGGATACACGTACTTATTCACCCCTGCCGGGGCGACGATGAAATTGCGGACACCTGGAGTGGAGTGGTACAGTCCCGTGGCAAACCCTTCAAAGGACGAGTTCAAGGCCTCTGCGTTACCGTCCTTTATTGCGATGGAAACAACATGCGCCTTGAGCCCTGCAAGCAGAGCCAACCGCCTACTGACCGAAGTACCCAACGCCGCACCCAACCTAGCACTCCACACCTGAACCCGATCACGCTCCTGAGTTGCAAGCAATCGATAATACGGCCTTTCCACCAAATACAGAACACCGCCGAGCAGTATGCCAACCAAAGTGGCAATCAGCAGTGATTTCAAACGAATCGTTCGGGATACCCGTCTATCCATACGTCTCCGCTCCCAGCCCCAGGGACGATAGAGTGAGACAAGCACTATACAGACAATTTGATTTAGCTGTCCATATCAATGAAAAAACCCCGCTCGGAAATCCGAACGGGGTTTGATTTGTTTGAATCACTCTACCAGTTGCCAAAGCACCCTCGTAAAGGGGCTCCAATCAACCTGGAGATAAAACCTCAACTAGCAGGCGGCATCCTCGAAGTTCACGATCACCTGCTCGGCATCATCACCCTTCAGGCGCTCGACCGTGCCGATAACATAGGCCTTTTCACCCATACCCTCCACACGGGAAACGACGTCTTCGGCCTGCTCCTGGGGCACCACGACGATGTAGCCGATGCCGCAGTTGAAAATCTGGAGCATCTCGGGCCAGGTCAGCTTGCCCTGGTTCATGAGCCACGTGAACACGGGCAGGATGTCCCAGGTACCAAAATTGATCTCGGCCTTGGTACCACGGGGCAGGATACGCGGGATATTGTCGTAGAACCCGCCGCCGGTCACATGGCACATGCCGTGGATGTCCATCTCGCGCATCAGGGCACGCACGGTCTTGACGTAGATACGGGTGGGCTCGAGCAGCACCTCGGCTGCGGTCTTGTCCGTCCCCGGGAAGGCATCGTCCTTACCAAAGCCAGCTTCCTTGGCCAACTTGCGGACCAGGGAGTAGCCATTGGAATGCACACCCGAGGAGGCCAGGCCGACGATGGCGTCGCCAGCACGGATAGCTGATCCGTCCACGATATTGGCGTTGTCGACAACCCCCACGCAGAAGCCGGATACGTCGTATTCACCGGGCTTGTAGAAGTCCGGCATCTCGGCGGTTTCACCACCCAGCAGCGCACATTCGCCCTGCTTGCAGCCTTCCACGATCCCCGCGAGCACCTGGGTGGCTCGGTCGCCTTCCAGCTTACCTGTGGCGAAATAGTCCAGGAAGAACAGCGGCTTCGCACCCTGAACCAGAATATCGTTGACACTCATGGCCACAAGATCGATACCGATGGTATCGTGGACGTCATACTCGAAGGCGAGATTCAGCTTGGTGCCCACACCATCTGTTCCAGCCACGAGGACGGGCTCTTCCATGGAGCTGGTATCCAGCTTGAACAGCCCGCCAAAGCCGCCGATGTCGGTGATGACCCCGCCGGTAAAGGTGGAGGCCACCATATCCTTGATGCGAGAGACGAATGCATTTCCGGCGTGAATATCCACTCCGGCTTCGGTATAGGCTTTGGCCCTGTCAGTCATGGGGTATGCTCCTTGCAAAAGAAAGACTAAACGGCTTTGCGCCGAGGTGTGCTTTATAGGGATTTACGCCCCGAAATTCAAGGGAGCAATTATAATGAAAAAATCCACGCTATTCTCTATGATTCCTGTATCAGCCATATTGCTGACCATCTGCCTGTTATCCATACCTGTTCTGGCTGCGGATGACCAACCGGCCTCGCAGGGGTTCGGCACCAGCAGCACAGGCAACAATGACCGCAAGGACAATGTTTTTGGCACGGTGCACGAGAATATGTATCTGGGCCGCGACCCGCAAAGCGGCAACAACGTAATCAGCGTGCAGCCCAAACCAAAGCCCAAGCAGGACTATGAGCTGCCACCCATCACCGTTGAGCCGCAAATCAATATCAAAAATCCGGCCCACGGCAACGACTAGTCGCAACGAGCGACGATGACGGCAACATTTCCCGGAGACAGGTGCCGTGGGATTGATGCCTCTGGTATAGACAATTTCACCAACCATCTCATTCTTTCGGAGCTATCTCCATGCGCGAAGCCGAGCTGTACAAGACTTTGACGGACCAGCGGGTCCAGTGCCGCTTGTGCAACCACTTCTGCATCGTGGCCAAGGGCGAAGCCGGGACCTGTGGGGTCCGCACCAATCGCGACGGCAAATTGTTCACCCTCGTGGATGACAAGGTAGCCGCTCTTGGCGTGGATCCAGTGGAAAAGAAACCGCTCTTTCATTTCATGCCCGGTACGCGCACCCTGTCCTTCGCCACCATGGGCTGCAACCTGTCGTGCTCCTTTTGCCAGAATTTCTCGCTCTCCCAGCCACCACGAAACGGTCAGATGCCCATGGGGCAGGCTGCCTCACCCGCCCAACTGGTCGCCAGCGCCCTGGAGCACGATTGCGGCTCCATCTCCTACACCTATTCCGAGCCCACGGTCTTCTTCGAACTGATCGAACCCACCGCCACCCTGGCTGTGGATAAGGGCCTGAAGAATATCATGGTCTCCAACGGTTTCATGAGCCCGGAATGCCTGGACCGGCTGGGGCCGATCATCCACGCAGCCAACATAGATCTGAAAAGTTTTTCCGAGGACTTCTACAAGGACCAGTGCGGGGCGCGCCTTGCGCCAGTGCTGGAGAACCTGAAACGCATCCGCGAGTTGGGCTGGTGGCTGGAGGTGACGACCCTGGTCATCCCGGGCCTGAACGATTCCGATCAGGAACTGGCGGACATCGCCGGATTCATCGCAGAGGAGTTGGGCATCGATGTACCGTGGCATGTCTCGCGCTTTCACCCGGACTTCGAGAAACAGGATGTCGGCCCCACCTCGGTGGCAACGCTGGAGCGGGCCTGGGCCATCGGCGAGGCCGCCGGGCTTCAGTATGTGTATACCGGCAACGTTCCAGGACATGATGCCGAATCCACGCGTTGCCCCGGCTGCGGGACTGTGGTCGTCAGCCGCCGAGGCTTCACCATCACAGGTAGCGATCTGAAAGATGGAGCCTGCGCCAAGTGTGGGCAGATTATCGCCGGGGTTGATCTATAAGAACATCTGCCTCCTCAGCAGAAGGCGACAGGTTCGTTTGCTCGCAGCAAGCCCGCTGATCTCCGACCCCGGCAATTCGAATCTATTGTAAGATGTTGATGGACAAGCCCATAGGGTTTGGCGTAAGTAACCATTCCTTCAATCGGGGCGTGGCGCAGTCTGGTAGCGCGCCTGCTTTGGGAGCAGGATGCCGGGAGTTCAAATCTCTCCGCCCCGACCATGAAAAATCAGCGGTTTCAGGTAATCACCTGAAACCGCTTTTTCATTTTGCGTTCTGCACACGCTTATCAAAAGGATTGTAGCACTTTCAAAATAGCAATACGGCTGGCATTGGCCTAGAGGAAAAACATTCTACCACATGAGCAAGTCTCTTCATACCACTGCTAATAGATCTTTCGTCTGGAGAAGCTTGCCCCCAATACCGAAAAGGTATTTTCCACGATGAACAAAGCCTTTTCGTCGTGCCCGAAGGTAATCTCCTCCAGCTTCTTCAGCTGCAGATTATTGACCACTGTCATCAGCACATTCTTTTCCTGACGCGAAAAGGCCCCAAATCCCTTGAGGAATGTCGCGCTCTGCTTCAGGGAATGCAAGACGTCATGACTTATTTCATCAGCGGCATTGGAAATGATGAACACAACCTTCCGTTGGTTGAACAGGGAAAGCGTATTTTCCATAACCACAGCTGTGATGAACACCATGATCAACGATGCAATGACCAGATCCAGCGAGAAATAGGCCAAACTCGCCGCATACAGCACCCCGTTGAAGACCAGATACACCTTGCCGATTCCAATGTTGTACCGCTGAAAAAGATAGACCCCGATCACATCAAGTCCGCCATTGGAGCCCAGTGATCGGAGCACGATGCCCGCACCAAAGCCAGCCAACGCTCCACCTGCCACGCTGGCATACAGCTGATTCTTCACGGGCATGGGGATCGTCAGAACCTCATAGAACACCGTGGTAGCGACCATGGCGAAGGCGCTGTAATAGAAAAAACGCCGACTGACCTTGACCCAGGCAAAGACAAACAAAGGGACATTCAGCAACAGGTACAGCCAACCGGGCGAGAATACATCCGTCACATAATATACAAGCGAGGCCAGCCCGAACAATCCCCCGGTGACCAGTTCATGAGGGACGGCGAGGCTCTTGAAGGCGATGGCCAGAAAAAGGGAACCCGTTGAAATGAGCAACAGGTTCCACCAGATGGAGAAGGTGAAATCCACCCTGAAACTCGGTCCCTTACCTAGAAATGATCTGCTTGTACCAGACATTCATGCTCTCCAGTTTGCCCCCGATTTGCGTATTGTTCTTCAAGGTGCCACCAAATTGATAACAGGCACTTGAAAACACGATATTCATCCCCGGGCTTTCGGCTCGGGCAATCGTGTATGCTGTGCGGATACCCCGCGCCCGAACCTGTCGCTCCATGTATGCCAGCAACTTTCCGGCCAGCCCCTGCCCCCGACACTCCCGAAGCGTGGCAAAATCAGTCATCTCGGCGCAGCGCCAATCGGTATCAATCTCTGCCGAGGCAGCTGCAATCAGCTTCCGGCCCAAACGAACACCATAGAACAAAACATTCGAGGCCATAATCTCACGCAGGTAGTCCGTCTGCATGATAGGAAACGGGTACGTCTCGAACACGTTCTTGTAAAGCGCGGCTAGCTCTTCCGTGTTGTCCGGCCCTAGCGATTCGAGCCCGCGGAGATCGCCAACCTCGAGAATCTTTTCAGGCGCTTTACTGTGAGCCAAATCCAGCACCCTGGAGACCAGCGGCGCGTTGCGCGAACGCTCCCGCCCAGCATCCAAATATCGGCTCATGAAATAGCCGGTCTCGCATCCTTTTCGCATTCCTGCCACTCGTGCCTCTGGCACAAAACCCCTGGCTTTGAACAACGAAGACTCTCGGGCTGAAACCCTGACAAACAGCTTGGAATAACCGCGAGACCGTCCAAGATTGATCAGATCATCCACGATGCCGGGCATATCGCCCTCATCCAGTTTCATCAGGTACACGCGATCACTAGCGGGACCATGCTGGATGGTTGAATTGCCAAGGCGTGTGACCTGATCAGGCTGCATCATCCCTCCGCCCCACCCGTTCGTTGCCTCTGGGTGTAAGGCTGGTGGTATCGTCCCAGTCCGAAAGCAGTTTCTCGATACCCACCGCATTCTCCTCGGCATCATCTTCCTTGAGTTGAAGATTACACTTGGAGCATTCGCGATCGCAGTATTTTGAGTCATAAGTTTTTGGCTCATTATAGGTGGTAATGACTCCCTCGAAATTGCGCAGCACGACTTTGTTGGGCCCCCATGAAACAATGTAGTTGGGCATTACGGGAATCTTGCCACCTCCCCCCGGAGCATCCACCACATAGGTGGGCACGGAAAAACCACTGGTATGTCCGCGCAGGCTCTCCAGTATCTCGATCCCCTTGCCGATGGGAGTTCGGAAATGAGAAAGCCCTTCGGACATATCGCACTGATACAGATAATAGGGCCTGACTCGATTCTTCACCAACTTCTGATTCAATGTCTTGATCAGTCGCTGGCAGTCATTGACTCCCGCCAGCAGTACGCTCTGATTGCCTAAAGGGATGCCTGCATCCGCAAGGCGCATGAGCGCCCTGCGAGAGGATGCCGTCAATTCCCGAGGGTGGTTGAAATGGGTATTGATCCACAAGGGGTGATGCTTCTTCAGCATTTCCACTAGATCTTCCGTGATGCGATAGGGCAACACGACCGGCGTCCTGGTGCCGATACGCACCACTTCGACATGATCAATCTTGCCGACCTCGGTCAGAATCCAATCCAACCGGTCATCAGACAGCAGGAACGGATCCCCCCCGGAAAGAAGCACGTCGCGAACTTGCGGGGTGTTGCGAATATACTCAATGCCCTGCTCAATAACCTCGCGCGTGGGAATGCAGTCATTGTCGCCAACCTTGCGCTTGCGCGTGCAGTGACGGCAGTACATGGCGCAAGTATTGCTCACATGAAAAAGGACACGGTCTGGATAGCGGTGGGTAACGCCCGGCACCGGACTATCCTTGTCTTCGTGCAGGGGGTCGGTCATGTCATAACGACCAATCTTCAACTCTTCGATACTGGGGAAGGACTGCATGAAGACCGGATCGTTCTCAAAGTCATCCACATCAATGAGTGACAGATAATATGGTGTCACGGACATGGGGAACTTCCTGAGTGTCCGCTCAAATATCTTTTTCTTCTTCTCCGGAAAATCGACCCCCAGAATCCTCTCGAAATCATCGACCGACTTGATGGAATTGCGCATATGCCACTTCCAATCTGTCCAGTCCGATCGGGAAGCCGAGGGACGTAGCGTTTCTGCCATCTCCTGCTGATGCTGCGTGAATATCTTCAAAAAAACTCCCTGGTTACAATATCTGGCCCAAAAACTCCTGCGTGCGGGCCTCCTGAGGAGCATCGAACAGCCTGGTGGGGCAGTCTTGCTCCAGAATTACTCCGTCATCCATGAAGGCGACAGAATCAGCCACTTCACGGGCAAACCCCATCTCATGGGTCACGACCATCATGGTCATGCCATCCTCGGCAAGCCGCTTCATCACGGCCAACACCTCACCAACCAATTCAGGATCCAAAGCCGAGGTGGGTTCATCGAACAACATGACCTCGGGCTCCATGGCCAAAGCACGTGCGATAGCGACCCGCTGCTTCTGTCCGCCCGACAAGGTTTCAGGATAGGCGTCTTCCTTGTCTCCCAAACCAACCTTATCCAAATAATATCGCCCGACCTCGCGAGCCTGTTTCTTCGGCATCTTCAGCACCTGAGTAGGGCCTTCAATCACGTTGCCCATAACCGTCATGTGGGGAAAGAGATTGAAATGCTGAAAGACCATCCCCACCCTCGCGCGCAAGGCATTGATGAAACGCTCACCTCCATGGACGAGCTTCCCGGAGACTTTGATCTGACCTTCATCGTAGGTTTCCAGATAGTTCACGCAGCGCAGCAAGGTACTCTTTCCAGAGCCACTGGCGCCGACAACAACCACCACGTCGGAGGGCATGACGCTCAAGTCGATCCCCTTGAGCACATGATTGTCACCAAACCACTTGTTCAATTCCGCTATTTCGATAACTGGCTGATCTTGCACATAATCTCCTAGGCGTTACTCACATCCAGGCGGGCTTCCAGGCGATGGAAGAACCAGCTGAAGATGGCGGTATAGAAAAGGTAAAAAAGCGCCGCGAGAGTCAGCATCTCCATCATCAGAAAGTTCGACGAGGCGAGTTGCTGCGACTTGAGCAGCAATTCATTGATAGTGATGGTGCTCGCCAACGAGGAATCCTTGAGCGCGATGATGAACTGGTTGCCCAAGGCAGGAATCGCCCGCTTGAAGGCTTGCGGCAGGATGATGCGAATCATGGCCCGTGAATAGGTCATGCCGAGGCTCCGGGCTGCCTCCATCTGACCGCCAGCGATGGAAACGATGGCCCCACGAAAGATCTCGGCGATGTAGGCCCCATTGTGAATACCCAAAGCAAGTACGGCTGAACTCAGCGCTTCCAGCCCCGCCAGACTTCGAAGGCCGAAATAGATAAACAGCAATTGCAGCAGCAACGGGGTGCCTCGAATAAAATAGATATAGGCGCGTGCAGGAAGATTGAACAAAGCCTTGTCCGAGATACGCATAAAAGCGGTCCCGAGTCCGAGCCCCAATCCCAAAAGGATTCCCAACGCTGAGACCTTGAGCGTCATCCAGGCCGCAGGAAGGAAATAAGGCAGGTACTTCGGAAGAACAGCAATATCGAAATACATTCATCGTCCGGTAGTTTTCAGAAAATTAACAGAGTGCGGCGCAAGGCCGCACTCCAAACTTTGTTCAGGCCAAGCCTATCTGGTGGTGATGTCCGCCTTGAGCCACTTCTGACTCAATTGCGCCAGGGTCCCGTCGGCATGCATCGCAACAAGCGCGGTATTGACCTCGTTCAACAGAGTGTCGTCCCCCTTCTTGAAGGCAACGGCAATATCCTCACTCCTGAGCGGAAAACCGAGCATCTCAATATCAAACTTCCCGGAATTCATTGCATTGACGCCCACAATGCGATCGGTAATGACCCCGTCCACAACTCCACTATTCAGCTCCATCAAGGTCTGAGTGTCGTCCTTGTAAAGCCTCACATCGCCGGCACCTAGCTTAGCGGCGTCGTCAGCGAACGTAGTGCCAGTGACCACGCCAAGAGTCTTGCCTGCCAACTCCTTGGGAGCAGCAAAAGAAGAACCTGTCTTCACCATGATTTGGGCGCCGGAATAATAATAGGGAGTAGAGAAATTAACGACCTTCAATCGATCCTCAGTCACGGCCATGCTCCCGAGAATGCCATCGTAGACCCCGGCTCGCAGCCCCTCGATGATGCCACTCCACTCGGTGGTCACGGGCTTCAGTTCCGCACCCAGACGCTTGGCCACTTCGCGGGCAACATCGACGTCAAACCCGACAAGTTCGTTTTTGTCGTTATAGAAATTAAACGGAGGATAGCCTCCGCTCATGGCAAAGCTGATTTCACCCGCTTCCTTCACGCGGGACAGGGAATCCTTCTTGGTTTCGTTACACCCGGCAACAAACATCGTCGAAAGGACGAGCACAACAAAGAACAACGGAATCTTCCGCCAACAACACATACATACTCCTGGGAAAATGATTAACGGAACTTCAGGACGATGGGCCGGTCCCCTGTATCAAAGGTCTTTCGGGCCCAAATCTTCAGGGCTCGCAGCGACTGTTCGTCACCGCAAGGCGCACAGCCGGTCAGGGAAGGGCAATCACGGATATCCAGACTGCCCTCCAGCTTATAGCTCGGGTGCGAAAAATGTCCGCTCCTGGTCACGGCAGCAATGCTCAAGACGTCAACCTGCCCCTCGCAATTCGAGGATTCGGCAACAGCCAGCACCCCGCCAGCCACGGCAACCAGCGCAAAAACGACTACAAGTATTTTAAACAATTGCCAGCCGCCTTTCATAACAAGCCCCCCACCACAAAACCGAATTCAAACTTGTACCTCAAGACATAAAGCTTCTATTATTCAAATATTAAAATGTCAAATAATCGAAAAAAATGAAAACAAAGATAAAATCTAAAATATACAACAAGCACTACAATCAATTTCATAGCAAACAACTACAACAAATTCATTATTAGAACACTAGAATACACAACAAATCATAACACCAATCATAAAACCACAGTCATGTAATAAATTGATTTTTGATTCAGATACAAATTCAATACATATTACCATCAATTTTACACAGACACAGACAGACTACCGGGATAACCCTTGCGAAGTCACAAAAAGCTTACATATTCTCGACTATCCTGAATCATCCTCGATATCCCTATGAAAAACACACATAAGATAGACACAAACCTACTGCATTGTTTCGCGATCAATAAAAATTCATCCACAAATCTTCGGGAGACCATTATCCGCCAAATCAAACACAACTGTCCTCATCGCCTAGACTCCAGTCCTTTGGAACAGAATGCCGAGATTCGACTCTCTGCGCCCCAACAAACAAGGGGCTTGTGGTGATTCACCACAAGCCCCTTGTTTCATTGTTGATCGAAATCAAATTTTTACAGATTCGCGTTGGCAAAATCCCAGTTCACAAGGTGCGCCAGGAAGGCTGCCAAAAAGTCCGCACGGCGGTTCTGGTAATCCAGGTAGTAGGCGTGTTCCCAGACGTCGCAGGTTAACAGCGGCTTGATGCCTAGCGCCAGGGGGAGTTCCGCATTGGGAGTTTTCATGATTTCCAGCTTCCCACCCTTCTCCACCAACCAGGCCCAGCCACTGCCGAACTGGGTCATTCCAGCGGTCTTGAAGGCTTCGGCAAACTTGTCGTAGCCACCGAAATCGGTCTCGATACGCGAAGCGATGGCCCCGGTGGGAGCGCCGCCCCCCCCTGGTTTCATGGAGTTCCAGAAAAAGGTGTGGTTCCAGACCTGAGCTGCATTGTTGAACAGCCCAGCCTTGGAGGCATCGCCAGCTGTTTTCTTAACGATGTCCTCAAGGGACGCTCCCGCCAGATCGGTGCCTTCAATCATGTTGTTGACGTTGGTGACATAAAGATTGTGATGTTTTCCATGATGAAAATCCAACGTGTTTGCACTGATGTGTGGCGCCAAGGCATCCTTAGCAAAAGGCAATTGGGGCAGAGTTATACTCATAATGGTGTCCTCCTGCCAATCACATACCCGATTTATCGATTCATTCATAGTTCTTGATCACATTACCAAGGCATTCCGCCTACTCCCCCCCCTTGTGACGGAAGAAGGATAACAGTAGGCAACCGGGGCTGCTCGCTATTGCGCTCTCATCTCTGGTGGTCTCTGCCCGGCCAGAATCACTCGATCCTTTCCGCCGTTCTTGGCGGCATACACAGCCAGATCCACGCGCTGCTTCAGCTCCTCAACTGCCGCCTCCGCATCTACGGCCCATTCAAATCGACCAACTCCAATGCTCAGCGAGCTGTCCCCTACGCGCACATCATGAAACCGCTCCCTAATCCGTTCGGAAATTCGCATGACCGCATCCTGCTCCACGCAGGTAAAGATCACTCCGAATTCATCCCCCCCGTACCGGAAAGGATAATCCACACCCTCGCGGGTAAAACGCTGCAGAATGCCAGCCAACCGCACCAAAAGTGCATCCCCGGCCTGATGCCCAAACACATCGTTCACGGCTTTGAACCCGTCGCAATCGAGCATCATCAGATAAAAACTTTCGCCTTTGTTCATGGCCTGTTCTGCCAATTCCAACAGTCGCTCATCAAAAAAACGCCGGTTGTAGATACCGGTCAATCCATCCATGTATGACATGCGTTCAAACCGTTCCTTAGTCTCGGCGGTTTCGCTCAGACGACTTTGCAACCAATCCTCACGGCTCGAGATAGCATGCACCATCCAAAACAGGTTGCGCTTAAGCTGCAACAATTCATGCTCATCTTCCTGTTCGTCAGGCAGAGGCCAGGCGGCGTTGTACTTCCCCTGTTTCACCTGCAGACAAAACCGGTTCATGGCTTTGATGTCACGCATGAAAATCACATTGGCCAGCAGGCTTGCCAAAGGCTTGAGCATCAAGAACGACGCAATAGCGCTCACAGACAAAAACAATTCGCCAAGCTCACCATATCCCTCATGAATCAACACAAGGGCCGTAGCCAATGGTGCCGTTACCAGCGAAAACAAAATCAAAAACAACTTGGTATCAACCTTCACTCTTTCCCCCGAAACACGCATTCACGCTTTTTGAAATAGCACATATCAAAACAATCATTCTGGTTCATTCAGCTTCTGGCTTTGTCTGAGACGGGATATTGAAAATGACAATCATTGTCAAATAACTATTTTTTCGCTCCATGCCCATCCCCCCTCTCCGCGATCCAAACGCTTGGGCAAAATTCTTTTTCATTCACTTTTGAGTTGACATTGAAATCCATTCTCATTATCAGCGTGTTTCCGGCACGATGTTGAAAAACATTCACGCCCTATTCCGCCTGCACAATTGTAAGCAACTAGCGGTCCATTTCATCCGGCCCAGCAGAGGTGCCCCTGGAACAGGCCCGCTTTTTTAATACACATGCAATGATAATGAATTTCAACTTCATAAACTCACCCTTGTCCTGGGGGCAGGCTCCGCAGGGAAAGACACGAGGAGGACAGCAATGACCAACGAAATCGGACTTCGCCAACTGAAGGTGGACACAAGCGCCACCATCTCCAACATCACTGCCCAAGGCGAATTGGGCCGTCGAATCCGCGACATGGGGTTGGTCCCCGGTACGGAAATTCAGGTCATTGGCAAAGCGCCTCTGCGCGACCCTGTGGCCATTCGACTCAGGGACTTCACCCTTACCCTGCGCAGCAACGAAGCCGATCACATCACTGTCACCACCGCGGAGGCCTAACCCATGTCTGACAAACTCACCATCGCCCTTGCCGGCAACCCCAACTCCGGCAAAACAACCATGTTCAATGCCCTGACCGGCGCTCGCCAACACGTGGGCAACTACCCCGGCGTGACCGTCACCAAAAAGGAAGGCAGCCTCAAAGCCATGGACCGCGACCTGCGCATCGTTGACCTGCCCGGCACCTACTCGCTCACTCCCTATACCGAGGAAGAACTGGCGGCCCGCAATTTTCTGATCCATGAAAAGCCCCACGCAGTCATCGACATCCTGGACGCCAATACGCTGGAGCGCAGTCTGTATCTGGCTGTTCAGTTTCTGGAGCTCGGCGCGCCTCTTGTTCTGGCCCTGAATATGATGGACGAGGTCAAACGCCGTAAAATGAGTATCGACTCCAAGCTGCTCTCCAAACTGATGGGAGTGCCCGTAGTCGAAACCGTGGCCCGTTCCGGTGACGGCAAGGACGAGATGCTTAAGGCGGCGGTGGAATTCGCGGCCAACAACCGAGGCAAAGTAGAACCACTGGCCATTTCCTACGGGCAGGATATCGACGCGGCTCTGAATGAGATGGAACCTCTGATCACTGCCGACAGATTCATGACCGATCGCGTCCCCGCTCGTTGGGTGGCACTGAAATACCTGGAAGGCGACGAAGAAATTCTGGAACTTGGCCGCAAGACCGGAACCCTGGCAAGAAGCCTGGAGGACATCTCCGCACGAGTGGCCGACCACCTGCAAAAGACCTTGGGCACCAGCCCAGAATCGGTCATCGCAGACCAGCGCTACGGCTACATCGCCACCCTGATGCGCGAGGGCGTCATCGCCAAGGACGTCACTGCCGACCGTATCCGCACCTCGGACCGCGTCGACAAGGTGCTGACCAACGCCTTTCTCGGCCCCATCATCATGCTCACCGTGCTCTACGGCATGTTCCAGATGACCTTTGCCGTGGGTGAAATCCCCATGGGCTGGCTTGAGGTCTTCTTCGGCTGGCTGGGCGGTGTTGCCGAGGCAACCATTCCCGAAGGGCTGTTCCAGTCACTGGTGGTCTCGGGCATGATCGACGGCGTGGGCGGCGTACTGGGCTTTTTACCTCTCATTCTGGTCATGTTCTTCTGCCTCTCCTTTCTGGAGGACCTGGGCTACATGGCCCGTATGGCCTACATGCTGGACAAGGTCTTCAAGATCTTCGGGCTGCACGGCAGTTCGGTCATGCCGTTCATCATCTCTGGCGGTATTCCGGGTGGCTGCGCCGTGCCCGGTGTCATGGCCGCACGCACCCTGCGCAGCCCGCGCGAGAAGCTGGCGACCATCCTGACCGCTCCATTCATGGCCTGCGGTGCCAAGGTACCTGTCTTCATCCTGCTCATTGCCGCCTTCTTCCCCGAAAGCGGAGGGAACGCCCTGTTCATGATTACCCTCGGTGCCTGGGCCGTGGCCCTGCTCGTGGCCAAGGGCCTGCGCATGACTTGCATCAAGGGCGAGGCAACCCCCTTCCTGATGGAGCTGCCGCCGTACCGCATCCCCACCCTGCGTGGCGTGCTGATCCACACCTGGGAACGCGGCTGGCAGTATGTAAAAAAGGCCGGTACCGTGATTCTGGCCATCTCCATTCTGCTCTGGGCTGCCATGACCTTCCCGGGACTTCCCGATCAGCAGGCCGAGCAGTTCGAAACGCAACGTCAGGCCGTTCACACGGAAATGAACCTGGCTCAGCAAAACGGTGCCTCCGAGGGAGCACTGGCAACCTTTAATGACCACTTGTCCGACGTGGACAACGCCGAGGCCGAGGCAGCGCTCAAGAACTCGCTGGCAGGACGCCTGGGCACCACTCTGGAAGGCATTACCAAGTACGCAGGCTTTGACTGGCGCACCAACATTGCGCTGGTGGGTGGTTTCGCCGCCAAGGAAGTCATCGTCTCCACCTTGGGCACATCCTATTCTCTGGGCGAGGTTGATCCCGAGGAATCCGAAGGCCTGTCCTCAAGGCTGGCCGCCGATCCTGGGTTCTCATCCTGGAGCGCCATCGCGCTGATCATCTTCACCCTGCTCTATGCGCCCTGCTTTGTGGCCGTGGTCGCCATGGCCAAGGAAAGCTCCTGGAAATGGGCAGGCTTCTCCATGGTCTTCAACACAGTCCTGGCCTATGGGCTCTCCGTGGCGGTGTATCAGATCGGTTCGTCATTGTAACAATTCTCCCCTGCTTCCCATCACACTCCTGACCAAGAATCCCGTGCGATCTCCCGACGCACGGGATTCTCCCTTTTACAATATTGAAAATTCCAACCCGACCTGAGCAAGACAATTGACCTTTTTGTCAGCAAGACCAAAAAGTCCACACCGGCAACACCCCTAATATATTGATGATAAGCTGACACTTTCCCTGGCACGACAGTTGCTGTATTGATGCCTCAGTTTACATTGCATTGCTGTATATAATGGTGGTCAGTGGGGAGACCGAAAGGCCACCATCCCATCAATTTGTCAGCCCATGTGGAGGGGTGTGATGATCAAGTCCCGTCTGATCCGTTTCCTGTGTCTTGTTGCCGTAGCCACGGCGCTGCTTCTGCCCGGCACGGCCTTCGCCAAGAAGCTCAAAGTCGCTGGCATCTACACCCAGCCCATTCAGCAGAAATGGGATGCCTGCCTGCACAAGGCACTGGTCAAATACGCCGAGCAGGGCGCCATCGAGTACGTGTACTCCGAAAAAGTTTCCAATACCGATTACATCCGCGTGCTGCGCGAATACTCAGAAGCTGGCGTGAACCTGATCGTGGGCGAGGCCTTCGGCATCTCCCGTGATGTGCGCAAGGTTGCCGATGACTATCCCGAAGTGGCTTACCTGATGGGTGATTCCTTCGGCCCTCACGGCAAGAACATGTCCGTGTTCGACAACTACATCCACGAGCCCTGCTATCTGATGGGCATGATCGCGGGCAAGATGACCAAGTCCAACAAGATCGGCATGGTCGGCGGCTACCCCATCGGCGAAGTCAACCGTCTGTTCAATGCGTTCATGGCTGGAGCCAAGGCCACGAACCCGGCCGTACAATTCAAGGTTTCCTTCATCGGTTCCTGGTATGATCCGCCGAAGGCCAAGGAATTTGCCTACGCCCAGGTCGAGTCCGGTGTGGACGTGCTGTACGCCGAGCGTGCCGGTGTGGTCGATTCTGCCCGCGAAAAGGGCATCATCGCCTTCGGTAATGTCAACGACATGAACAAGGAAGAGAACGGCACCAACGTGGTCGTGACCTCCGCTCTGTGGAGCATGGATTCCGCCATCGGCCACGCCATCGAGCGTGTCGAAGCTGGCACCTTTGCTGCCGAGGACTACAAGGAGTGGACCATGATGGCCAAGGGTGGATCTTCCCTGTCCCCCTACTACGAGTTCGACGCCAAAATCCCCGCTGAAGTAAAGGCCGAAGTTGCCAAGACCGCTGCCGCCATCAAGGCCGGTTCCTTCACCGTCGAGATCAACGACAACGAACCCAAGTCCACCTTCTAGGCACTGAAATCCCAAGGGCCGCCTCTTTCCGGGGCGGCCCTTTTCACGTTAAGGAACCTGGATGTATACACCAAAGCCTGCCTTGCGATTGAGCAACATCACCAAACGCTTCGGGTCGCTTGTCGCCAACGACGCCATCTCCCTGGAATTGGGAAAGGGCGAGATGCTGGCCCTGTTGGGCGAAAACGGCGCCGGCAAGACCACATTGATGAACGTCCTGTTCGGGCATTACGTGCCCGACGACGGCCGAGTGGAAATCCACGGCAACGTTATCCCGCAGGGATCACCTCGTGAAGCCTTGCATGCCGGAGTGGGCATGGTGCACCAGCACTTCACTCTGGGCGAAAACATGTCTGTGCTTGAAAACATCATCCTGGGCACCGAACCGACGCTGAGCCTGAGCCTGGAAACCGGCGCAGCACGCAAACGATTGGCCGAACTGATGGAACAATTCGGGCTCACCGTCACCCCCGATGCCCTGGTCCGCGACCTGTCCGTGGGCCAGCGCCAGCGCGTGGAAATCCTGAAGGCCTTGTTCCGGGACACCAGCGTACTGATTCTGGACGAACCCACCGCCGTGCTCACCCCCCAGGAGAGCGACAAACTTTTCGAGACCCTGCGCCTGCTGGTGGACAAGGGCCTGTCCGTCATCTTCATCACCCATAAATTGCGTGAGGTCATGGCTGCCAGTGACCGCTGCGTGGTCCTGCGCCATGGCAAAGTGGTGCTGACCACCCCCACCGCCGAGACCGACGCCGAAACCCTGGCTCGGGCCATGGTGGGTGGCGAAGTTCCCAAAACCGAACGCGTTCCAAGCCTAACAGGTAAAGAACTCCTGCGTATTGATGGTGTGACGGTCCAAAGTCCCGAAGGCCGGGCGCTGTTGGATAACTTGAACCTTTCACTGCATGCCGGAGAAATCCTGGGCATCGCTGGCGTATCCGGCAATGGGCAGGCCCAATTGGCAGACCTGATTTCCGGACTGACCCCCCCTGATTCCGGGAGCATCGCCGTAAATGGCAAGACCATTGCCCGCCCCACCCCCGCCGGGATGGTTGCCATGGGCGTGGGACGCATACCCGAGGACCGCACAGGAACCGGACTGATCGGCGACATGACCGTACAGGAAAATCTGGGGAGCGAGGTCTATCGCAACAAGGAATTTTCACGCTTTGGATTCCTGAATTTCAAGAGTCTGCGCCGCCGGGCCAAGGAACTCATAGAGCGCTTTGATGTGCGTTGTCCCGGACCGGGAGCGGCCACGCGCAAGCTTTCGGGCGGCAATATGCAGAAGCTCATCCTGGCCCGTGTGCTGTCAGGCAAACCATCGGTCATCCTGGCCAGCCAACCCACCTGGGGGCTGGACGTGGGCGCTGCAGCCTTCGTGCACCGCTGCCTGATGGAAGCCGCAGAACGTGGCGCCGGAGTGCTGCTCATCTCCGAGGATCTGGACGAGCTGTTCCAGGTCACGGATCGCATCCAGGTCATGCATTGTGGACGTCTCTCAACTCCGGTACGCCCCGGTGAAGTGGACGCCGCACAACTCGGCCTGGCCATGAGCGGACATCGTGCCGCCCCACACACCTCCGACACCATACATTCCGCGTCAGCCACGACCGGGGAGACCCTGCAATGAGGCTTGAACCACGCGAAAACGTCTCCCTGGCACTCAAGGCATTGGGACCGATCCTAGCCATTGCCGTGGCCATGGGTTTCTGTTCCCTGCTCATCATCTGGTCCGGGGCCTCTCCCATGGAAGCCTGGGGCTTGCTGCTCAAAGGTTCATTGGGCTCCACCTTTGCTCTGACCGAAACCCTGACCCGCGCAACCCCCTTGATCTTCACCGGGCTGGCAGCGGCCATTGCCTTCCGGGCCAAGCTCTGGAACATCGGCGGTGAAGGACAGCTGTACGCCGGGGCCTGCATCGCCACCTGGCTGGGCACCGGGATGCTCGACCTCCCGGTCTGGCTGATGGTCCCTGTTCTGTTCCTGGCCGGAGCTCTGGCTGGTGGACTGCTGCTACTCGGCCCGACTCTGCTCAAGACCAAACTGTCCGTGGACGAGGTGGTCACGACCCTGCTTCTGAATTTCATCGTACTGCTGTTCGTGAACTGGCTGGTCTTTGGGCCCTGGAAAGACCCCATGGCCATGGGCTGGCCCCAGGCCGCGCCTGTCGTCGACTCCGCAGAGTTGGGGCAGATGGTCGCCAAGACACGCCTGCACTGGGGATTTGTCATCGCCTTGGCCTGCGCCGTGGGAGCCTGGGCCTTGATGCGCTTCACCACCTGGGGATTCGAAATCCGCGCTGTGGGGCATAACCAGCAGGCCAGCCGCTTTGCTGGCATCCCGGTCAACGCCGCCATTGTCCGCACCGCGCTCATCTCCGGCGGACTAGCCGGCTTTGCGGGGGTGGCCGAACTGTGCGGACTCAAGGGCTACCTGACCCTGGACCTGTCCCCGGGCTTCGGCTATTCGGGCATCGTGGTCGCCATGCTTGCAGCACTGCATCCTCTGGGAGTCGTGATCTCGGCCATTTTTGTCGCCATCGTCTCCATCGGGGCCGACTCCATGAGCCGCTCCCTGAATATTTCCAACTACATTGCAGACGTGGCCACCGCCGCCGCGCTGCTGGCCGTCTTGGTCAGCATGCTCGTCTCGCGCTACCGCATCAGGTGGAGGTAGCCCATGGATATTCTGAATTTTCTACTTGAAACCGGCTTCTGGCTGGCAACGGTCCGCATGGCGACTCCCCTTGTCTTCGGCACGCTGGGTGAACTGATCTGCGAGCGCGCCGGGGTCCTGAATCTGGGCATCGAAGGCATCATGGCTGCGGGCTGCATGTCCGGCTGGATGTGGGTTTACATGGGCGGAAGCTTGTGGGGTGGCGTCATGTTTGCCGCGCTGGTGGGCGCGACCTTCGGCCTGTTGCATGCGGCTTTCACCGTGCATCTGGGACTGTCACAGCACGTCACCGGGCTGGGCATCACCATGCTGGCCTCGGCCTGCTCGTCCTTTGTGTTCCGCATGCTGCTGCCCAAAGCCACAACTCCACCCAAAATCATCCCCTTCGAGAACATCAACATCCCCGGCCTCTCGGACCTCCCGTTCGTGGGACCGGTGTTCTTCCAGCAATCACCCATGACCGTTTTGGCCATCGTGGCCGTCATTGTTGTCAGCTACGTGTTGTACCGAACCCCGGCGGGGCTGGCCCTGCGCATGACCGGTGAGAATCCCATGGCCGTGGAGTCCCAAGGCCTTTCGGTCTTCTCCATCCGCACCTGGGCCGTGGTCTCGGGCAGCGCTCTGATGGCCGTGGGTGGAGCATTTTTGACGTTGTCGGCCTTTGACGCCTATTACATCGGCATGGTCAACGGACGCGGCTGGATTTGCATCGCACTGGTGGTCTTCGCCTCATGGCGACCGGGCAAGGCGCTCTTGGGCGCAACCCTGTTTGCCGCCTTTGACGCCGTGCAGATGCGCGTGCAGCAACAGGCAGCCATGGCCATACCGTACCAGTTCTATCTGATGATGCCCTACGTGTTCTCCATCGTCGCGCTGATCATCATGTCGCGCCGGGCAGCCTATCCCAAGGCCCTGCTGGTGCCTTTCCGAAAAGGCGAACGATAAACAGACCATGCACGAAGTCGTTTGTTCCGTGGCAACTCCCCACAGGATCAACAATCAAAGAGGTCACTCCCATGCTGGATCTACTCGTCAAGAACGCCACGCTTCACGGCCATATCGAGCCACATGACATCGCCGTTCAGGATGGAAAATTCATAGAGATCGCCCCACGCATCGAGGCTCAGGCCACTGAAACCATCGATGCCAGCGGACGTCTGGTGACCCCTCCATTTGTGGACAGCCACTTCCATATGGATGCCACCCTGTCCACGGGGCTACCTCGCTTCAATGAAAGCGGAACCCTGTTGGAAGGCATCAAGATCTGGGGCGAACTGAAACCCGATCTCACTGCCGAGGCCGTCAAAGACCGTGCTCTGGAACTGCTGACATGGTCCGTGGCGCGAGGCACTCTGGCTGTGCGCACCCATGTGGATGTGACCGACCCCACCCTGATGGCCGTGGACGTCCTGCTGGAAGTGCGCGAGCAGATGAAGGACTACGTGGACATTCAATTGGTGGCCTTCCCCCAGGACGGTGTGCTGCGCACCCCCGGCGGCAAGGAGTTGCTGCAGCGGGCTCTGGACAAGGGCGTGGATGTGGTGGGTGGTATCCCGCATTTCGAGCGAACCATGAACGAGGGACGTGAATCCGTACAATGGCTCTGCGAGCAGGCCGCCCAGCGGGGCCTCCTGGTGGACATGCACTGCGACGAATCCGACGACCCCCTGTCGCGACACGTGGAGGCTCTGGCCTTCGAGACGCAGCGGCTCGGACTGCATGGCCGGGTCACGGGCTCGCATCTGACAAGCATGCATTCCATGGACAATTATTATGTCTCCAAGCTGATCCCACTCATGGCCGAAGCCCGGCTGAATGTGGTCTGCAACCCGCTGGTGAACATCACTCTCCAGGGCCGCCACGACACCTATCCCAAGCGCCGGGGGCTGACCCGGGTGCCGGAACTGATGGCCGCGGGATTGATCGTGGCCTTGGGGCAGGACGACATCATGGACCCCTGGTATCCCATGGGCAGTCACGACATGCTGGAAGTGGCACACATGGGCGCGCACTGCCTGCAGATGATGGGAATCTCCCAGTTGAACACCCTATTTGATGCAGTCACATCCGATGCCGCGCAGGTCATGCAGCTGGACGGCTACGGCCTGAAGCCAGGAACTGATGCGGACTTTGTGATCCTTCAGGCCAAGGACGCCATCGAGGCCATCCGCCTGCGCTCGGCGCGGTTGACTGTTGTCCGACGGGGCAACATCGTGGCCGAAACCCCTGAGATCACCTCCAAGGTCCGGATGGGAGACAACGACCACCGGGTTGATTTTTCCCTGAAGCGGACAGCTACCGGTCAATAACACCGGGCAGCTTTTTCCACCTGCACACAGCCAAATCATTACAAAGGCATGGGTTTTCAGCTCATGCCTTTTTCATTTCCCTGTAATCACAAGCCCTTCTGTAATTTCTCTAGACTTTTTCCAACTCTGCATCGCTATCGGGAACAGCTCTTGCTTTCCTCACAAAACACCTCGGAACAGGGAACATGTTTCCTGACTGAGGGCGGCGCGATCAGGGACTGTGCGGCGGGCCAATCCACGGTCCCACAACGACCACTGTGAGGAGGATACCAAACCATGAACAACGGCAACGCTCGCAACTGCGACCGTCCCCTGAGCCTCGACATCAACACTCCCCATCCGTCGGACTACGCCCATCGATATCGCATGGACCTGACCGACAGTGACGACACATGCAAAATCAAAGAGATCTTTGGCATGCTCGTTTTCACTTTGAGTGTTCTGTGTTTTGCTCTTGGGGTCTACCTGATCTAACGGCTATCCGCCCTGCACTGAACTCTTGAGCTGCCCGTCTTCCCCTGACGGGCAGTTTACGTATCCAGGATTGACCCCTCACCACGATCCTCATATGTTTGCCCTCCCCGTGACATATCTGGAACCCATGAAGGACCTATGGACAATCTCGACGAACTCATCGCACTGACCTCGAAACTCATCCGTTTCAAATCCACCAGCTCCCGCCCTGAAGAAATTGACTCCTGCGCGGCCTACATTCACGCCTGGCTCAAAGCCAACGGCATTGCCAGCCAACTGACCCACAATAATGACGTGCCCTGCGTTTCAGTTCTTCCCAAGGACGACGCTGTACCCGTGCTGCTGATGGCCCACTTCGATGTGGTTGAAGCCGAAGACGACTCCCTGTTCGAGCCCAAGGTGGAAAACGGAAGTCTCTGGGGTCGCGGAAGCCTTGACGATAAATACGGCGTGGCGATGTCCATGCTTCGGTATCGGGATTCACTTCGCGAAGTCGTGGCGCAGGGAGGAACACAGGCTGACATGCCCTTTGGCCTGCTGCTGACCGGAGATGAAGAATCCGGAGGTCACGACGGAGCCAGGACTCTGCTAAAACAGGTGCGCACGAATTTCTGCATTGCTCTGGACGGTGGCGCACCGGACACGGTGATCATCAAACAAAAGGGAATCCTCAACCTGCGCCTGACGGCCCAAGGAAAGGCGGCTCATGGAGCCCGCCCTTGGCGGGGCGAAAATGCTGCGGATCTGCTTATCGAAGATTACCTGCGACTCAAAGAGTTGTTCCCGGACAAGGGTGGCGAACACTGGCATCGAACACTGAACCTGGGTGCTCTGCATACGGGCTCAAACTCCTTGAACCAGGTCCCCGCAGAAGCCCATGCCCTGTTCGATGTTCGCTACACGGAAGAGGACACTCCCGACGAACTCGTAAAGGCCATGCGCGCCACAATCCGGGGAACACTGGAAGTTCTGGTTCAGGAGCCCCAACTCATCCCGTATGAAACCCCATACCTTGGCTTGCTGCTTGAGCAGCACCCCGACATGCACCCCGGCTGCGCGCACGGTGCCAGTGACGCCCGTTTTCTTACCGAACGTGGCATTCCCGGAGTGGTCTGGGGCGCCTGGGGCAGTTCCACAGCCCACAGCCTGGCCGAACACGTCACGCTCGAGAGCCTGAACACCCTGTCCCGACGCCTGCAATCCTTCCTGCAAGCCATCCCCATCAACATCCCGATAAAAAACTAAACATCTTTTCGACACTATATCGGCACAAAATTGCAACATTATTGCAGTGTTCTGAGTTTTACGCCTATTTACAGGCCAATACAGAGGGAAAAAAGCACTGTACATTTGTTACCCCCCCCTATATACAGAGCTTGCTTTTTTTGGTAAACTATATGTTTGCCCGAAGGGGCACCGGGAGTGTGGGAGATTTATCGCCGTCTTTGGCGGCGTCATATGTGAGTACCAACTGCGAACCGCAAAGGCAGAGCCTTCTGCTTGCGGTGACTATGGGCTGGTGCGCCCCGCCCTCCCTCTGACTCGGCAATCAACCGGACCAGAGGAACCATGCACAACGAAAACGCTGCTCAGCTCCAAGAGAGCTACATCTCCATCTCTCCGCTCATGCTTGTGCCGGGGAAATGTGGCCGATTCAATGTGCACCTGCTCCAGGGCAGGGAGTTCGTCCTCTACACAAAAGCCGATGAGCAATTCACCCAAGCACATCGCAACAAGCTTTGCGATCACGGCGTTTGCGAAGTCTACATCCAGAAAGAACACGAAGTCTTCTACAAGGAATATGTGGAGGACAATCTTGGCCACGTCCTGATGGATGACAACGCAGCCTATGAAGAACGCGCCCGCATTCTGCATGAAGCCTCTCTTGCCATTGTACAGGAAGCCTTTGATCGTCGCCTGCCCGAGCACATCGTCCGCCAACGCAACTTCCAGCGTATCGTCGAGACCGTTCAGGAAACCGTACGTCTGCTTGCCCAAGGCCAATCCTTCAAGGCCATAGCGCAGTTCATCTCTCACGATTACAGCACGTTCTCTCATTGCGTGCATGTGTTCCTCTATTCCTCGGCCCTGCTCCAGACCTATGATCTGGATGAGGAAACCATGGTCCAGGCTGGAATCGGAGCCATGTTGCATGACATTGGCAAATCCGTAATTCCCAGCGAAATCCTCCTGAAGCCAGGAGTCCTGACCAATCAGGAACGAAACATCATCGAGACACATACCACTCAGGGTTTGAAACTTTGCAGGCTATTTCCCCTCGGCCAGATTGCCACAGACTGCATCCAGCACCACCACGAGAAACTCGACGGCAACGGCTACCCCATGAACCTGCGCAAAGAGCAAATCTCGCGCCCGGTTCGCGCCGTGACCATTGCTGACATCTACGACGCCATGACCACCAATCGTTCCTACTGCAAAGCCATGAACCCCTTCCAGGTCCTCAGGATCATGCGTGACGAAATGTACGGCGAATTGGACATCAACATGTTCAAGCGCTTCGTTCAGGTGCTCTCCGGCGCCGACATCGTCTAATCCCCTCAGCCTCACCCCGCTTCATCCTCAGCTTCCATTATTGATATTCACCCGCTTGACATTCGCTGATCCAAATCATAGTAGTACTTCTTAGAACTACTATGGAGATACGCATGGACACCATCGAGGCACTCAAAACCTTCGGGCTGACCGGACAAGAAGCGGTCATGTACATCACGCTACTGACCCATGGGCCACTCAGCGGATACGAATGTGCCAAACGGGCAGGAATCTCCCGCTCCAATGCCTATGCCGCCCTGGCCGGATTGGCTGAAAAAGGCGGAGCCATGCGCAGCGAGCAAAAGACCAGCAAGCATCTGCCCACCCCCAAGGATGAATTCCTGAAGCTGCTGCGTAAACGCAGTGAAAAAACGCTGAAAATGCTGGACAAGGAGCTGCCTGACCGTGTCAGCGAAACAGCTCCGTACCTCACCCTCACCGGCCACGAAAGCGTTGCCGAACGGATGCGGAGCATGCTGGATGGAGCACAAAGTCATGTCTACATCTCTGCGCATTCCAGCGAAGTCCCGGCCATGTCACAGGCCCTCGAAGGATGTGTATCCCGAGGCGTAAAAACCGTACTCATCTCCGATGCCTGCCCTGTCGCTGGAGTGCACCATCACTCCAAACCCAAAGAACTTGGGCAGGTCAACATCATCGCCGACACCAGTGCGGTACTCACGGGCACCCTGCTCCCCGAGGCCACTGCGCAGTGCCTGTATTCCAGGAACAGCCAACTCGTCCGCCTCATGCGCGAGGCTTTTCTGAACGAACTTGAACTCATCGAGCGAGACACACGATCATGAGCAACGATAGATACCATATCCATGGCGGTTTCACTGCCCAGACCCAATTTTACGGAGACAGCACTCCAGCGGAATTGATGCAGGCCTATGGCAGCCCTCTGTATGTTTACAACGAAGACATCCTGCGCCGTCGCTGTCGGGAACTGACCGGGCTGGTGGATCATGAACGATTCGAGGTCAACTACTCGGCCAAGGCCAACAGCAACCCGCAACTGCTTTCCATCGTAAAAGAAGAAGGCCTGCGCGTGGATGCCATGAGCCCGGGTGAGATCCACATCGAACTGACCGCCGGTTTCAAGCCTCAGGACATCCTGTATATTTGCAATAATGTTTCCGCTCAGGAGATGCGCTTCGCCACGGAACGTGGCGTCCGGGTCTCCGTGGATTCCCTGTCGCAACTGGAGCTGTTCGGCCAGACCAATCCGGGTGGGGAAGTGGCCATCCGCTTCAACCCCGGCTCCGGTGCTGGACACCACGCCAAGGTTGTCACTGCCGGGAAGAAGACCAAATTCGGAGTTTCCCCAGACGACATCCCCACGGTTAAGGCCATCCTGGCCCGACACCGCCTGCGGTTGGCGGGCGTGAACCAGCACATCGGCTCGCTGTTCATGACCGGTGAGACCTATCTGGAGGCCGCCCAGACACTGATGACCATTGCAACCAGCTTTGACGAAATAGACTTCATCGACTTCGGTGGTGGCTTCGGGGTTCCCTACAAAAAACTGTCGGGGCAACCCCGACTGGATCTGAAAGAACTGGGCAAGGGCCTGACCCGCACAATCGAACGATTCGAAGCCGAAACCGGATGGACCCCGCGTTACCATGTGGAACCAGGTCGGTATATCTGCGCGGAATGCGGGGTTTTGCTGGGCACAGTGCATGCAGTCAAGGACGTTGCCGGAAACGCCTATGCCGGAACGGACCTCGGCTTCAATGTCCTCTCTCGCCCGGTGCTCTACGATTCGCACCACGACATCGAGGCCTATCGCGGCGGCGACACTCCCTTCGGTGAATCCACTCCCGTCACCGTGGTCGGCAATATCTGCGAGACCGGAGACATCATCGCCAAGGACAGAATGCTGCCTGAACTGATCGAAAACGATATCCTGGCTGTGCTGGATGCCGGCGCCTATGGTTATGTCATGAGTTCCAACTACAACTGCCGCCTGCGCCCGGCTGAAGTGCTGATCCAGTCAGACGGTCAGCCAAGGCTCATCCGCAGAGCCGACACCCTCGAGGACCTTTTGGCTCCATACGGACTGGCGAGCTAAACACAGCATTAACGAATTTTGATAGTTCGAATGATTGAGGGGGACCAGGCACCCCCTCATCGAACACCTCCGTGGAAAGCCCCGGTCCCATCGTGGGGCCGGGGCTTTTTCTCTGGCACGGAAGAATGATTCGGAATTATTCTGAGATGATGTGCACATCTCTTTGAGGGAAGGGAATCTGAATTCCTTCTGCGCGAAAGACATCCAGAATGGCCACATTGATCGCGCTCGTTATATTGGCCACACCATTTTGAGGATCCTTGATCCACACTCTGAGTTCCAGATTCAATGAGCTGTCGCCAAACTCCAGAAACAAGGCCACAGGTGCCGGGCTCAATAACACTCGCGGCAATCCCTGAACGGCCTGTTCCATGAGTTTCAGAGCCCGCTTGATATCCGTCCCGTAGGAGACTCCCACTGGCACCTTCAGACGCACGTTACTGTCCGAGAATGACCAGTTCACCACTTGGCTGGTGATCAAATCCTCATTGGGAATCAGATATTCCTTGCCGTCACGGGTCACAACAGACACGAACCGTCCCCGCAGTTCAGTAATCCAGCCATAGACCCCGCCTATTTCGATAACGTCCCCTGGCTTGATGGACTTGTCCATCAGCAGGATGAGACCGCTGATCAGATTGGCAAAGACATTACGCAACCCAAAGCCAACTCCCACACCAATGGCCCCGGAAAAAACGGTCAGAGCGGTAAGGTCAATGCCTACGCTATTCAGAGCGAGCAGGGTGGCCAGGACATAAAAGCTTATCCGTGCCGTCTTGGAAAGCAACACTCGGGTCGAAGGAGTCAACTCCGATACACCCTCAAGACGACGCTCCACAAAGATAGAGGCCATCCCTCCCAAGCGAAAGAAAATCAATAACAGCAAGGCTGCTTTGGCCAAGACAAGCAGAGTGACCCGGGTTCCACCAAGGTCAAACCCCACACTGTCCAGAACCTGCATGACAGGACCCAAAATTCCCAACACATGCAGGGTCGCAGCAATCACGGCAAGAGTGGCAAAGCAACGTCGCCAGAATCGAGAACGAATAATTGAGGAGCCAAGAATAATCACGGAAGAGACGACCAGCAGCGTCAGCACCGAATCCAGTAGCACCCCTCCGTAACCTGAGAGTTTGAGCCCCTCGCGAGCGGCAGCCGCCAGTAAAGCACTGACCATGGCCGGCAAGGCACGCACCAGGGTTCGCGCAAGCCGGGGCAATGGCAAATCACCTTCCATGCCTCCGGGGAACCGCGCCCGCACAGCCTGCTTGAGCGGCAAAGCCAGCAGCCACCCAAGAAGCACAACCCCGAGCACCACAGCAGCCTGCATCGCGCCACTGCCCACTGTCAGCCATTTCCAGGCCTGCAACGGCAACTCCAATCCCCAAGCGATGAAAGCTTCCAGCGAAAAGGGCTGCTGTTGCATGAAACAACTCCTAGGTGGGAATGCGAACCGTAAAGCGGGTACCACCGGAACGAGACAGTTCAAGGGTCCCGCCAACCTGGGCGACCAATCCGCGGACCAGTTCCAACCCAAGAGACTTGGGATGGTTCAGGTCCACATCGTCGGCCAGGCCCACACCATCATCCATGACCACCAATTCGTAGTTGCCTACGACCTTGCTGAATACAATGGAAATGGTACCCGGACCTCCTTCGGGGAAGGCGTATTTCAACGAGTTGGTCAAAAATTCAGTCACGATCAGGCCCACAGGCATGACCTTGTCCGGCTCCAATTCCATCTCCTCGCAATCCAGTTTCAACTCCACTCCCGGAGGAAAAACATAGGACCGCAACAATGAATCCGTCAGGCTTTCAAAATAATCCCTGGCGGCGATTGTATCAAGATGTTCCGAACTGTAGAGCTTCTCATGAACCTTGGCGATGGAGACCACGCGACTGCGCACGGCCTTCAGAGCCTCCACGCAGGCTTCATTCTCGATATGCATGGATTGCAGAGCCAGCAGTCCGCAAATCATATTCAGATTGTTCTTGATGCGATGATGAATTTCCTTGAGCTGCAGCTCCCGGTCCTCGGCCTGAGAACGGAAACCGACCATCATGTCGTCGAGGTTGCGCTCCATGGCTTTTTTCTCGAGGACAATCTCAATCACGGCTTTGATCTGATCATTCTGGCTGGGCTTCAAGATATAACCATAGGGATGAACAACCTTGGCCCGATCAACATGAGCATCATCGCCATAGGCGGTGAGCAGGATCACCGGAATATCCATCTTATCCTGAATCTCGCCACAGGCGGTGATTCCATCCTTTTCACCCGGCATCACGATATCCATCAGCACCAGGTCCGGCCGCAGCTCTCGTGCCAGACGCACGGCATCATCGCCCGTGGAGGCCTTGCAGACAACATCGTAGCCCAGAGTCGTCAGCAATTCTTCCAATTGCGTAATGATGACAGCTTCGTCATCAACGACCATGATTCTGTATTGGTTCCGCTCGGGGTTCGTCATGAACTGGATTCTCCCTTCTCATCGTCATCAAAAGATATGGTGACTGTAGTGCCATGGTCCGACACAATGTGCAACTCACCTGAAAGCTGGAATTTAACAATATTTTTCAGCAATTTAAGCCCAACAGAGCTGAGCTCCCTATCCAGCTCGCCATCCGGGATGCCCTGCCCCTGATCGCTAACCTGAATAACCACTCGACCGTTCTGGCCTCTCTGGACGCTCAACATCAGTGAACCAGCCTGCCCCATCGGATATGCGTGCTTGAAAACATTCGACAGGACCTCCGAGAGCACCAGTCCACAGGGGATGGCCTTGCTCAGCGAAAGATGAATTTCCTCAAGCTCAAATTCTGGCTGGATGGCTTTGGCTCCATACATCTGAGCCAATTGCCACGTCAGCATGCGGGCGTAATTGGCAATATCGATGGAATCAAAACGCTCGTACCCGTAAAGTTGCAAATGGATCATGGCCATACCGTGAATCTTGGACTGGGTATCACGCATGATCTCGCGGGCCCGTTCATCCTCGATACGACGCCCCGCCATGTCGAGTAGTCCGGTAATGATCTGAAGGTTGTTCTTGACCCGGTGATGCACCTCTTGCAGCAATAGTTCCTTTTCCTTCAGGGAACGGCGAATCTCTTCCTCGGCCTGACGGCGCTCCGTGATATCGATGGTAATCCCGGCCAACCATTCCATCTCACCATCCGCACCCATGACCGGGAAAGCCCGCTCGCGGACCCAAATCCAATCGCCCTGCTTGCGCCTGATGCGATATTCAATCTCGCGAACTTCAGGGCGGGGCCGGGCGTAGGTTCGCTGAACCAGGCGCCTGTCATCGGGATGAATGGCCTGCGCGAAGGAGAAAGGATTCCGGTACAACTCCTCACGAGGCCCAACCTGACGCTCATAGGCCTCATTCACATACAACACTTGTCCACGATTCGGGGTACTGATCCAGAACACATCCTGAACCGTATCTGCAATGAGCCTGAACTTACGCTCGGAATCACGCAGAGCCGTCTCCGTGAGCTTGCGGGCAATGGCACTGCCCACAATGTTTGCAGCAGCCACCAATGCCTCGATCTCCGCATCCAGCCATTGGCGTTCGACCTTGCAGTCGTCAAATCCGATGAATCCCCACCAATCGTTCCCGGCATAGACAGGGACCACAACCAAGGATTTGATTCCCTGAGGTTCAAGAATCATCCGGTCGCCCAAAGGCAGATCACACACCCGCCCATGCAGTGGCTGACGAGCCTCGAGTGTCTTCTGCAGGGTATCCAGGCCATAGTCAGCGTAAGAGAGTTTATCCAGGACTTCATTATCGATTTGAGGTTCGATTCCGGGGCTGCACCACTCAAAGCGCTGGCTCATGCACAGCCGTTCCTGCTCATCCAGAACATTCTCGAACATATAAGCCCGACAGGCCCCCGCTGCAGAGCCAAGACTGGACAGGATCTCCTGCATGCATTCGGTCCACATGCTGGTCTGCAAGAATTTTTCTGCGGCGAGGCCCACTGCTTCCAGTACCGCATCCCGGCGAAGCAGAGAGCGTTCAATCTGCTTGCGTAGGGATATATCCTCCAACACACATGAAAAATACTTGGGTTCGCCGTTCTCATCCCGAATCGTCGCAACCGTCACGTTGATCCAGGTCGCCACTCCATTCCTCTTTTGATAGCGCTGTTCCTGCTTGAATGACGAGATCTCGCCGCTGAGCATCTGATCACGGAACTTCAGACTTTCTTCCAGATACTCTGGATGCACAAATTCACTGAATTGCCTGCCTAGCAGTTCCTCCCGCGCATAGCCGATGATATCGCAGAGTTTGTCGTTGACGCGCAGCCATGCGCCTTCCACCGAAATATGCGCCATACCCACTGCAGCTTGCTCAAATGTCGCCCTGAAGCGTTCTTCACTCTCTGCCAGCTTGCGCTCGGCGAGCAGGGCTTCGGTGATATCCCTGGTAAATACGGCGAAACGGACAACAGTCCCGAACTCGTCATGCACGGGATAGACTCGATGCTCCAGGCTCTGCCCCCCGCGCTGTTCGGTGAATTGCACAGCTTCATCAGCCTGACGCACCTGCAACAACCGCTGCCAACGGTCATGCTGCCGAGGACTGCCATGGAGCGCTTCGATTCTTTTACCAACCATATCCTGCGGTTTCAGATCAAACACGGCCGCAGCCTTGGCGTTGGCAGCCAGCACGACACCCTCGATATCCAGAAGCACCATCATGTCACTGGTGGCATCGGACAAGGCACGTAAAGTCCGTTCACTTTGCCGCAGAGAATTCTGGGCAAACATCCGGCGCTCTTCCACGGCAACGGCAGAGGAGACTACAGACAGCAGCCATTCATCCTCTTCAGTCAACAGACGGTCATCGGTATACACCACACACAGACTGCCCACGACCTCTTTCTCGGTACGAACAGGAACGCCTACATAAGTTTGCAACCCATAGGCCCGGACATTGGGATCACTCTCTCCGTAGGGGGAATCCTGAAGGTTACGCACCAGCAACACACTGTCCTGGGCGTTTTCGATAACATCCGCACAGATGTGTCCATCGGCGTCATCCACGAGGGGCATATCCGCAGGTACATTCCAATGCCCCGCGACGATCAGTTGCCTGCCTTCACGACGATTATACAAGGAACAGGCACCGCCCAACATCTCGCCGCACAGGGCGACAAGGCTGGAAATATTCTCATCCGGTTCGCTCCCGAAACGGAGCAGGCAGTCATTGAAACGTTCCAGACGCAGACGCATTTCCTCGCGGCTGGTCACATCGGTACAAACACCCAGCACGGCACGCCCCGGCACGTCCGCGGGAAAGGGTACGGCGGAGTATTCCAAATGCCGCGTCCTGCCATTGGCGTCTTCCAGACACAACTCCGCAACTTGAAACGGTGTGGCGCCACTGAACACCGGCTTTTCGAGCTGAGCAAGGGAACGATCCACTCGCTGCCCCTCCGGGCCGGAACAACGTCCATGAGCCAGGTCTTCCATGGAGCATCCATAGAGTTCGGTGGTTGCCCGGTTGACCATCAGAAACCGACCATCCTCATGGCGTGCATAAATGGCATGTGGGACCAGATCGATCACCCGACGCAGGCGGCTTTCGCTTCTGGCCAACGCGGCCTCCGCCTGCTTCTGCTCGCTGAGATCGATGATGAACGCCAGGCTCGCAGGCTCTCCGTCCCAGTCCACCAGCGAGCCATAGACGCCCACCCAGCTAAAATCGCCATGCTTCTTCAATAGCCGATAGCTGTAGTAAACTTCATTCACTTTCCCGTCGAAACGCTGGGCAAGCATCTCGACAACCATGGCACGATCTTCGGGATACACGAAATCAAGCACCTGACGCCCGATCACCTCCTCTGCCGTATATCCGCTCCGCTCCAGCATCACCGGATTGGTGTAAACAATCCCGTCTTTGCGAGACACCACAACACCCACGCGAGAAGTATTGAGGATGGATCGCAACCGGCCTTCGCTCTCCCGAAGGGCTCGTTGCGCCTGTTTGATCTCCGTGACATCCTGCATGATTCCCACAAGAAAACGCTCTCCCCCCGGGGCGAGATACCGACTCTTGAGGGTCAGGCAGTGGGTCTTGCTTCCGGGCCAGGGGGGGTGACTTCATAGGAGATCGTCTTGCCGGTATTCAGGACGTATTCATCCTTGTTCCAAAGGAAATCCACATACTCGGGAGGATAAGCGATAGAATCAGTGTTTCCGAGCATCTCAGCGCAGGGTTTACCCACGACATCCCCGGCAGCCTTGTTCAAGTAGACCCAACGATGTTGCGCATCCTTGATGAAGATGGGCGAGCGCAGCGTGTCGAGCATGGCCCGCAATTCCAAGTCACCCGGAACCCCATCCGACGAATATTTCAGGGCGAGTTGCCGACGCAGCTCGGCAAGCTCTTCGATCAACTGTTGTTTGGTCTTTTTTGAATCGTCCACAGCATGTCCCGGCAGAGAAAGGCACAGACCGGGTCAGACTGACCGGGCTCTGTTAATGATCATGATCTACTATCAGTTTCCCATCACCGCTACAACCCGCGCCACAGTCATGACTCGCAGAATTTTCTTATATTTCAACGCAAATAAATGATCATTTACCATTGTCTCAACATTGCTTTTTACGTACAAACGGTTGTAATGATCGGGCAAATCTATCCACTACAGGGCAAGCGCCCCACCTTGTTCGCACCAAGCCTCATGGCTGTGGGCACTCTGTTACTGTTGCCCGGCAAGGCCCATGGCGCCTCTCTCCCGTTCACCGGCGATGCCCCTCTACTGATCGCTCTCGGTGTGTGCCTGGTGGTCATAGCGGTGCTGACCATACTGATCCATACCCTTCGTCGCCACAAACTTCGCTGCTTGGAACAGAGCAACGAATACGACGCCCTTGTCGACGCCTTCGACGGGCAGCTCTATATCTGCTCCCCGGACGGAACCGTTGAGTTCATGAACCCCGCCATGATCAAACAGATCGGAAGGGACGTCACAGGCGAGCCCTGTTACAAGGCTCTCTTTGGCCTGGAGGAAACCTGCCCCTGGTGCGTCAACGTCAATCTCTTCATCAACGAGACCGCCCGTTACGAGTTTCATGCCCTGTGGCACAGCACGTGGTTTGAAGCCGTCTGCGCCCCGGTCAAACGCAGAGATGGAAAAATTTCCAAGTTGGTGATGTTGACTGACATCTCCAAACGCAAAGAGATGGAAAATCACCTCCGCATCTCCGAGGAACGATATCGCACCATCGCGGAGCACACCCACGCCATGGAGGTCTGGCTCGGGCCTGAAGGCGAACACCGCTACACCAGCCCAGCCTGCAAGCATGTCACCGGATACGGCACAGAAGATTTCGACAACGAACAGCACCTGATGGCCAGTCTGGTGCACAGAGATGACCTCTCAAAGTGGAATGACTTCCTGACCGGTGACTTGGGAGACTCCCTGGACTTCAGAATCTTTCGTCATGACGGGGCCATGCACTGGCTGAACGCGGCGCGCCATGAAATCATCGGACAAGACAATCTCTCCCAGGGATTACGGCTCTCGATACGCGACATTACCGAGCGCAAATTGCTGGAGATTCAACTCCGCTATCAAGCACTGCACGACAATATGACAGGCCTGGCCAACAGGGTGCTGGCCTCTGATCGAATCTCCCAGGCCGTACAGCGCGCCAAACGGCGCGAGCACTATCATTTCGCACTGGCCTTCGCAGACATCGACCGGCTCAAAGTCATCAACGACAGCTTCGGGCATCGCATCGGTGACAAGGCTCTGGAGCAAATCGCTGCCCGCATGCACAAAAGTGTACGCAGCCTGGACATGGTTGCCCGGTACAGCTCAGACCAATTCATCTTCCTGTTGGAGGAACTGGACAAACCGCGCAAGGCCATCAACATCATCAACCGAGCCCGTGCCGCCATCGAAGAACCTCTCAATATCGATGGGCATGAACTGAACATGACAGCCTGCTTCGGAGCGGTACTCTTTCCCCCTCCCGAAGATGACGACGCCGAGCTGATCCGAAAGGCCAACATTGCCCTGCATCTGGCCAAACAGGCCGGCTATGGCAAGCTCAAGGTCTTTGTGCCGCACATGCTGGACAAGGCCGTTGAATTGATGACTCTGGAAAACGATCTGCGCCGGGCAGTAAGCGGCAATGAGTTCTTTGTTGAATACCAGCCCATTCTTTCCCTGCATGATTCCAAGCTCATCGGTTTCGAAGCCCTGGTCCGCTGGAACCACCCCGAACGCGGAGTGATCTCCCCTGCGGAATTCATCCCCCTGGCCGAGGAAACAGGATTGATCATGGTTCTGGGCCGTCATGTTCTGGAGGAATCCTGCCGGACCATGAGTGCCTGGCGTGAGACCATGCCTCAGGCGCAAGACCTGGTGCTTTCAGTCAACCTTTCGGCTCGCCAGTTCACGCAATCTGACCTGGTGGATAGCATCCGCGAGATTCTGAAAACAACAGGAATGCCCGCAGACCGGCTCAAGCTGGAAATAACAGAGACCACCATCATGGAAAACGCCGAAGCCGCCGTGGACAAATTGAATCGACTGAAGGAACTGGGCATCCAGATTTCCATCGACGATTTCGGTACCGGCTATTCATCCATGAGCTATCTCCAGAAATTCCCTCTGGACCACCTGAAGATCGACCTGTCCTTCGTCAAGCGCATGGACACCACCCCCGAGAACCGCGAGATCGTCAAGGCCATCATCAATCTGGCCCACAACATGGGATTGCAAGTCATTGCCGAGGGTGTTGAGAAATCGAGCCAGCAGGACATCCTGAATACCCTCAAATGCGAGTACGGACAGGGATTCTACTTCTCGCGCCCCGTTCCTGCGATCGATGCCAAGGCCTACATCATTGGAGATGCCCTGGCCGAACCCGAGGGCAAGCCACAAATGGTCATCACGCAAGTAAACACAAAACCCTAACAACACCTGAAACTGGCCCTGAAATTGCTGTTGGAGGATAGAGCAAACCCCCAACCCAATGACAGGTGATCCATGTTTCGACGCACCCTTGCCCTCCTTTCCCTGCCCCTTCTCCTGCTGGCTACAGCCTTGGCCGCAATAATCTTTACGGCACCATCCGCAGCTGGAAATAGCAACTTCATCAATGATTACAGCGTATATCAATATACAGCCATTACCCTCACCCTGATCAGCATTCTGGCTCTGGCCGCCGGCGGAACCGCATTGGCAGTGACAGCCAAACGCCGCGAATCCGCCTTGGCGGCCCTGCTCGCAGCCAAGACCAAAACACATAGAGTAGACAATTTTGTAGACTTTCAAAACTTACTAAAAGACATTATTGTGGAAAACGACGACTATGTAAGATCTATTGCCCAAATGAATACCGAGACAGAACAGCTTCGCACCGAACTCTCCATTGCCCAATCCCAAACGCAAACGGCTCGTCGACATGGTGAGGCCGCCCGCTGCCAGAGCCTGCAAAGCGCCTCCGGCACCCTGCACACTGCCATTACCAATATTCACGGCGCAGCAGGAGAACTGCAAACCGCAACCATGAGCGCCAGTAGCGGAGCACGCGACCAACAACGCTTATCCAGCGAATCAGCCTCCGCCATGGAGCAGATGAACGCCTCTGTTGCTCAGGTAGCAGAAAGTGCGGAAGCCGCAGCAGTGGCTGCTGACCGGGCTATGGAAGAAGCCCAGGCAGGGGCCAGTGCCGTGGATGAAACCGTTGCCGCCATCCAGGCCGTGAATGAGCACACCGCAGAATTGTCCGAGGTTGTCTCGGGACTGGGCGTGCAGGCCGAAGGCATCGGACGCATCATGAATGTTATCGCGGACATTGCAGACCAGACCAACCTGTTGGCCCTCAACGCCGCCATCGAAGCCGCCCGTGCCGGGGATGCCGGACGCGGCTTTGCCGTCGTGGCCGACGAGGTACGCAAACTGGCTGAAAAAACCATGGAAGCCACACGGGACGTCGGGCAACAGGTCGAGGCCATCCAGGGTGGTGTGGATCGCACCCGCACGGGCATGACCGCTGCTGCCGCCATCGTTGAGCAGGCCACGGAGGTCGCTCGACGCTCGGGGACAATGCTGACCACCATCGTTGAACTTGCTGCTGAAAATGCCGACCAGATTCGCTCCATTGCCACAGCAGCCACCCAGCAATCAGCTGCCAGCGAGCAGGTCACTCGCGCCGTGGCTCAAGTGGACAACATCTCCCAGCAGACCAACGAAGGCATGGAGACCTCCTCCCAGGCCCTTGAAAACCTCCTCTCTGGGGTATCGGAACTCGATGGCCTGAACGGAGCCTTTGACCTTATGGGCACGGGAAAGGTTCAGCAGGCCCTCAACCAGCTGGCTGAATCCGCAGACATCCTTTCCATGACACCGGAGCGCCAGGAGACGGCCATGCGCCAAACCATCGCGCAGAGCGCCTTCCTCGAACTTCTGTATCTGACTGATGCCAAAGGCATCCAACCCTGTTCGAATATCCCGCGTCCCGGCCAGGAGTCCCCACATGACGCTCGGGCCAAGGGCAAGGACTGGTCTTCACGACCATGGTTCACGACAGCCATGGAGACCGGGACCATGGTCATTTCCGAGGTCTATGTCTCCCAGGCCAGCGGCGAGCGATGCATCACAGTCTCCACTCCTTTCGGCGACCAGGACAAGCCCTCGGGCGTCATCGCCGCGGACGTGACTCTGGGATAGTTCGCTGGCCTGTTCATCAGGCTTCTGGACGATCACGAGGTTCTCGGGTATCCGTTGCCCACGGAGGGGTTACATCGTGGCCGGAGGCACAGGCTTTTCGCAGCTCGAATGGGACACCATCCCCGGAGCCTATGAAACGGAACTGGCATCCGTTCTGCGTCTTGATGCGTCCAATTGCTGCAACAGCTACCTGCTGCGTTCACCGGAATATGCCATTCTGGTGGATCCCGGGACCGACTCCGACGAGGCTGACGCCCTGGCCGGGCTGATGGCGCAGTTCACGCGCGAGATGCCGCGCCAGGCCATGATCTGCCTGACCCATTGTCACGCAGACCATTGCCTCGGGGCCTCGCGAATTCTGGATACGCCCGGGCTCATCATTTCCCTTGTCTGCCACAAGCTGGCCGCTGATGCCCTGCGCAATCGCGACGCTGACCTGACAGGCGCAACAGTTCTGGACACCGCGACACCGCATGCGGCCAAAGCCATCGCCCTGTTTGCCCTGCCCACCTCGGCAGGAGTCGCACGGGACATGGAAACACCGGGCGGAAGCCTGCGTTGTCTGACCATCCCCATTGGCCCACGCGATGCGCTTCAGGTCTACCACACACCGGGCCACAGCCCGGATGGGCTCTGCTTCCGGGTCGGGGGCGCACTGATTACCGGCGACATCCTCTGCCCCGAAGAACCCGGAATGCCCAGACTACCGGGCCACGACCCCGAAGAACTGGAGCACACGCTAAACAAATTGCTCTGGCTGCTGGACCACGCCAATATCGTTGCGATATACCCGGGACATGGCACCCCCATGAACCGGACCCAGGCCGGAGAACACTTTCGAGCCCTGCGAGCCAAGCTGAACGCATAAAGCAGGACGATCATTCACTCCACAGCTCCGGGACAAGCCCCGAGCCTTGCCACAATCGAACAAGAACTTTCCAAGGGAACCAACATGGGCCAACGCAAAAAAGACGAAGAATTTGATGAGTTTGATGGCGAAGACATCCGCAAGAGCAAAACGCAACGCAAACGCGAGATGATCGAACTACAAGCCCTCGGTGAAAAGCTGTGCGCCATGCCCAACGAAAAAATCAAGGCCATGGACATCCCCGAGGCCATTCGCGAGGCCGCGCTTTTTGACAAGACCGTAAAAAAGCACGAGGCCAAGCGCCGCCATCGCCAGCACCTGGGCAAACTCATGCGTGCAGAGGCCGACAATATCGATGCCCTGCGTGAGGCCATGGAATACGTGGATCAGAAAAAACATCAGAACGATGACCGCTTCCATCAACTGGAAGAATGGCGCGAACGCCTGATGGATGGTGACGACGAACTCATCGAGGAAATCGTTGCCGCCAACCCGGAGGCCGACCGCCAGCGCCTGCGCACCCTGGCCCGCAACGCCGCGGGCGAGCGCAAGGCCAACAAGCCCCCCAAGGCTTTTCGCATCTTATTCAAATATTTACGGGAAGTGAGTGGACAATAGCATTCCACCCTCGCTCCTCACCATTTTGCAGGCCACTGATCTTTTTTCGGTGGCCTATTTTTTTACTTGCTTTCCTCTCCAAGCCATGAAATGGACAATCAAGGGTTCTGCGCGCTTTTGTCAGCGCGCGCCGAAACACCTTGGTCGGACTGAAATCAGCCGGCCGCACGCAGCTGCCCCGGACCCCATGATTTTGGCAGCCGCCCCAGGAGCAAAAAGATTTAATGGCACCGAAAAAAACCCAAAAACACTATGACGTCATCATCGTTGGCGGCGGACCAGCCGGACTCTTCTCCGCCTGGTACCTGGCCAACAACTCCAAGCTCAAAATCCTGGTGCTGGAAAAGGGCAAGCAGCCGCTCAAGCGCAACTGCCCCATCGGCGACGGCCAGGAATGCGTCAAGTGCCGCCCTTGCAATATCCTTGCAGGCATGGGCGGGGCTGGCCTGTTCTCCGACGGCAAGCTGAATTTCATCCCCATTCTCGGCAAGACGGACCTGACCCAGTTCCTGCCCATCGCCGAGGCTCAGGCCCTGATCGATGAGACCGAGGATATCTTCAATGCCTACGGCATGGACGGCCAGGTCTTCCCCACAGACATGGAGAAGGCCAAAGACATCCGCAAGAATGCGCTGAAGCATGGCGTGGACCTCTTGATCATCAAGCAGAAGCATCTGGGCAGCGACAATCTGCCCGGTCATATCAATGGCATGGTGGAAGACCTGAAAGCCAAGGGCGTGACCATCCAGACCTCCGAGGAGGTCAAGGACATCATTGTGGACGGCGACCATGTCACCGGCGTGCTGACCAAGCGCGGCGGCTACTACGCCGACAACGTGATCCTGGCCCCGGGCCGGGTGGGTGCGGAGTGGACCGCCAAGGTCGTACAGAACCACGGCGTGGGTGTGACCCAGCGCGGCATCGAAGTCGGTGTGCGCGTGGAAGTCCACAACGACATCATGAAGGACCTCTGCGAGATTGTATACGACCCCACGTTCTTCGTGCGGACCCGCAAATATGATGACCAGACCAGGACCTTCTGCACCAACTACGGTGGATTTGTGGCCCTGGAAAACTATCAGGATTTCGTGTGCGTCAACGGCCACGCCAACATGAATATCAAGAGCCAGAACACCAACTTCGCCTTCCTGTCCAAGGTCGTGCTCACCGAGCCCGTCTCCGACAACCAGGCCTACGGCGAGTCCATCGGGCGGCTGGCAAGCATCATCGGCGGAGGCAAGCCCATCCTGCAGCGTTTCGGCGATCTGCGCCGCGGTCGCCGCAGCACCTGGGACCGCATCCGCAACTCCTACATCGACCCCACCATGAAGGACGTGGTGCCCGGCGACATCGCCATGGCCCTGCCCGAGCGCATAGTGACCAATCTGGTCCAGGGACTGGAACAGTTGAACTACGCCGTCCCCGGTGTCGCCAACGACGAAACCCTGCTCTACGCACCGGAGATCAAGTTCTTTGCCACCCAGGTCAAGACCAGCAATGAACTGGAGACCTCCATCAGAGGCCTGTTCGTGGCCGGAGATGGTCCGGGCGTGGCGGGCAACATTGTTTCGGCCTCGGCCACGGGTATCATCCCGGCCAAGGAAATCGTCCGCCGCCAGGGCTAGCTCCCCGGCATGACAGAGCGAGAGCCACCAGACGACACAAAGCCCCTGCGCCTGATCGGTGCGGGGGCTTTTTCATTCAGATCAACAAAGCCCGGGCCGAGCCATCCTCCCTCCCCAAAAACTCCCCGCCCCTTGCTCCACTCCCGTGCAACTGTTACGAGAAATATGAAGATTCTGAATCCCGTAACGGTTCTAGTCATCCGAGGGGGGGCACGCATATGGCCATCATCTACGCTCTGGGTATTTTCATCGTCGTTTTTCTGGCATGGCATTTTTACATCCACAAAGTCTTGAAGGATATGGTCTTTTCGAGAATGACACAGCAGCCGATCATCGTTACGGTGCTCTCGATGGTCTCGTTCATCGCCGCGCTGCTCATCGTATGGACTATTTCCGGCATCTCGGTGCTGCAATACCTGACTGCCGTAATGAACCAGACTGGCCCCTGACCCGGCCCGCGAGTAAAAACCACGACCGCCTCATGACAAGGCGGTCCAGCCATCTTTCAACCCAAGCTTCAGGAGGAGTCGCAACCCCATGCCCGGACCAAGCCAGACCGCGCCCATGATCAAATCCATGATGGAGAACATCGAGTCAGCCCGCGAAATCGCCCAGGAAGAAATCAAGGCCCTGAAAAAGGACCTGACCACCCTGGAACGCATCCTTGCCGGGCGCAAGAAGGACACGGAATTCCCGCTCATCGACATCGCCCACAGCGCTTTTGAGATCTTCCGCACCTCCTCATTGGTTCTGGAAAACGAGCGCCTGCTGGGCGAGATGCAGGAAGCCGTGGACCAGGCTCTGGCCGAAGATTTTCTGACCTCCAATGGCGCAACACTTTTGACCGAGCCCGAAGGCTGGCACTACATTTCCCCCAAGGGAGTCATGCGCTTTCTGGGAGCACCGGACGAAACCATTGCCGCTGCCACCAAGATCAAGCGTTACCTGCCCAAAACGCCTGCTGCCCCCAAACCCAAGGCGGAAAGCGGCGACTAGCCCCTCGCCAAGGAGGGCACCATGCGTCGCCCTGTTGTTGAGGTTTTGTTACGACTGGCCGGGTCCAAACCCGGCCCCATGCGCAAAGCGCTGTCCCTAGCCATCGGTGCGGCGCTGTTCCTGTGCGGAATTCCCCTCGGGCTGCTCATGATTCTGGAGCCGGCGCTTCAGCAAATGGGCAATCCCTGGCCCCGCTGGCTGGAAATTACCGTGGGGGCTCCATCGCTCATCAGTAGTATCCTGCTATTGTCCTGGGCGGTACGGACCCAGTGGAAGCACGGTGGCACCCCCGCCCCCACGGCACCGACGCAGCGCCTGATCACCACAGGCCCCTACGCCCGCACCCGCAACCCCATCCAATTGGGAGCCATGCTCTACTGGATGGGATTGATGACGCTCATCTCATCACTCACAGCCGGCCTGATCGGTTTCCTGTTCGGGCTACTGGCCGGCAGCTTCTGGCATCGGCATGTGGAAGAACACGAACTCGCCGCGCGCTTCGGCCCGGCTTATGACCGCTATCGCCGCAAGGTCCCCTTCCTCTTCCCCCGGATTTGGCCACGGCGCTGATATTGCCATGCTGCCCGGCAGAGAGGACAACTCCTTCTTTCATCAAAGTCACCCAAGCCCTCCCGGCTCGGTACCCCCCTCTCCGCCCAGGCCAGCCTCACACACCCCACCCTGCTCGCGCCTGCGCGGATTCTGTGCCACGGCACAAAAAAGCCCCGGATTTCGGTCCGGGGCTTTTCATTCATGGTTATTGGTTGGTGTTACCAGGTCACCCGAGGCGCGTTGATCAAGGCGTAGATCACGAGCAGGGCTCCGATGACCACGACCGCGTACCCAAAGACAAAGTACACGGCACGCATGGCCGTTGGGACAGCACTGATAACGTGCCCTTCGAGATCGCCACCAGCCTTGAGCCGTTCAATCCAGGCAGGGCGATGCTCTTTTGCGGCGTCCACTTCAACCCCTCCCTCGAACATGGCTTTATCCATGGGGAAATGGCTACGGCGCAGATGCGCCACAAAGAAGTGAATCAAGACCACATGCAGGATCGCAAGGATCGCCTCCACTCGGTGGACCCACAAGGCCACATTAATACCCCAGCCCATGATCACCCGGCTTGACACCAGGGAATCAAAGAGGATGAGCCCTGTACTGCCCAGGATGACCATACCCCAGAACACAGCCCAGTAATCGAACTTCTCCCACCAGGTCCAACGGTCAAACCGGGGCTGGCGGGCCAGTCCGAATATCCAGGCGGTATGGCGCAGGAATTCCCCTATGTCGGACAATCGGGGCAAAAGCGAATCCTGCCCACGCATCTTGCCCCTGGCGATCTGCACCACCGCATAAACAATATGCAGCAGGAACAGCACAAGCATCAGAATGCCGACCCATTTATGCACGGCCAGACATCCGGTATATCCTCCGAATAGCCCTGCAAGCCACTTGCCCCAGGCAGTCTCGATATAGAGGCGCCCAAACCCGGTTGCGGTCTGCATCATGAATGTCAGAATCAGCGACAGGTGAAAGAGCCTCTGCACGGGAGTAAAGCGTCGTATCATCATGACTCGTCACCCCCCTTCTTCTTTCCGCCGGAGAACAGCTCCCTCAGCCCCCACAGCACGGTGTGCGGCAGGAAGATCGCCAACGTTCCGCCTGCCAGTGCAATCATGGCCCAGAAGGCATAGAACAGCAGCGGGAACGATTCCCGCGTGGACATCATGGCCGGATTCGGCTCGTGCACCAGGTAGGAGGCATAGGAAATTCCCGCCCCCTGGTGACACTTGGCGCAGATATAGGCATGCCGCCTGATCTTGTTCAGCGGCGAATAGTAATGGTTCACGCTGGAGATGGGCTCACCACCGTGACATTGACGACACACCAGATCGTTACGCACCACATGCAGGTTGTCCCCTCCCTGTTGGCGATGGCAATCCACACAGGTTCTGCCTTCGTAGAAGGCGATTCCTGCATGGGCATCCTGCAGGCGCGTTCTGACCCTGACCGTCGCCGTTCCAGGCCCATAGGATAAAATCCCGGGGCGGGCTGGAGTTTCGTCCATGATCAAGGGTCTGTTCAACCCAGGTCTGACCTCATACCGCTCGTAGTATCCCGTACTGAGTTCGTAATTCCGGTAGCGGTGCACATCGGATTTCACCTCCATACACCAGCTCGGACCGGGCAACGCCCACAGGGAGAACAGGAGCAGCCCCAATATCGTTTTGACAGGGTGCATACAGCCTCCTTTCAATCTCCCTGTTACTTGCCCATGTCCCCAACATTCCCGATGACCTTACCCTGCGGCTTGGGCAACTGCGCCAAGGCCTCAAAACGCATCTGCAGCTTCTTGAGATCCTGGTCCTTATGCTCATGACAGGTCTGGCACGAATTGGGGATAGCGGGGTTAGCCAACGTATCCTTGGGCAACAACGCCATGAACACATGGCTATGAATGTCACCGGACTCCGCACTCTTGGCGATGCGAGGCATATGACATCCCACGCAATTGCCAAACGAATGGATGGCATGCGCCTGATTGTTGTTGATCATGGGGTGACAACTCAAACATTGAGATGAGCCGGAAGCACGAGTCTGATAGCGGGTGCTAGGCACACCCAACTGGTGCACATAGTGGCATGAATTACAGGTCACGCCTTCGAGATAGTGCTTGGACTGCTGCCAGTCGATATACTGCTGATGGTGCCCCTTGGAGAATTCATTGGCATAGACGTGCTTCTTGTCGCCTGCCTCGTAAGAGGTGGAGTTGTAGTAGGAAGTGAGCGCCTTGCCTGGCTTGTAGCCCACAGGCCAGCCCCCACCCTTGACCATGGTCGACTTGCCACGGTTATGGCACGATCCGCAGATCTGCACAGCCACTCCCGGCGTCAGTTTGGCGGGATTAACAATGGTGGAACGCTTGTCAAAGACTGCAGTCTTGGGAAGAGCCACGTGGTGTGAGCCTGGCCCGTGACAAGCCTCACAGCCAACTCCCGGCTCGGTCAAGGTCTTGGACGCAAGATCGACACCGGTTGCATGGCAACCACCACACTTCAACATCCAGGGACGCTTGTCCCAGTCGTGTTCGTGATAATTCACGAACCGCCCAGTCTCGATGTTGTACTGCACCGGACTAATATATAAATCACCGTTTTTATTAACGATATAACGCTGCTTCCACTGACTGCCGATGGTATAAAGGACCTCATCCTCGCGAGGGATGTAAATCTCGTCGGGTGGAACCTTGAGCTTCTTCTCGATCTTCCTGAAGTCTGCCCTGATTTTATCAGGATCAAGCTTCACGACAAAGACATCCTTGTTCGCCTTGGCATCCTGAAGCATACGGCTATGCAAAGTCGCCTTCCAGGAATCGTAATGTTCCAGATGACAGTATTTGCATTCGTCCGATCCGACATAGGTTTTTTCCACTGAGGTGATCGCTTTGATGTCGTAGCTAGTTTCCCCTCCACTACAACCATAAACAGCCAACAAAACAACGCATAACACTAAACAAAGACACAATCGCATCGCACCCTCCCAAGCAAACGATACAAAAAAAATCACACCTCTTATATTAATTCTATTATTCCAGCGAAAAAGCAACAATTAATACGATATTCAATAGACAAAAACAGAACCATAGAGCCTTACTGCATCAAAAAATAAACACCAAAATAAAATCTAAATTATTATAATAACGAAAAAAAATGCCCCGAGCCGAAGGCTCGGGGCATTATATCTGCCTGTTGGATTTCCAACGCCAAGATCATTCCTGACGTTAGGTTGAAGGAAACTCGATCAATCCTGCATTTCGTCGATGGCTACCTTCAGGTCTCCAGCAATACGGGCCAGATCCGAGATCGCCTGCTGCGATTCATTCATGGCCTGAGCCGTCTCCATGGCAATTTGATTGATCTCGCCCGTGGCACGGCTGATTTCCTCGCTGGTAGCCGATTGCTGCTCGGATGCGGTGGCAATGCCCCGGACCTGATCAGCGGTGCGCTCCACCAGATCGACAATCTCCACCAAAGCCCGACCGGACTGGTCCGCCATCTCGGTACTCAAGTCGATCGCCTTGGTAGCAGACTCGGTATTAGCAATATTCTTTTGCGCACTTTGCTGGATATTGGCGATAAAACTGCCCACTTCATTGGTGGCGGACATGGTCTTCTCCGCCAGCTTGCGCACTTCGTCCGCAACAACTGCAAAACCACGCCCCGCATCGCCTGCTCGGGCGGCCTCGATGGCGGCGTTCAATGCCAGCAGGTTCGTCTGATCCGCAATATCGGTAATCACGGTCATGATCTGCCCAATGCCTTCCGCCTGGGTTCCCAACTCGGCCATGTCATTACGAAGCTGTGACGCATGCGTGTGGATTTCCTGAATGGTGCCGACCATCTTGCGAACGACATCCGAGCCCTCCTGCGCCTTCCCTTTGGATTGATCCGCCAGGGAAGAGGCCTCAGAAGCATTCTGCGCAACCTCAAGCACCGTGGCGTTCATCTCTTCCATGGCCGTAGCAGCCTCGGCAGAGCGCTCGCGTTGGACTTCGGCACCACTGGAAGACTGCTCGATCTGAGCCGAAAGCTCTTCACTAGCTGCCACAACCTGCTCCGCAACCTCGTTGGCCTGGGCTGCAGCGTGCTCGATCTTGATATTCTTTTCCTGAATCAGGGCCTGACTTTTCTTGATTTCAGTCAGGTCGAAGAACAGCAGAAACACGCCAATCACATTGCCGTCGATGTCGGTCAGCGGGGCCACATCGTAACGAATGTGCAGCTCCGAGCCCTTGGAGCTCTGGGTCTGCATTTCATGGTCCAGGACCACGCAACCGTCGCGCAGACATTTGCCGGCCATGGTTTCCCGACCTTCTTCGCCATAATAAAACTTTGACAGGGTCAGTCCCATTGCCTGCTCTGGAGTCTCGTCGCGCTCGAACAGCTTCAAGTAGGGGTCATTGACGAAGGTGATTCGTTCATCATTGTCCACCACCATGCAGGGCTGCGTGAGCCCCACAAGGACGCTCTCCGCGAAACCGAGCTTCTGCTTCAGCTCCGACACCATGTGCGAGATATGCCCAGCCAGGTTCTCCAGTTCATACCGGAACTTGCCTGACAGCTCGGCAGACATGTTGCCTCTGGATATTTCGCCGGCAAAGGCTTCGATATTCGACAGAGGCTTGAAGACCTGGAATTTCAGCGCAGCCAGAATGATACCAGCCACAACCAGGACCATCCCAAGCCCGGCCCCAATCATGACATTGCGCTGGGCGAGCGCGCCCGCCGCAAGATCAGACTCATAAACACTCATGCAGACCAGCCAGCCAGTGCGCTTATTCTCGCGCACGGCCATCACCTTCTTACGGCCCTTCCAGTCGTACTCGAAGAAGCCGTTTTTCTCTTTCATGGCCTGCTGCACAAAGGCGTGTTCGGACAGATCCTTGAGCATCAGGTCCTTATTCACGGCATGGGCAATGATCCGCCCGGAAGTATCAAAGATAAAACCATAGCCATCCTTGCCGATTCGAATCGGATCGATGAACTGCTCTGTGAAGACTTCCCAACGGGGGAAAACAGCCAATCCACCGGTCACGAACCCGTCTGGTCCCTTGATGGCCTTGGCAACGCCAAAGATGTAAATCCCCCCACCACTTTTGGATTTGAGGATATCAGGAGTGATATACAAATCCTGCCCACCCAGGACAGCCTTGACGTATCCCCGTGAGGCACGGTCCATGCCCCGCATGTCCGCCCCCTTGGCGTTGGACCCGGCTACGATCTTTCCCTCGCGGTCAAAAACGAACATGGCCCAATAATCCTTGTACGAGGTCATGAGTTCCTCGAACAGTCGTTGAGTCCGCTCAGCTGGATAACCCGGCATCAGCGTGTCGGAAATGGCCTTCTGCCCGGCAAGCCCTTCGGTTAACGCCACGGCATTGTCCAGATAGCTCGCCAGAGATTTGGCTGTGAGATCCGTTGACTGATTGGCAGACTGATACCCCAAATCAGTCGCAACCGAGAATGTCGACGAATTCACGTACAGTACAAGGCCTGTAATCGCCGCAATAATGACCACCGTAACAAACAGTGACAACTGCACATTGATACTTTTCAATTTACCCATACCTACTCCCAATTTGAAACACACACTCCCAGATACTTCAAAGTCTTATCGACTCATCAAAAATCTTCTTTAACATACTCGCAGCATTGATCAAAATCCAGTCATTACACTCCAACACCACTATACATCAAAAATAACACAACAGAGACAAACAAAAAACGGCCCCGGAGAGGACTCCGGAGCCGTTATTGAACTACTGATATAGATGCGTTGCAACTATGAAGAGCGCATGTCCTCAATGATCCCGCGCAGGGCCTGAGCCTGTTCGGCAAGATCATTCACAGCCTTGGCCGCTTCGGTCATAGCCTGAGCCGTCTCATTGGCAATGGAGTTGATGTCCTCGGTGGATCTTGTGATCTGTTCCGATGTTGCCGACTGCTCTTCGGCTGCCGTGGCAATGGAACGGACCTGGTCCGCAGTATTCTCCACCATGCCCAGAATCTCCGCCAGGGCCTCGCCTGAGACATGAGCCTTCTCGCGACTTTGCTCAACGGAGACGACGGCCTCTTCAGTACTGGCCACACTGGCCTTGGCACTGTTCTGAATCGTCTGGATGGACTGGGTCACTTCCTGAGTGGCGCTCATGGTCCGTTCGGCCAGCTTGCGCACCTCATCGGCCACAACGGCAAATCCGCGTCCGGCCTCACCCGCCCGGGCGGCCTCGATAGCCGCATTCAGGGCCAGCAGATTGGTCTGGTCCGCGATGTCCGTAATGACCTCTACGATACGACCAACATCCTCGGCCTGAGAGCCCAGCTCCTTCATGCTCTCCTGAAGTCCCATGGCCTGCGTTGCCACATGCTCGGCAATACGCACGGATTCTTCCACCACGGTCTGGCCTTCCTGGGCCTTAATCTTGGTGCGATCGGCCAACTCTGCCGCGCTATCCGCATTCTGAGCAACTTCCAGCACGGTGGCGTTCATCTGCTCCATGGCGGTAGCCACCTCGGAGGTCCGGGCCAACTGGCCATCTGAACCGCGGCTGGCCTCTTCGACCTGAGCAGACAGTTCGTCCGCCGAGGAGGACACGTTGACCGACACCTGTTCTGCATCTCCGGCAGCCTTGGCAATGCGCATATTCTGCGCCTCGATCATCCGCTCATTCTCCACAATGGCAGTCAGGTCCATGATCAGGGCAAAGGCACCAATCAGGTTCCCGTCAAGGTCATAAAGTGGAGCCGCTTCCATGTTCAGGAACAGGGTCTGGCCCTTGCGGTTCTCATATTCTTCACGCGGTACGGAATGCGGTTTGCGATCATTGAGAGCAAGGTTCTCGACTGTCTCGCGAGTCGAATCGCCAAAGAACAAATCGGAGACATTTCGCCCATGGAAGGATTCCGGATCGCCATCCAGGCCGATCAGTTCAAGCATAGGCTTGTTGATGAATGACACGTTGGCATCGGTATCGGCCACATAGCAGGCGATAGTCATCCCGGACAGAATACCCTGCGAGAACCCGAGCTGGGTCTTCAATTTGCCAACCATGCCCGAGAGGTTGCACCCCAACTGACCCAATTCATCAGTACTGGCGCATTCGAAACGGGCATCAAAGTTTCCGTTGGCCACCTCATTGGAGGCACCAGCGATATCTGCCAGGCGAGCAATAACGTTGCGACGCAGGAACAGCACCACGGGCACCACCAACAGAATCAGTCCACCAACGCACAAGGCGATGAATTCATAAATCTGCGTACGAATGGCGCTCACATTGGGGCTGACGTCCTGAATGACGGCGATGCTGCCAAGAATGGCCTGAGAACTACCATGACAGTGATAGCAGGACTTCTCATTGGGGATGGACATGACGCGCATGAACAAGTCCCGCCCGCCGCTCTTGGTCAGCAGCCCGGTCTCTGTCTGTTCGCTCAGCGACGTTGTCATCAGGCCCAACATATCTGCCTGGTCATAGGCAGATTCAAAGTCCTTGCGCACGGACTCATCCACTGTGGAATAGGTCACATTGGCCTTGTAGTTGGTCAGATAAATTTCCGTGTCGGGATACTTGTCCTTCAAGAAGGCGAACTCTTTCTTGGTGCTTGCATCATCACCGATGACCATGGGCTTTTCCACGGTCTGCTTGATGAGCTCGGAAGTTCTAGTGAGCGAGGCATCCAGCTGAGCCTCCATGGCGTCACTCTGCCACATGGAGCTGATGGTGATCAGCGCGGCGAAGACCAGGACACAGATCCCAATAACCAGAGCGGTCACACGGGCGTTCACATGGCTGCGAAAATAATCGAGCATAAGGATCTCCTAGTGCGCACCGCTGAAGATCAGCGGCTTGAAGTTGAAGTCCTCGACTCGGTCTGCATTGTGGCAGGTTTCGCAACCTTCTACACTGGGAGTGCGCTCAATGGCTTCGGTATCCCCTCCGGATTCGGCATGCTCGGCACCGGGACCATGACAGGTCTCACAACCGACATCGGCCAACTCGGGTGTTTCCTTGATGCTGACGAAACCACCCTTTCCGTACCCGGTGGTATGACATTCGTAACAGCTTTCCTGTTCAGCCTGCGTCAAATCCGAGGCCATGATTTCGATGCTGTGCCAGGATTTGGCTTTTTTGGAATAGCTCACGAAATGTTCAAACTGCTCATCATGACATTCCGAGCAGGCTTCACTTCCGATATACTGCTTGGCGCCTGCGCCAACGGCCCCTGCCAATGTAACGGCAAGCACCAGGGCACCAGTCAATGCCCTCTTGAATCTAATACTCATGACCAAAACCCACCTTGGCTGAATAAATTTAGACATGACTCAATGCCAAGGCGAGCAAGGCATCAATCACCACCTCCCGGCACCCTTCCCCCGAGTGCCGAACCAATCTTATCGGTCAAATTCTGAAAATCTCACCCCGGAACGACACTATCGGTTGCATCGACTCGGATGAACCAAGTCGGAATGCCCCCAAGCAGCTCCTGGATTGCGAAAAAAAGGACAAAGTAAAGCGACTCTGACCTGAGGCCCTAAACGACAATGGCGGCACAATCAAGGGGCCTCCCGAACAAATATGGTTTTCCTCAAGCAGCCATGATCCCACTTCGTTTCGTAACCAACAGGAACAACAGGAGCATCGGACCGATCAGCGCTTCTGCGCTAAAGCGAACCAGCATCGAGGCCGATAACAAGGATGAACCATCTGAAGCTTTGATACGAGGTATGGATGCTGACTCTGCACAAAAAGAATCTGACCCCCTTCACCACTGCCCTGGCGGTCTCGGCCAACCGGGAGCATCTTCGTCTGGACCGAAGCGCCTTGCGCGCCGCAGGAGTCCCCGAAATCGTGACGTTCGCATCCATCGAAAAGGCTCTGGTCTGGATCGTCGCCAACCCGGTGGACGTGGTTCTTCTGGATGCAGACCTGGGCCGGACCACTGGAGCAAAGGTCTTGCGGTTACTACGCCGTCGTCGTTCCTTTGCGACACTGCCTGTCATCGTCACCAGCATGAGCAGCAGCCGAGCCTGCGTTCTCGAGGCCCTGGGAGCCGGATGTTCAGGCTACCTGGTTCGCCCCTACTCACAGGAAGGTCTGCTCAAGCAGTGTCGACTTGCTGCCAGCGGAGCCAATCCCGGACGGGAACGCATTGCCGCCATGCGCCAGGCGCAGGAGGAAACCCGACGAGGGCGTCGAGTTCAGGCCATTGCCGCCATGAAAAGAGCGACTTCAAGGCAGCAAGAAGCACATCAATACTATACCAAGGGTTGCGATCAGTTATCGGCTGAGCATTTCGAGCTGGCCATAGGTTCTTTCAACAAGGCGCTCGCCATCAACAACCTGTTTGCCGAGGCCTACATCGGAATGGCCAACGCCTGGGAGGCCTTGGGAGAGCCCGACAAGGCCAAGGCATGCATGCGTCGGGCTGTGGATGCCCATGCCCGCAATAACGGCATCACCCGCACGAGAAATGTGCTGGTTCAAACGCTGATGGACAATCCCAACGCGCCCAATCCGTTTTTGGACCTTGGATTCGCCCTTGTCCGCCAGGGAGAGCTCAAGGCAGCCGGACAGGCGTATTCGCTGGCCGTGCAGCATGGCCCCACGGGTGGTGGCGTCTATGCCGCCGTGGCAAGAGCCTGCCTGTTTACCTCCGACCCCAGACGGGCCGCCAAGCAGATCGCCGTCGGCATGGCCGAGGCGGGTGGAATATCACTCCCCGCCGAGACACTGTATCAGCGCATCATGGGAGATATTCCCAGCCTGCCCGGTTCCGGCATCGTCCGCACCGAAACGGTTGAAGCCGACGAATGCAGTAACGTGATGAACGACATTCTGGCGGTACTCAAGTACACTTGGAAGTTGTACCGAAACGGCGGTCCCCTCACACCGCAGCCCCTGCCTTTGGACTTCTGACACCAAGCGTCCGGCCAGCAATGCTGACCGGACGCTTCGATTTCATGTTCCAGGCATCACCTGGAAGCCCTGAAGAGTATCAAACCCAACTGGCGGGCGTTACTCGCCCAACGCAACATGCTCAGCCTTATCCACGTCCCAGTCCTTGTGGACCACGCCATGCAAGGCCTTGATCAGGTGATATGGCCTGTCAGCCTGAAAGATATTACGCCCAATGGACAAGCCAGAGCCGCCAGCCGCAAGGGAATCGCGAACCATGACAAACAGATCGCGAGAGCTGTCCAGCTTGGGACCACCGGCAATCACCACGGGCACGCAGACCCCATCCGTTACCCGTTTGAAGCTTTCAGGGTCTCCGGTGTAGGGCACCTTCACCACATCAGCGCCCAACTCCATGCCCACACGGGCGCAATGAGCGACGGTATCAGGATCGTATTCATTCTCGATCTTGGGGCCACGGGCATAGACCATGGCCAGGATGGGCATGCCCCAATCCGAAGCTCGCGAGGCCATCCTTCCAAGATCGCTCAACATATCCCGTTCAGTTTCGTCACCGATATTCACATGCACGGACACCGCGTCCGCGCCCAGCTTGATGGCATCTTCCACCGTGCCCGTCAGGGTCTTGGCGTTGGGAAAAGGCGACAGTACCGTGCTGGCTGAAAGATGCACGATCAGTCCGATATCAGGCCCCTGCCGCCTATGACCACAGGGCACCAACCCTTTGTGCATCAGCACCGCATTGGCCCCGCCTTCTGCGATGTGAGTCAGGGTTTCACGCATGTCTATCAGCCCCTTGACCGGCCCGATGGTCGTGCCATGGTCAAGAGGGACGATGATGGCGCGTTCCGTATCTCTATTGAAGATTCGCTCCATTCTGATGGCTTTACCAATATGCATTGTTACCTCCTTGGGATTTTCTCCATACCCTTATTAAGTCACAAAAAAAAGGCCACCGGTATCTCCGGAGGCCCTTGCTGGCGTGGATCACTCAGGCGCGCTCAGCGCGCCATGCAATCAACCCCACGGGCCTTGATTCCCGTGGTAAAATAATAAAAACCAAAAAAGTTGATTGCGTTGTGATCGATCATAGATTGGACATATATGCCCCCGCCCCTTCTCCTGTCAACTGGAATTTACCAAAATCAACTGGCACATCAACCCCAGAAACCATTGTGACACAACCGTCACTCATGGTACTCATTAGGACTGCACGCAAGGAAGCGCCCCCATAAAAATCACACTCGGGGCAAACTCAACGGCTTCATGGCACCCGCCACGTCGTGTCGGAGATAACAATATGATTCCAGCATACGCCCGGTTGTTCATCACCTGCCTGATTCTGCTCTTCTGTTCCAATGCAAATTCGGCGTCAAACGACCAAAGGGCTTTGCTGATCAGTTCCTACCACCCCGGTTTTCCGACATTCTTCCAACAAATTGACGGCATCAAATCCATATTCGAGCCCGCCGGAGTCATGCTGGATGTGGAATTCATGGACAGCAAACGCTTTCCCGGCCCCGAGGACATTGCGCATTTCAAACGACAACTGAGCCACAAACTGGCAGTGGCACCACGCTATGACATCATCCTGACCTCGGATGACAATGCCTTGCGCTTCGCCTTGGACAACCGACATAAACTCTTCCCGTCCATCCCTCTTGTGTTTTGCGGGCTCAATAATGTGAACCTTGCCCTTGCCCAGGATGCGGAGCCCAATATTACCGGCGTCATCGAATCCATCTCCCTCAGCGAGACCCTGGCGCTGATTCACAGGCTCTCCCCCAGCACAACACAAGTCGCCGTTATTGCTGATGGCACCCCCAGCGGACAAAGCGACCTGAGGAAACTACGCCGCCTGTCCCAAACCAACCCCAACCTTGAAATCCACGAGCTGTTGCTCGCAGACATGAGCTTTGAGGAACTCACGCAGAAACTCTCGAAGCTGGGAAAAAACACCTCTATCCTGTTGCTGTCCGCCTATCGTGACAAGTCAGGACTCTCCATGTCCTTTGCCGACAGCCTGAGCTTGATACGCAGACACGCCAAGGCACCTGTCTTCCACCTCTGGGAGCATGGACTGGGGCAGGGCATTCTGGGAGGCAAGGTCGTCAGCCACGAATCCCAGGGCAGAACCGCCGCACAACTCGCACTGCGCATCCTTCAAGGCGAACTCGCGGAACAGATCAAGGTCGTCCCCGGTGAGGCTGCCAATCTGTATATTTTCGATGCTCTCGAGCTCAAACGCTGGAACATTTCCGAGGACCTTCTCCCCCCCGGCTCCCTGCTCCTGAACCGGCCAAAAACATTCTATGAAACCCATCAGTCACTGATTCAGATCAGCGGCGGCGCCATACTGATCCTGCTGGTGGTCATTGCGCTATTGACAAAAACCCTACGTGCCCTGCGACGCGCCGAGACGGCACTGATCGAAAGTGAAGCCAAGTACAGAGGCTATATCGAAAATGCCCCTGACGGTCTGTTCGTCTTTGACAAGACCGGTCGGTTCCATGAAGTCAACCGGGCGGGTTGCGAAATGACCGGGTACACTCAGGATGAATTCCTGCAACTGAATTTCCCCAACCCCCTGGCCGAACACGACCATCCTCGCGCTCAAAACAATTTCGCCATGCTCATTGAGAAGGGAACCGTTCAGGCCCAGTACGACGTTCGTCGCAAAGATGGGACAATCATCTCGGTGCTGACGACCGCAGCCAAACTCTCCGACAACCTGTTTGTCGCCTTGGGAAAGGACATCACGGAACTGCAAAAGACCAAGGAAGCCCTTGAACAAAGCAAGAGCAGGCACAGCATTGTCTTCAACAATTCGCCACTGGGCATTATTCTCTACAATGAACAAGGAACCATCGTTGATTGCAATGAGCGATTCATCGACATCATGGGCTCATCGCGCCACCAACTGATTGGATTCAACACAATAGGCCAGACCGAAAGTAATGAACTGCGCCAAGCTCTCAAAACCGCCCTGAATGGGGAAATCGGCATCTTCGAAGGCCCATACGTTTCCGTAACCGGCGGCAAAGCCTCCTACATCCGGGTCAACTTCAACCCCGTGCACCCAGGAAAATCCCCCACCGAGGTGATCGCAACGCTGGAGGACTTCAGCCAGCGTATTCAGGCGGAACAGGCATTGCGCGAAAGCGAGGAGCGCCACACCGCCCTCTCCAGAGCCACGGCCGAAGCCATTTTCATTTCGGACAAGGGAGTCTGCATCGAGGCCAACCAGTCTGCCAGTGACATGTTCGGTTACAGCAATGAGGAGCTCATCGGCATCTTCGGAACCGACGTCATTGCCCCTGAATCCAGGGAGCTGGTCAAACAGAATATTCTGTCTGGAGCGGAGAATCCATACGAAGCTCTTGCCGTACGCAAGGATGGCTCGACATTCTGGGCAGAATTCCAGGGGCGGATGTTTACCTACAAGGGCAAACCAACCCGTGCCACGGCAGTGCGTGATATCACCATGCGCAAGGAAGCCGAACGTACCTTGCTTCAGGCCAAGGAACAGGCCGAGGCCGTAAGCCGGGCCAAATCCCAATTCCTGGCCAACATGAGTCATGAAATCCGCACTCCCATCAATGGTGTCATGGGAATGCTGCAATTGATGGGCATGACTCCCCTGAACCATGACCAACGCGAATATGTGGACAACGCGGTTCTCTCCTGCCAACGGCTGACGCGACTGCTGGGGGACATCCTCGACATGTCCAGAATCGAAGCCGGGAAAATCCAGTTGCGGGATGAACTTATCAGCATGAGTGAAATCCTGGATGAGGTGAAGAGCACATACAGCACTCTCGCCACATCGGCAGGGATCGAACTGAATATCCGTTGCCACCCGGAAGTGCCCCCACAGGTCATTGGGGATGAACTGCGCCTGCGTCAGATCCTGCTCAACCTGGTGGGCAACGCCTGCAAATTCACCCAGCACGGAGCCGTCTCCATTGACGTTTCAAGACTTGAGACATCCAAACCCGAAACAAGCCGATTGCTGTTCATGGTCAGTGATACCGGGCCAGGAATCTCGGATGCTCTGGTGGACTCGATGTTCAGTACCTTCACTCAAGCCGAGGGCACCTATTCACGCAAACATCAGGGAGCCGGATTGGGGCTGCCCATCGTCAAGAACCTCGTTGAACTCCTTGAGGGCAGTCTCGCTGTGGAGAGCCTCCCCGGCCAGGGAACGACCTTCTATATCAGCATTGGCTTCAAGCTGCCCACGCAAGAAAAATCCATTTCCATGCCCACCCCACCCAAGACCGCCCAGGCAGCCTCCAAAGCCAAAATCCTGCTGGTCGAGGACGAACGCATCAGCAGCCTCTCCCTGGTTAAAATGCTGGAAAACCAAGGATGCACGGTCCGTGCGGCATACAACGGTCAGCAGGCATTGGATACCCTGCGCGAAGAGTCTTTCGACTGTATATTCATGGACATCCAGATGCCGTTGATGGATGGCCTCGAAGCCACAAAGATCATCCGGACTTCTCCGGAATTCGTGCACAGGGCCCATATCCCCATCGTAGCCATGACAGCCCATGCCATGGCCGGAGACCGTGCCGGGTTCATGGAAGGCGGCATGACGGCCTATGTCTCAAAACCCGTTGAATTCAGTGAAATTCTGGATGTTCTGCAAGAGGTTCTGGAGAACAAATAGCCATAGCCCCAGAAGCCCGATTCCAGGAGCCTTCACCCGACCTAGTGCCATCACCGAGCAGAGAAGTCCCAGCCAGCGGTTAGACACCTTGGCCCAGGGCTGTTATGGTCCCGCGAGTGATGTTCGCCGGACTTGACGGTGAACGCGAAACCGGAGGCCCATCAATGCGCATCATCCGAGTGGCTTACAATAACTACTCTTTCTACGCCCAATTACTCGACGGCGAAGTCCTCTGCCTCGACCGCTCCAAGGGTCTGGACAAACCTCTTTCCCTGTCCGAAGTTCAGGTTCTGCCTCTGGCAGTACCCAGCAAGATCGTCTGCCTGGGGCTGAACTACCGCTCGCATGCCGAAGAATTGGGCCATGAGCTGCCACAGGAACCCCTGATCTTTTTGAAGCCCCCCACATCCGTCATCGCCCACGGCCAACCCATCCTCATTCCATCCATGTCGGAACAAGTGGACTACGAGGGGGAACTTGCCGTCATCATCGGACGCCAGTGCAAAAACGTCCCTGCTGATGAATTGGCCCCTTATATATTTGGATATGCATGCGCCAACGACGTCACTGCCCGCGATCTGCAGCGCAAGGACGGCTTGTTCACTCGTGCCAAAGGATTCGACACCTTTGCCCCCATCGGCCCCTGGATCGAGACCGATGTATCCAATCCGGGTAATCTGAACATCCGAACACTGGTGAACGGACAGGTCCGCCAACAGGGCAATACATCGGAAATGGTCTTTTCCGTACCCGAAGCCGTCAGCTTTATCTCTCGCGTCATGACGCTCATGCCCGGGGATGTGGTGCTGACGGGAACACCCGCAGGTATCGGAGAGCTCAAAGCCGGTGACGAAGTCACTGTGGAAATCGAAACCGTAGGACTGTTGACCAACACGGTTCAAAATGCGCCACAGCCAAGCGCGCCCGTCACAGAGGATCCGGCAGCCACGCTGCAATGATATAAATATCTGGGCATTGCGGCAGAGACCTGAATCCGGCACGCAATTTCCACTGAAGGGAAGGCAGGCATTCGGATCTCAGGGCTTGCCATTTCGTTTGTTTTCACGTAAAAGTCCGCGACTCTTCAAGACCACACACCTCGGCCGCGTCCCGGGTGCCCTGCACGGTGCAGGGTTTGACGGACGCCACAAGGCCGGAGTGGAGGAAACAACCCAGGAGGAATTCCAATGGCTTACGTTACCATGAAGCAGATGCTGGAGACCGGCGTCCACTTTGGTCACCAGACCCGACGCTGGAACCCCAAGATGCGTCCTTACATCTTCGGCGCTCGCAACGGCATCCACATCATCGACCTTCAGCAGACTGTCCGTCTGTTCCAGACCGCTCACGATTTCATCGCTGAGAACGTCGCCAAGGGCGAAAAAATCATCTTCATCGGCACCAAGCGTCAGGCTCAGGAAGCCGTGAAGCAGGAAGCCGCTCGTGCTGGCCAGTACTACATCACCAACCGTTGGATGGGCGGCACGCTCACCAACTTCCAGACCATCAAGCGTTCCATTGACCGCCTGAAGAAGCTGGAGGAGATGTTCGAGGATGGCACCACCAGCAAATACACCAAGAAAGAAGTCGTGGGCATGACCCGTGAAGTCGCCAAGCTGAACAACGCACTCGGCGGCATCAAGGACATGGAAAGGCTGCCCGCCGCTGCGTTTGTCATCGATCCCAAGCGCGAGGACATCGCCGTCAAGGAATGTCGCAAGCTCGGTATCCCCATCGTGGCTGTGGTTGACACCAACTGCGACCCTGATGTCATCGACTACGTCATCCCCGGCAACGACGACGCCATCCGCGCCATCAAGCTGTTTGTGGCCCACGTGGCCGACGCCTGCCTCGAAGGCGGCGCCCGTCAGGAAGAAGTGGCCATGGCTAAAGCTGCCGACGCCGCTCAGGCCAAGGACAAGAAGGCTGACGCACCCAAGCCCGCGGCTCCCAAGACCGAAGTCCCCAAGATCGAGGTCCCCAAAGCCAAGCCCGCCGAAGCCCCCAAGGCTGAAGCCGAGGCAACCGAGGCCCCCAAGACCGAGACCACCGAAGAAGCTTCCGAGTAACTTTCAAGGAGATAACAATGGCTATCACCGCAGCTATGGTTAAAGACCTGCGCGAGAAGACCGGCGTAGGCATGATGGACTGCAAGAAAGCGCTCGTGGAGAGCGGTGGCGACGAAGAAAAGGCCATCGCGTTCCTGCGCGAGAAGGGCCTTGCCAAGGCCGCCAAGAAGGCTGGCCGCGCCACCTCTGAAGGCGTTGTGGGTACTTACATCTCCGCCGATGGTAAGACCGCTACTCTGGTCGAGCTGATGTGCGAGACTGACTTCGTGGCCAAAGGCGAAGACTTCCAAGGCTTTGCCGCCAACCTGGCCGAGCAGATCGCTGGCCTCGATGTGACCACCGGTGTTGCCGCTGACCTGCCCGCCGAAATGGTTGACGTCTCCGGCCTGATTGGCAAGCTGGGCGAAAACATGGGCGTTGGCCGTTTTGCCAAAGTCGCTGCCGACGGCGTTGTGGGTGTCTACATCCACTCCAACATGAAGATCGGCGTCCTCGTGGCCCTCGACGGCACCGACGATGCTGCCATTGGCAAAGACATTGCCATGCAGGTTGCTGCCGTGAACCCGCTTTGCGTTTCCTCTGACGAAGTTCCCCAGGATCTCCTGGAGAAGGAAAAGGAAATCTACCGCAATCAGGGCCTCGAAGAAGGCAAACCCGCCGAGATCGTCGAAAAGATCATGATCGGCCGCGTAAACAAATACTACAAAGAAGTCTGCCTGCTGGAGCAGCCGTTCATCAAGGACGACAAAAAATCCATCAAGCAGTACCTCAAGGAAGCCGCTGGCGGCGCGAAAGTCTTGAGCTTTACGCGACTGGCCCTCGGTGAGGGCGCACCGTCGTCCGACGAGGAATAGATTCAAACGGGCCGTAAGGCCCGTTTTTTTTGACCGACATTCAGCCCCAGAGATGATATTCATCTTGGAGGCAAACACCCTACAACCAGGGGAGAGATGCGCGTATGAGCAAACTCCGGTTCAATCGTGTCCTGTTGAAGCTCAGTGGCGAGGCATTGGCGGGGAGCAAAAAATTCGGTATAGACCCCGAATCCGTTAGCGTATTTGCCCGTGAAATTGCAGAAGTAGCACAAATGGGCCTGCAGGTGGCTCTGGTCATCGGCGGAGGCAACATCTTCCGTGGCATGGCCGCAAGCGCCAAAGGCATGGACCGCGCCCAGGGCGATTACATGGGCATGCTGGCCACGGTGATGAACGCACTGGCTGTGCAGGACGGACTGGAGAAGGAAGGCGTGCAGACCCGTGTCATGAGCGCCATCGACATGAAGGAAGTGGCCGAGCCCTACATCAGACGTCGCGCCGTGCGCCATCTGGAAAAGGGCCGAGTGGTGATCTGTGCTGCCGGAACCGGCAACCCCTACTTCACCACTGACACCGCAGCCGCGCTGCGAGCCGCCGAACTGAACACCGAAGCCATCCTGAAGGCAACCAAGGTGGACGGGGTCTACGACAAGGACCCCATGGAACATGACGATGCGACGCTCTTCGAGCAGCTGACATACATCGACGTCCTGAGCAAACGCCTCAAGGTCATGGATTCCACAGCCATTTCCCTGGCCATGGATAATGACCTGCCCATCTGCGTGTTCAACCTGTTCACACCCGGCAACATCAAGCGTGTCGTGAATGGGGAGGCCGTCGGAACCATAGTTCAAGGAGGATAAGCGACAATGCAATCCGTTATGGATGACGCCCGGGAAAGGATGAACAAGGCACTGGCGAACCTGGACAGAGAGTTCACCAAATTACGCACTGGACGCGCTTCGGCATCTCTGGTCGAAGATATCATGGTGGACTACTACGGCACTCCTACGCCCTTGAAACAGATCGCCTCGATCTCCATCCCAGAATCCAGGTCGCTGACCATCCAGCCTTGGGATCGTGGAGCCTTTGCCTCCATCGAAAAGGCCATCATGAAGTCGGACCTTGGGCTGACCCCGGTCAACGACGGAAAGCTGATCCGCATCAACATTCCGCCCCTGACCGAAGAACGCCGCAAGGAACTGGCCAAGCTCGCCAAGAAGTATACCGAAGACTGCCGCATCGGCATGCGCAATGTCCGCCGCGACGCCAACGACATGCTCAAGGCCATGCAGAAGGACAAGGACATCACCGAAGACGAACTACATAAAGGTCAGGATGACGTCCAGAAAGTCACCGATGCCATGATCAAGAAGGCTGATGAGGTCCTCGAGGCCAAAGAAATCGAAATCATGGAAATATAGCCCTCACTCGAGGGAGATGATATGCCCCGGGGTGGTATTCCACCCCGGGGCTTGACCGTCTCATGGAGACAGATGATTCCAAGGAGGATCGTCCTGCAGCTTACCTCTTTACCTGTTCACCTTGCCGTCATCATGGACGGCAATGGACGCTGGGCCACCTCCAGAGGCCTGACCCGCAGCGAGGGGCATCGGGCTGGCACCAAAACGGCCCGCAAAGTTGTCACCGAATGTCGCAAGCTGGGCATCAGGCATCTGACGCTGTACACTTTTTCCAAAGAGAACTGGGGCCGCCCCAAGGAAGAAATCAGCTTCCTGTTCGATCTCCTCAAACGCTTCCTGACCAATGAACTCAGCCTGTTGCTTGAACAGGATATCCGTTTGAATATTCTGGGTGAGATCAACGAGTTGCCACTGGCCACTCGTAAGGTTCTGCAACATGTCATGACCACCACCAATGACTGCGCGTCCATGACCCTGAACCTGGCGCTGAACTATTCCAGCCGGGACGAAATCGTCCGTGCCGCCCGCCTGCTGGCCGAGGCCGAAACGCCCCCGGCAGAGTTTACCGAAGAAGCTCTCGCAAATCGGTTGTACACAGCAGGGCAGCCGGACCCGGATCTCATCATCCGCACCAGTGGCGAACAGAGGCTCTCGAACTATCTGCTGTTCCAGGCCGCCTACGCCGAGTTCTATTTCACCGACACCCTCTGGCCCGACTTCGATGAAACCGAACTGCACAAGGCCCTGGAAACCTATGCCGGGCGCAAGCGCCGTTTCGGCAAGACAGGTGAACAGGCCGAGCAGGACACCTAACCCGGAGACCATACAATGGCCCTGTCCTCCTCACATAAAAAACGCATCGGAACCGGCTTGATGCTGGTTGTCCTCTGGGCTCTGTCCATCACATTCAGAGGTTGGTCAGAATTTGCCCTGCTGACGGCCATTGCCGCAGGTGGACTGTGGGAATTCTTCGGCATGTTCTGGTCCAAGAGGCGACACCTGACCCTGAAAATTTCCGGCCTCGGGCTGGGCACCCTGATTCTGCTGGCTGGCAAATGGAATGAACCATGGTTGATCCTGGCTGCCCTTGTGGCCGCTTTCTGGGTCTGCAACCTCTGGTTCCTCAAGCGTTACAGCCTGCACCCCGAAGACCAGAGCGAGGAATACTCCTATGGTCAGTCCTCGGTATTCATCACAGGCCTGCTCTATGTCCCCGTACTGCTCCAGTTCCTCTTTGGCTTCGAGCGCATGGAAATCGTACTGGTGCTGCTGGCAGTCCTTGCATCGGATACCGGCGCCTTCTATGCTGGCTCATTGATCGGCGGCCCCAAGGTCTGGCCCATGGTCAGTCCCAAGAAAACCTGGGCTGGTAGCATGGGTGGCATGGTCGCGAGCATCATGGTCTGCCTGGCTGCAGGCGCCGTGGATGAATACTGGCTGGCTGGCGCAGGAGCGGGACGCCCATGGTGGATGTGGGCACTGCTCGGCATTGGCCTGAACATCTCGGCCCAGTTCGGTGACTTCTTCGAATCTGCCCTCAAACGCCGCCTGCATGTGAAGGACTCCGGGACATTGCTCCCCGGACACGGTGGAATCCTGGACCGGATCGACAGCCTGCTTCTGGCAGTGGCCACCTATGCTGGGCTGGATGCCCTGTTCAATTTCTTCCGCTAGGCCGGACAACCTGTCACCCCTCGTGCAAGGCATTCCATGATGAACTACATCTCTCCGCTGCCCACAGATTCACCCTCGCCCAAACCCCTTGTCCTGTTGGGCAGCACAGGGTCCATCGGCGTCAGCACCCTGAAGGTCGTGGCTCAGCACCCCGGGCGGTTTCAGATTCTGGCTCTGGCTGGAGCCCGCAACGCTGTGCGCTTGGCCGAACAGGCTACGGCATTACGCCCACCGCTGCTGGCAATGCTGACCGAAGAAGCTGCCGCCGAGGTCAAAGCACTCTTACCTGCCGACTACACCCCGGAAATTCTCGTGGGCCCGGAGGCTTATGCCCAGCTGGCAACTTTACCCGAAGCGCATACCGTCCTTGCGGCCCAGGTCGGTGCCGCCGGATTGGTCCCTGCTCTGGCCGCCGCACGTGCGGGTAAGACTATTGCCCTGGCCAACAAAGAGGCCCTTGTCCTGGCCGGACACCTCTTCCGCGAGGCCTGCCACAAGACAGGGGCTGCCATTCTCCCGGTGGACAGCGAGCACAACGCCCTCTTCCAGGGTTTGATCGGACAGCGACAGTCACCCGTCCGTCGTCTGCTGCTCACGGCCTCGGGCGGACCGTTCAGGGGCAAGAGCGCTGAATATCTGAAAACCGTAACTCGTGAACAGGCTCTGAACCACCCCAACTGGTCCATGGGCGCCAAGATCAGTATCGACTCGGCCACCCTGATGAACAAGGGGCTTGAGGTCATTGAGGCCTTCCATCTGTTCGGACTACCCGCTGATCAAATCGAAGTTGTGGTTCACCCTCAAAGCTTCGTCCATTCTCTGGTGGAGTACGAAGATCGTTCCATGCTGGCCCAACTGGGCCCTGCCGACATGCAGGTCGCCATCGCCTATGCCCTGGGCTGGCCAGGCAGACTGCCCCTGTCCCTGAAACCGCTGGATCTAGTGCACGCAGGACACTTGACCTTTGAGGCCCCGGCATTAGATATATTCCCTTGCCTGGCGTATGCGTTCCAAGCCCTCGAAGCAGGCCCCAGCTACCCGGTGGTACTCAATGCCGCCAACGAAGTGGCCGTGGAACTGTTCCTGAGCGGCAACATAGGCTTCACGAACATCCCGGCACTGGTTGGACGTGCTCTGGACGACCACGCCGGAGCCGACGCCACCAGCCTGGAAGCAATCCTCGCTGTGGATCATGAGACCAGGGACCGCGTCAGACACTGGGCATCGTAGCCCAAGACCGAACACTTCCAGCCCAAGCACAACGCCGTCGCAATGCGTCGGCATGGAGTACCGTCGCCCATGCAGGGAACCATCGCAGTCATTCTCGTTCTCGGAGCTCTGATCTTCTTCCACGAACTGGGCCACTTCATTGTCGCACGTCTGCTGGGCGTCGGCGTCAAGGCCTTCTCGCTGGGCTTCGGGCCCAAGCTGGTTGGCTTCAGACGCGGTCAGACCGACTACAAACTTTCCCTGATCCCGTTGGGCGGCTATGTTTCGCTGTTGGGTGAAGGTGGCGACGAAGAGGACCTGCCCGAGGGCTTCACCCGCGAGGAAAGCTTTGCCCTGCGTCCGCCCCTGCACCGCATGATGGTGGTAGCAGCAGGCCCGATCTTCAACTTCGTGCTGGCCTGGTTCATCCTCTGGGGATTGTTCTTTGTCGAAGGCAAGATGGATCTGAAGCCCGTTGTAGGCACGGTCCAGGAAAGCAGCGCGGCACAGATCGCAGGGTTACAGCCCGGCGACTTTATTACCGCCATCGACGGAGAACCGGTCATCTTCTGGAAGGAAATGACCACCCTGATTCAGGAGAGTGAAGGCCGCACCTTGCTCTTCACCGTGGACAGGGACAGCCAACAAATCGATATCCAGATCACTCCCCGCCTTGCGGAAAACACCAATCTGTTCGGGGAAACCATCACCACTCCCATGGTGGGTATCGGCTCACGTGGCGACGTCGTGACCCAACCCATGTCCTTTGGCGAAGCCATGACCGAAGGCGGGATGCAGACCCTCAATTACATCAAGGTCACGCTGCAGGCATTGATCAAGATCGTTGAGCGCGCCATTCCTCTGGATACCGTGGGTGGCCCCATCATGATCGCCCAGTTGGTAAGCGACGGCGCCGAACAGGGCCTGACCAGCGTCCTGTTCCTGACCGCCATCATCAGCGTCAACCTGGGACTGATCAACCTCTTCCCCATTCCCGTACTGGACGGTGGGCACATCCTGTTCTGCGGACTGGAAATGATCTTCCGCCGCCCGGTGTCCGAAAAATGGCAGATCATCACCACCCGCCTTGGCATCATGTTCCTGGTGATGCTTATGGGGCTGGCCATCTTCAACGACCTGTACCGGCTCTTCTCCTAAGGATTGCAATGGGCAAGAAACGATCCCCCAGACGCATCCCGACCCCTCAGCTGGTTCTGAACGGGAGCGAACAACGACTCCAGTTGGTCCTGGCTGAAGACGGAGAGCTTCTTGCCTCGCAGGAACTGACGGTGGCAGGCAGTTCCATGCAGCACCTGGTCCCTGCACTACAGAGCCTGTTGGACCGCCTGGGGCTGACCACGGCAAATTTAACCGGCATAGCCTGCGTCCGTGGCCCCGGGAGCTTCACAGGGCTACGCATGATTCTGGCTACGGCCCTCGGTCTTTCCCGGGCTGCTGATATCCCCATGGCGGGTCTGGAGTATTTGCCGCTCATCGCCGCAGGTCCCGCCCCACTGCTTGAGGGAACCCTGGCCGTGATTACCCATTCCCGCAGCCGCCAAGTCTATGTTCAGGCCTTTTCCGTTCCAGAAGGAAAGGCGTTGGGCAATCCACAACCGCTGCCTCTGGATCAGGCGGTTGCCGCCATCAATACGCTACCCGCACCAGTCAGCGCCGTGGGCAGTGGCTTGCGCAATAATCTCGAATTCTTCCAAGAGGCCCTACCCAGCCTGCGCATTCTGGGCGAAGGATTCGACCACCCGCTGCTCCATGTCCTGGCCGGGGCCGCCGCCCACGCGTCCTACACCACGACCCCCCTTGAGCCGATGTACCTGCGGGCCTCGGACGCTGAAGACAACCTTCCCGGTATCGCCGCAGGCCGCGGCATCGGCCCTGAAGAGGCTTTACGTCGACTGGCCACGGCCACTTCCGCCATCACCGCACCAATCTGCGGCGACAGCGAGAGCTGATGCCAATTGTACCCATAATAGCTAACCGTACAAATTCCACCAATGCTCCCCCTTCCTCTTTAGCCTTCCCCAAACATCCCTCAGTGCCCCTCTTCCAAGACGACGTCATGTAGAGCAAACAACGACTTCTGACAAAACATCAGAATTCCCTACAGCTCCCAACGAGGGCCTACTTGACCCCTACTCCATAAATGTTACTTTACCGCTAACGAATTGTTTATCTATATTTTATGTATAGGTTAGCTCCTAGAATTAGCACACGGCACTTGAACACGGAGGAATAACCATGAGATGCTCACTTGGCTGTATCTCCATTGCAGGAGTGGGGGGGCTCATGCCTACACTTTGCAAACTTGCGAGCACCTATGCAACAAATCCAAGCGAACCACCGCCGGAGGCCGGATTATTTTGGGCCCTCGGCCTTTTTTTCTTTATCGGTTCAGTGTTGGCCATCGTCTTTGGCGAGAAGGAATTCAGACAGGCGTTCATCATTGGCGTTTGCGCTCCCGGTATCATCACGAACATGATGTCTGGGGTACAAGAAGGGAATGCAAATAGAGCAAGAGAGAGAATAAGTTATCTATTCACCGTAAGCGAGGCCTTCGCCCAGCCCCCCCATCTAGAAGTCATAGAAGCGAAAGACAGTAGAACAATATACATTGAGATGTCACAAATCGAGCAACATCAAAAATCACAAAAAATACAATTCTCCATCGATATTGAAGCCTATGGTCCCGGAAACAATATCCTTTTACGAAGCAGCTTGCCCGTTATCCCAGGTGCTATTCAAACGTCTATTCCAAAACAAACCAAAACCCTCGTTATTAAAGCCATGGGAACCGAAAAAACTGTCCACATCGACAGCACGCAAAACGATTCCGGCTTTCTTCAATTAGATTTCAAAACCTCAACCAATGATTTTTTGTGGGGGCTAGGATTCACTCGTGGAATCAAATTGGACCAGATCAATTCAACCTATATGCCCATCGATTCGACAACCGATCTAATAAAAAATGGAATTAAGTCTGTAACTGAAACTAAACTGACAAATTACACTATCACTGATGCTAACTACAAACTGGCACTCGAAAACATCGACAAATTCAATCAAACGAGCAACCCCGAAGTCAGGAAACTTATTGAGGAACAGATCTTCCAATCCTGGCACAACATCAACCAGCAATTGACCCCTTACTCTCCTAAATATGTCAAAATCAAAAAAAATCTCAACGAGATAAAAGCCAAAGCGGATGAGGCAGGGATCACAGCATTGACCAACAAAGAGTAGCCCCCGCAACAAAATCGATCCTAGATCACGGCTGTTCGATTCATTATGGTTTTTTCCAACATACTTAATAGCAGCACTCAAAAACATCCCAAAAATAAGCAGCCGCGGAGCTCTATAGCCGGGGCTGTTTATTTTTCTCATTATTTAATCCCGCCAACCCTAAAGTAACTCCTCCACGAAGACGATGAGACTCCCAGCACGGGGATAAACAGGAGCCAAAGGATCGGCTCCGACGGAACCAAGGATTCGGTTCCACCACTTATCCCACCGCTATCCATATCCGCCGGCATGGACGCCGGCACCGAAGCTTTCATGGAGGAAAGTGACATGTCGATGGTTATCAATAATAACCTGATGGCGATGAACGCCGCTCGCAATCTGAGCAATTCCTTTGGAGCCCTTTCCGTTTCCGTCCGCCGACTTTCTTCCGGTCTGCGCATCGGTACAGCTGCCGACGATGCAGCGGGAATGGCTATTCGTGAAATCATGCGCTCGGACATTGCCGCCCTGAATCAGGGTGTGCGCAATGCCAATGACGCCATATCCATGTTGCAAACCGCAGATGGAGCGCTGGCCGTCATCGATGAAAAGTTGATACGCATGAAGGAACTGGCCGAACAGGCCGCAACTGGTACTTATAACTCCGACCAACGTCTGATCCTGGATTCAGAATATCAGGCCATGGCCTCGGAAATCACCCGTATTGCCAACGCCACGGATTTCAACGGGCTGTACCTCTTGAATGGCAACCTCTCCAGCTCGACCCACGATGGTTCCGGCCTGACTCCTTCGGGCAAGATGAAGATTCACTTTGGAACGGCCAACGACAGCGCCGAAGACTATTACTACATCCAGATCGGCAATGCCACGGCCTCGGCCCTTGGCGTGGGCAATCAGGCAGTTGCAGGAGCTGGATTCGCCATTTCCACCCAGTCGGCGGCACAGAATGCTCTGGATGGTATCAATGATGCCATCGTATCCAAGGACAAGATTCGAGCCGGGCTGGGAGCCATGCAGAACCGTCTTGAGAACACCATCACCAACCTGCAGATTCAGGCCGAGAATCTCTCCGCCTCTGAATCTCGCATCTCGGACGTGGATGTAGCTCTGGAAATGACTAATTTCGTGAAGCAGCAAATCCTGTCGCAGGCAGCCACGGCCATGCTGGCCCAGGCCAACTCGCTGCCGCGCATGGCCATGCAGTTACTCGGCGGATAATGGATAAACAGCAACGATAAAAGCAAATAACCATCGACGAACCGGGCCACGCATATGTGGTCCGGTCTCGTGCGTCCCCGGTGGCATCAACATTGCATTTTCAGCGATGTTAAACCGCTAACCGGAAATTTCTGCACGAGAGGAACAAGCGTATGGCAGGCGACTACCTTACCTCAGGCGCCATCCACTTCACGGGATTGGGCAATGGAACCGACTTCGATTCCATCATCCAAGCTATGGTCAAAGCCCAGAGCTTTCATAAAAACAGGCTCGAATCATGGAAAGCGGATTGGGAAGACAAGCAGACGGCTTTTCAGGACCTGAACACCACACTGCTGTCCCTCAAGACTCACATGCAGTCCATGGACAAGCCCAGTGAATTTTTCGTCAAGAACGTCACGTCCACAGACGAGGACGTACTCACTGCCACGGCAGATAGCGACGCTGCAGAGGGTAACCATCTCATTCTGGTGAACCAATTGGCCCAGAACAAGATCCAAACCAACAGCACCGGGTATGCCGATCCCACCACTGTCATCAACAGCACGGGATCGGATCAGACCATCGTTTTGAACTATAATGGGAAGGCCGCTGTCACCATCACCATCCCGGACGGCACCACACTGGCCGGTGCGCTGAACATGATCAACAAGGACGCCGACAATCCCGGCGTCCGGGCATCCATTGTCAGTGACGGGTCCTCTTCCTATCTCCAGATGCGGGGCATGGACATGGGCTCGGGAGCGACATTATCCTTGGCAGGTTCCACCCTGTCCGGTTACGACGATACCGGGGGCAACTGGGACGTCAACCAGGCCAATCAGAACGCCCAGATTCGAGTGGATGGCTGGCCCATATCCACCTGGATCGAATCGGACACCAACACCATCACCGATGCGGTGGAAGGGGTCTCGTTCTCGTTGAAGAGCATTCCCTTCGGACAATCCAACGCCTCGATCACGCTTTCCATCGCCAACGACAATAGTGCCATCAAGGAAAACGTGCGTGGCTTCGTGGACAAGATCAACGAAGTGCGTTCGGAACTCATCAACCTCACAAAGTTCGATGAAAACATGGAGAGGGGGGCTCTCCTGCAGGGTAACTACGGCCTGCAGCTCATCTCGACCAAGCTCAAGGATGTCACCTCGCAAAAGGGTGTGGGCTTCGATTACGACGACGATGTCATCTCCACCTTATCCCAAATCGGCATCATGACCGACGCGGAAGAAGGTTCGGCCACCCGTGGTCTGTTGATGTTCGACGAGGAAATCTTTGATGAGGCCATGAAAACCGACCCCGACGCGGTCTCAAGCTTCTTCAGTGCCTATTTCTCGGGAGATACCAACTCCTCTGATTTCACCTACGATTCTCATATTTCCGGAGTCACAAAGGCCGGAACCTATGCTGTGGAATACACCGTTGATGGGAGTGGCACCATCACCTCAGCGACCATCGGTGGTCAAACGGCCAGCATCATTGGAAGCCAAATGACTGGCCCCTCGGGCACGGATATGGCCGGTCTGGTGATCAATGCTGTCAATCTGTCCGCTGGCACCTATACAGGTGAAGTCAGGTTGAAGCTTGGTAAGGCAGGCCAAATGGTCGAAACGCTGGATGAAATCACCAGTACCGTTGATGGGCCGCTGCACATCTTGGAAGATAACTACCAGGACATCATCGATGACATCGACAAGAAGATTGATTACGAAACAGATCGAATCACACGTATGGAACGCATGACGCGCAGTAGGTTTGCTCGGCTGGAATCGACATTGTCCTATTATGACAGTATGATGAAGTCGTTGGATAGCCAGATCAGTTCGCTGAGCTCAAAGTAGCCGCAGGACCAGGGAGTCATACATGATCAAGGGCGCACAAGCGTATTTTGCAACTCAGGTGACCACCACGTCGCAGAGCGACGTCTTGCTCATGCTCTATGACGGGGCCATCAAATTCCTGAATCAGTCCAAGGTCAAGATCGAGGAGAAGAACTACGCCGAAAAGGGCATCCTCATCTCCAAGGCCATGGATATCATCGGAGAACTGGACAGCAGCCTGAATCCGGAAAAGGGTGGCGAAGTTGCCCAGAACCTCCACCAACTCTACTTCTATTGCAACGCCAGATTACTACGCGCCAACATGGACATGAACACCGAGCTTGTGGACGAGGTTGTCCGCATCCTGAGTTCACTGCGTGAAGCCTTCGAAACCATCAAGGGTGATGCGCCTGAAGTTGCCGCCCCCACAGGCGCAGTTCCCCAGGCGCGGCCCATGGCTGCAGCGCCCAAACAGCTGGGATCACCCATGGTCTCAGCCGCTCGTGTCAGCAGAGCCTACGGGGCAGGCCAGCCCAACCCGGCACAGAATGGCGAAGCACCAGAACAGGCACCATCCGCTCCCACTGCTCCCGTTGCACCCCAGGTCGCGCAGCAAAGTCCCGCGCCAGAACCTGTGGTGCCTCAGACTGCAACGCTGCCAAAGCAATCACCCGAAACCTCTACGCCTCAGAGCGCAACGCCATCAGGTGAACCTCAAAAGAAGGCACCGACCCTTGTCAGGCCGGCACCTTCTCCGACAGGGCCAACCCTGGTTGCACCCGCAAAGAAGCCAACTCCGTTGCGCAAGCCCGGCCTGCCCGGCGCCTATGGCCGCCAGGGCCCCAAGAGCTAGCCATGTCCGCCGTGGGCGCTCCTATCCCCGTACTGCATATTACGGGAAGCCTTGGGCTGGGCGGTACAGAGAAGACCCTTCAGCTCTTTGTCAGCCACCTGGACAAAGCCCGCTTTAGCCCTTCGGTCTTTGCCTTTGAAGACGGCCCCCGGCGCGCCATGCTCGCAGCCAAAGGCATCGACGTCTTCGTCGGAGGCGATCTGCTGGTCATCCTGCAGCGCCTGCGCCCCGCCATCGTACATCTTCATCGCCCCGGCTGGCCCGATCCCAAGGTCCTCCGACTGCTCAGACTGGCTGGCGTTCCTGCCGTGGTTGAGACCAACGTCTTTGGCCGCTTCGACCCCAGTCCTCAAGCCAAAATTATCGATCGCCATCTTTTCGTGTCCAGATTCTGCCTTGAGCGCTATGGGCAGATGAATCAGATCAACGTCAAAGGTCCCCGCTACCAGGTTCTCTACAATCCCGTGGATACAGATCTTTTTGCACGCTACAGCAGGCAGAACGACGCAGTCGCACATTGCGTGGGACGCCTGTCCCGCCCGGATCCCGGCAAGTGGTCTGCCCTGGCCCTCGAGATGCTGCCCCATCTGCAGAAACATATCCCGGACATGACCTACCGGGTCATCGGTGGTACTCCCAAAGCCAAGCAATGGGTGCACACTCGTGGACTTGATGATCATGTGAAATTTTGCGAGGCTGTGCACACCGACGAGGAATTGGCTGATTTTTTCAACAGCATTTCCGTTCTGGCGCATGCCAACGACACGGGCGAAAGCTTTGGGCTGGTCATTGCCGAGGCTATGGCCGCTGGTCTACCGGTTGTCACACATCCCTGCCCCAGTCCCAAAGACAACGCACAGCTTGAGCTGGTGGAGCACGGCCAGACAGGATTGATTGCCACCACTGCCGAAGAGTATGCCACAGCGGTGGCATGGCTGCTGAATCACCCCCGCGAGGCCCGTGCCATGGGTGAAGCCGGGCGAGCCAAAGCCCAGCGTCTGTACCGGGCCCAGACCGTGACCCGCCAGTTGGAAACCATCTATCAGGATCTGCTGGACTCATCCCAAACCACAGCCGGACACTCGAATGAACAGGCATCCATTCAGGAAATATAGCGACGAAGTTCTGCAGTTCAACCTTGGGGAGCAGGCAGAGAATTCCCACCCCCTTCCCGACATGCCACCGGACCGGGCCAATCAGGCCCTGCTCTTACTGCTTAAGGCATGGCGCAAGGAACCCAGACCGGCGATTATCCTCATGGGCCTTGGTGACGGCGCAGTGCCGCGCCTGCTTGATGCAGCGCTGCCTCCAGAAGTCACTCTCGTCATTTCCGAACGCGACCCGCAACGGGCCCGCGAAGCCATGGCAGACTCCGAAGCCCCATGGAGCAAAGCAGGGGGCAGGACTCACCTGCTGGCCGATACATCGCCCTGGGCCCACTTCATACTCTGGAGCTTGCAGGGGCTGCATCCTGGCACCGCACTGTTACGGGCCGTGCCAGGAGGTGATCACAGGGGCTGGACCCAGATCCGCAAGATCTTTGCTGCAGCGCTGCCGCTGGACGTCCCCCCAGTGGCCCAGACGCCTCCACTGACCCTGGCAACCATCCTCTCCCCGGACGACCCCGGTCTGCCGGAATTTTTTGCTCAGGTTCCCGATTTCGTGCAAGAAGTCCTTGTGCTGTGGGATGGGCAAACCCCGCCCGCCTCGCAATATCCCTGCGCCGTACCGGTCCGTTCCTTCGCCCGTCCCCTGGATGGAGACTTCGCGGCTCAACGCAACGCCCTGCTGGCCGAATGCCGCACCAAATGGATCATCTCCCTGGACGCTGACGAACGCCTGTCGCCCGCTGGATGGGAGGCATGTCGCAGGCTCGCCGCCCGTGGCGATGCCAATGGCGCAGGCGGTTTCTACCTGCCACGCAAGACCCTTTCCCGAAACGTCGGCAACATCCTGACAGGCTATGGACTATGGCCGGACCTGCAACTCCGTCTCTTCCGTTGGACCGGCGGCATCAGCTATGAGCGCCCCATCCACGAACGTCTTACAGGCGTCCGGGGACCGTTCGGCATTGCTCTGAACGCCTCCATCCTGCACCTATCGCATGTGCTCAAAACCCCTGATGAACTCAAACAGAAGCTGGCCGGATTCGATACCGCAGGAGCTGGGGCACTGAACCATACCCTGTCCGCAGACTATCCGGCATTACCTGTGGAGTTTTTCCCGGAAATCGGTTCAGCAGACGATTTAAGAGCCGTCATCATTCCCATGGACCCTTCCTGATCAATATTTTCTTTCAATCGCTCATATGAACGGTCATCGCCTGCAGATGACCGTTCTACCGGCGTATCCACTGCTCTCCCAACCAATAATCCTGTTTTTCAGTCAGGCCTGCAGCCCTGTTGATTCCAAAGCCCGGGCAAGGTATCCTGCGCAGACAATCACAAACACAAGGTAGAACATGGATATCACCTGTCCCAATTGTCAGTTTTCACGTCAGGTTCCGGACGACAAGATCCCCGGGCGCTCCGTCAATGCCACCTGTCCGCAGTGTGGCAACAAATTCCGTTTCCGCACCCCTGACGAACAGGCCGAGCCATCGGCTTCGGTCCCGGTCCCAGAGCAGCAGGAGTCCCCATCGGTGGAAGCTCTCCCGACTGAAGAGGCCGTTCAGGCACAGCCAAGCCCTGCCCCCGAAGGCATCGCAACGTCCAAAGCTTCTCCCCTCCAGGAAAATAACGAGGTGGTGCACGCAGCAGGACATCCCGTTGAGCCACAAGCCTCCGAGGACTCACCGGAACAGCGGCCCGACACGGAAACAGCCCCTCCCACCAAGCAGCAGGACAAGACATCTGGCGACACCGGCGGCCCCAGCGACATCTGGCAAAAGCTGGACGATCTGGGCAAGACTCACCCCGGTCGTACCCCTGAAAACGGCAGCTACCGCATCCAGGGAGCACCCGAGGAGTCCGAGACCGTACCCGTGCCCTTCGAGGACTTAGAACGCTTCGGGTTCTTTGGCGGCCTGTGGGAAACCGTCCGCCGCACCCTGTTCAATCCCGGGCTGTTCTTCGAGGCCATGCCCCTGAACACGAGCCTGGCCAGACCGCTGGTCTTCTATGTTCTGCTGGGCGAACTGGCCTACATGTTCATGGCCATCTGGGAATCGGCAGGGCTGGACCCCTTCGCCTATTTCGCGGGCCCGGGCCAGGAAGCGGCTGCAGCCAGTGATGCGGGGTTCTATGCAGCCCTGAGCGGACATTTCCTGATGATGTTCATCATGCCCATGTTCCTGTTCGCCGCCATCTACGTCAATGCGGGTATCGTGCACCTGCTGTTGAAAATATTCCGTGCCGGAGATTCCGGTTTCCGGGCAACCTTCCGGGTCTGCTGCTATGCCAATGCCACAGGCCTGCTCTATGCCGTGCCCTTTGTCGGCATTCCCCTGAGTTTTCTGTGGCAAATCACGGTCATTGTGGCCGGCCTGAAAGCTGTCCACAGGACCTCATACTTTTCGGTGCTGCTGGCCTATTCGCCGATCATCCTGCTTGGCCTGCTGGCCTTTGCCGCACCGTTCATCAGCCCGGCGGATATGCCGCCAAGCATGTAGAAGGGTTGCGATCGTGATCAAACGCCTTCTTAAATACTGGCGCCGCTGGCGAGATGCCAGGCGCCTGGAACGTCAAATCGCCCCCAAGGTTTTTGTCGAGCTCTCGGCCGAACTCAAGGACCTGGCCAGAACTGCGTCAAAAGTCCGGCACGATGAACCGGAATTCCAAACCCGCGTGACCCGCATCCAAAAGGAAATGAAACAACTTGGAGAACTGGCGGGCAAGCCGGAATTCAGGCGATTGACCACCGCAAAACGGCTGGAACTGCGCAAGAGCCTGCTTCTGTCCAAAGCCCAATTGCTGGAAAGCATGCACAACGCCGAACCACCCACCGACACTCTACAATAATCCGCATCCGATGCGGTATGCATCTTGCTATGTCCCGTTCACCGGGGTGAATTCCCGGAAGGCGACGCATGTCGTCAAGGTTCAACAGCAACCACTGCGAGGACATCATCATGACCGTTCGCCATTTGGGCGCCTTGCTCATGGCCTGCCTAACGGCCCTTTCCCTTGCCGCGTGCAATGCCAACGTGGGAGCCGGTGTCACAGCCGACTTTTCCAGTACCCCCACGCTGTATATCGATCAGTACGTGGAACGCCCCTGGCTGCCTGAGATCTACATCCAGCCCCGGACCGCGCCTCTGGAACCCCTGACTGCGGTATTGGTCCCGTTGCGCATGCGCACGCACTACTCCAATGCCAAGGGCTTATCCGAGGAACTGACCCGCGTTGTCTGGAACTCCTGGCTCAAGCAGAGAGTCTTCCCCGGCTTGGTCATGCTTGAAGGCGAAAAATGGCGTGGCCCCCAGGGCATCATGACCATGCCTTCCGCCGGAGGAGCCGACCTGGTCATCGGCGGCGAGGTCACTCATCTCATGTTCGGAGGCTCCGCCGGAAATACCGAACTGGCCATACGCCTGGAGATCTACGACGCCGCCACGGGTGATCTGCTGTGGTCCATGGCCCATGCAGGCAGCATGACCGCCGGGCTGACTCAGGATTATGTTTTCTTCTACAAGAAAAACCGCCTGCCTTCCTCACCCATGCTTGCGGTGGCCCAAGCCCTGGCCAACGACATTGGCGACCCGCTGCGCAACTGGAATTACGGCCAGCCCAAAGAGGAAGAAGAGTCGTCCATGGAATGACCTCTGGCGAAACCACTATTCATCGTATACCCTCAGGCGGCAACGATTTGACCCCGGTCAAAGCGTCACCGCCTGTTTTCATATACGGAGAGTTCATGAAACCCAAACGACACACGGTGGAACTGGCCGGAGACGGCTTCCACATCACGGCATGCTTTGGTGCCGACGCCTGTGAGCATAGGGCACTGAACGCACCAGAACTCCCCCAGCGCATCTTTGACGCACTGACAGAACTCGGCGTGGGCGAAACTCTTCGCCAACGAATCGGGTCCACTCTCAAGGCCCACAACATCATCAAAATATCCATCTCCTATTGCCCCAATGCCTGCGCACGCTCGCAGATTGCGGATGTGGGGTTGATCGGTGCTGCGGCTCCAAACTTCAATCCCGAATGTTGCATTGCCTGCGGAGCCTGTTCCGATGTCTGCCGCGAAGGCGCAATCCGCCTGGATGAAGCCGGAATCCTGACCAGCATCGACCGCGAAAAATGCGCCAATTGCGGAGCCTGCACAAAGGTCTGCCTGAATGGGTGCATCGTCGATGCAAGTACGGGGTTCAGGCTGATGCTGGGCGGTAAACTTGGGCGTCACCCACGCTTTGCCGAAGAACTGACCGGTTTGCGCCAGCCCGACGATATCCCGGTGCTCGTCGCCCGCTGCATCAAAAACTATCTGAAGCTGGCCCAAGGCCATGAGCGCATGGGAGACGTGGTCAACCGCGTCGGGGCAGCAGCCTTGAGTCGACCGGATAGCGAATAATGCCCGTGCTGCTCACTTACCTTCCCGCCATCCTGTCCATGTGGCTGCTGGGGGCGCACGCCCTGAGAGGCGGACAGCCCGGACTGATGCTGGCCTGGGCACTCATGCCTGCACTTTTCCTGCTGCACCGAAGCTGGTCACACAGGATAGGCCAGATAGCCCTGGCAGCCGGGGTCATCCTCTGGGCCAATACAGGCAGCTCTCTGATCCAGATACGCATCGCCCTAGACCAGCCATGGACTCGATTAGCGTTGATCTTGAGTGGGCTTATCCTGCTGGCGGTGCTGGGCATCATCCTCTTGGAATCACAGCGCGTCGCCACGCGCACCCAATCCGATACCGGGCCGCAATGGGCTCCGGCCTGGGCCTTTGCCCTGTGTGCCGGACTGCTCTCGACCACCCAGGCAAAAGTCTCCTTTCCCATCCTCCTGCCCGACCGATTCCTGCCCGGCAGCGGCTGGCTGCTGATCCTTGGCCTGTCCATCTACGCCGCAGAACTGACCCGCTCATTCCTGATGCCGGGGTTGAAGCCCCGCCAGTGGAGCACTAAGCGCATCCGATTATGGGGGCTGTTTTCTGCCGTATTTTTCGTTCAACTCATCCTGGGGCTGGCAGGCGCCGAGCGCATGCTGATGACCGGACAATTGCATCTGCCCATCCCCGCACTGATCATGGCTGGGCCGCTCTACCGGGGCGAAGGCTTCTTCATGCTGATCCTGTTTCTATCCACCGTGGCCCTTGTGGGTCCGGCCTGGTGCAGTTGGCTCTGTTACATTGGTGCCTGGGACGGTTTGAGCAGCCGCACCCGCAAAACCCCGGCTCCTCTCCCGCGCTGGCGACAGCCGGTACGCCTGGGATTGTTCGTCCTTGTGGCGGGTACAGCCTGGGGGTTACGGCACTGGGGCGCGCCCATCTCCGTGGCTCTGGCCCTGGCCGCAGGCTTCGGATTGGGCGGCGTCGCCATCATGCTGACCTTGTCCCGCCGCAAGGGGGTCATGGTCCATTGCACAACCTTTTGCCCCATCGGGCTGCTCGCAAACATCCTGGGCAAACTCAATCCATTCCGGGTGCGCATCACCGAAGGCTGTACGGGCTGCGGCGTCTGTGCGGCTGTCTGCCGTTACGATGCCCTGGATGAAGAACGCATCGCATTGGGCAAACCCCACCTGTCCTGCACCCTGTGTGGCGACTGTGTCGGCTCCTGCCCACACACGGCCATGCACTATGTCTTTCCCGGCCTGAGCAACGCCAATGCCCGCGCTCTGTTCGTGACCATGGCAGTGGCTGCCCACGCCGTCTTTCTGGGCGTGGCACGCCTCTGACAGGAAGCCACACCGTCTGTCCTTTTATCCGGGATTCGCGTATGATTTTCTCCCCATGCCTATCGCCCACTCTCCGTGAGCAGCCCTGAACATCATGACCACAAGGAGACACTGGTGCCCGCATTCCGCTCGCTGAATATTTCCACCAAACTGCTGCTCAGTGCCTTGGCCTTTGTTCTGCCCGTGGCCATGCTCTCCGTTTTCATGGATCTTTCCTTTCGCTACGATATCCGCATTGCCGAAACAGAACTGGCTGGAATTACGCATCTTCGCTCTTCAGCCCCCCTGATGCGACTGTCCGCCGAACACCAATACATGCGCACCGTAGCCGACCATGGCAGCCTGGATGCACAGGCCAGACTCAGCGCCATTGAGGCCGACATCGACACCCTTCTGGACGCAATCGATGCCCGACATATCGAATTCGTCAAGGCCATCGACAATGCGCCTGAAGGAGTTGCCAGCGTATTTCAGGACAAGCTCACTCCCGCAGACCTTCGCCGCAGCTGGGCCAAGGCAAAAGACGGAGATGCCGGAGCCTCCGAACGCTTCCAAAACACCATCCGTCAATTCTTCAGAGGTGTGGCCGACTGTTCGCAACTGGCTGTGGACCCGGCTCTGGACAGTGCCTATCTGGTCGATGCCATCGTCTTTGCCGTTCCCGAATCTTTGGCCCACCAGCACGAGACCAAGCAGACCGTCTTCAAGCACCTGATGGGCGAAAAGACTATGGACTCATCCCTTCAGGCCACCATTGATACACATATTGTGCGCCACGAGAACGACATGCAGTTCATCCTGGGAGGGGGGCAAAGCGCCCTGATGATGGACGACTATTTCTATGGACGCAGCCCGGGGCTTCAGACCAGATTCAAAGCCATATTGGACCAATACCACGGCAACACGACCGAGCTCATCAGACTGCTGCGGGATTTTCATTCCAACGGATCCATGTCACCGGGCTTCGATGCGGTCTGCGACGCAGCTTTAAGCGACCTTGATGAACTGTTCACCATCGGTCTGGACGAACTTCAGGCACTGATCGAGAAACGCCTGACCAGCTACAGGACTTGGCGCGCCATGGGCTATGGATTCAGCGCCCTGGCCCTGCTCCTGGCCGCCATCCTGCTCCTGCGGACCTACCTGAGCGTCACCGGTTCCATCAACAAAGTCCGCCGCTACTCAGCCGATGTCCGCGCTGGCGACTACAATGCCGAAGTCGAAGGTTATCTGGGTGGCGAAATGCAGGAACTGGCCGATGGCATCAGTCAGATGGTCAACGAACTCAAGCACAAGCTTGGCTATCTGGACGGCATCTTGAACGGACTCACCGTGCCTTGTCTGGTGGTGGACACCGAGGAACGCCTGACCTTCATCAATCAGCACTATCTGGACCTGTACGAACGCGAGGGAACCCCCGATGATTACCTCGGGCTGACTGTGGGCGAATTCTACTATGGAGACTCGGAGCGCAACACACTGACAGGCCGCGCCCTGCGTGAAAACCGCACCTTCCGCATCGACGAAGTCGAGGGTGAAACCAACAAGGGCAATCCGTTATTCGTTCGCTATGATGTGGCCCCCATCCACGATCTGGACGGTAATCTGACGGGGGCATTTTCAGTAATTACCGATCTAACCAGGCTCAAGCAGCAGCAAAGCCAGATTCTGTTCGACGCCACTCACGACAAGCTCACGGGCCTGCCCAATCGAGTCCTGTTCGCCGATCGCATTCGCCGCACGGCGACGCACGCAGCCAAGACCGAAGACCACGGCTATGCCGTCCTGCTGCTGGACGTAGATAATTTCAAGCACGTCAACGACAGCCTTGGCCATGGATTCGGTGACCTGCTGATCACAAACATCGCTGGAAGACTGAATACCCTGATCCGCTCCTGCGACGTCCTGGCACGCCTGGGGGGCGACGAGTTCGCCCTGTTGCTGGACCCGGTATCCGGCCCGGATGAAGCCCTGGAACTCGCCGGGCGCGTTCACAGCAAATTTGCAGCCCCGTTCATCATCAACGGGCACGAGATTTTCGCCACCACGGGCATCGGCATCGTGGTCGATACGGATGACACCCGCTCACCCGATGACATCCTGCGTGATGCGGACACGGCCATGTATCGGGCCAAGGACAAAGGCACAGGACGCTCACAACTGTTCGACCAGAGCATGCACGACGCCGCCCGGGAACATCTGGAACTGGAAACGGACATGAAGCGCGGCGTTGAGCGCGACGAGTTTGTGCCCTATTATCAGCCCATCATCGACCTCAAAAGCGGCCAAATCAGCGGTTTCGAAGCACTGGTGCGCTGGAACCATCCCACCAAGGGCCTGGTCCCACCCGGACGATTCATCCCCCTGGCCGAGCAAAATGGGCAGGTCGTCCCCATGGGCAAGCGCATGCTGGAACAGGCCCTGACGCAGGCAACGGTCTGGCAACGCGAGATCCCCGGCTACGAGAAACTGACCATGAGCGTCAATCTCGCCGTCCCGCAGTTGATGCGCCCCGACATGCCCCAGGTGGTCGCCAAGATCTTGGCCGACACGGGGATGTCCCCGGCACAGGTCAAACTGGAAATCACCGAAAGCGGACTGATGGGCAACGCACAGCAGGCTCTGGAGGCTCAGCGAAAGCTCAAGGCCCTGGGTGTCTCCCTATCCATCGATGATTTCGGCACCGGCTATTCGTCGCTCTCCTACCTCTCCCGCTTCCCTTTCGACTTTTTGAAGGTGGACCAGTCCTTCGTCTTTGTGATGCAGGACAATGAAGAGAACATGGAGATTGTGCGGTCCATCGTTTCTCTGGCACACAGCCTGGGCAAGAAGATCATTGCCGAAGGCGTGGAAACCCCCGAGCAACTTGCCCTTCTGCGAAATCTCGGCTGCGAGTACGGCCAAGGTTACCTATTCGCCAAACCCCTGCCCACCGAAAAAGCTCGAAGCTTGCTGGAGAAAAATCCCACTTGGTAGGTAGGGAATAGTGACAACGGGCCCGTCGTGATTATCTTTTTTTGTTACGGGAACCGGCTCTTGCGGCTTTGACTCCGCGAGCCGGAAGGACTATGGTGCGGCCTCGTTCCGATACGAGTTCATACTGATTTTACCGGGACCGGGCTTGGCCCGCCCTCGAAACAATACTGGAGGTTCCCAGAATGATTGGCATCTCGAAACTGTACTGCGGCGCGGTAGAGGCATCTGACGCTCTGCGGTATGGCCGCGACTCCAAGGAACTGCCCTCCCATCTGCTGCAGTTCTCCAAGGACAAAAAACCGGTTGTGGTCTGGAACATGACCCGCCGCTGTAACCTGAAGTGTGTGCACTGTTACGCCCAGGCCGTCGATCCCGATGGTCAGGACGAAATCAGCACCGAGCAGGCCAAGACCATCATCAAGGATCTCGCTGAGTTCGGCGCTCCCGTGATGCTGTTCTCCGGCGGCGAGCCTCTGGTGCGCAAGGACCTGCCTGAGTTGGCCAAATTCGCAACTGCCCAGGGCATGCGTGCGGTCATCTCCACCAACGGCACTCTGATCACCAAGGAAAAGGCTCGCGAACTCAAGGAAATCGGCCTGTCCTACGTCGGCATCTCCATGGATGGCGGCGAGGAAATCCACGACAAGTTCCGTGGAGTTCCCGGTTCCTACAAGAAAGCCATTCAGGGTATTGAAAACTGCAAGGCTGAAGGCCTCAAGGTCGGCCTGCGATTCACCCTGAACAAGCGCAACCAGGGCGAAGTCCCCAAGCTCTTCGAGCTGCTGGAAGACCTGGAAGTGCCGCGCATCTGTTTCTACCACCTTGTCTATTCGGGCCGTGGCTCCGAACTGATCAAGGAAGACCTGTCCCACCAGGAGACCCGCGATGTGCTGGACCTGATCATGGACAGAACCAAGGCATTGTTCGACAAGGGCAAGGAAAAGGAAGTCCTGACCGTGGACAACCACGCCGACGGCCCTTACGTCTACCTGCGCATGCTGCGCGAAGACCCCGAGCGCGCCAAGGAAGTGATGAAGCTGTTGTCCTTCAACGAAGGCAACAACTCCGGCCGTGGCATCGGTTGCATCTCCTGGGACGGTCAGGTTCACGCCGACCAGTTCTGGCGCAACCACACCTTCGGCAACGTTCTGGAACGCCCGTTCTCCGAGATTTGGATGGACGAGAAAATCGAACTCCTGCATAAGCTCAAAGACAAGAAGAGCCATGTGGGCGGCAGGTGTGCGACATGCAAGTACCTGGAGATTTGCGGCGGTAACTTCAGGGCACGAGCAGAGGCTTTTTACGGCGACGAATGGGCGCAGGATCCCGCATGCTATTTAACAGACGAAGAGATCAAGCGCTAAAGATAGGCACCTATACGCAGACTCGAAAACGCCTGAAAGCGAGCTTCGAGCTGCTACTGGAAGCAAGCAACCGTAACGACGCCCATACGGGTGAATTCGACACGGGCATCTGCAGGGACTGTGAACCCCTGACTCCAGAGCGTATTGCTGCTGCCGAGGAGCGCAAAGCCCGAGCCAAGGCCGAGGAATTGGCCACTGGTCAGTGCACTCCACAAAAATAATCAGATCCGCCGGGGCGCGAAAGCGTCCCGGCGGCATCCTGAACTGCCCGCCAGACGATTCAACCATCCGCAGGCCACGCATACCCCGGGGCCTGAGCAGGAAGGGAGCAACCTGATGGATTATCCCTCTTTCTTCAGGGGCCGCAGGCTCCGCAAGACCCAAAACCTCCGGGACATCGTCCGCGAAAACGTGGTCCGGTCCGAAGACCTGATCATGCCTTATTTCGTGGTCGAAACCGATGACCCCGATTTCAGGAAACCCATCAGCGCCATGCCCGGCCAGTTCCAGCTTTCGCTGGATCAGCTGGAAAAGCAGGTTGCCGAAGGTGTTGCTCTGGGCATGCATTCGGTCATCCTGTTCGGCATCCCTGCCAAGAAGGACTACAAGGGCTCAGGGGCCTATGCCGGAGATGGCATTGTCCAACAGGCCACCCGCCGTCTGAAGAAGGCCTTCCCCGAACTGATCGTCATCACCGACACCTGCCTGTGCGAATTTACGGACCATGGTCACTGCGGGCTGGTCAAACAGGGCGACACCACCGGTGAAGTCCATAACGACCCCACCCTGAAACTGCTGGCCAAAACCGCCGTCTCCCAAGCCGAGGCCGGGGCGGACATGGTCGCTCCGTCCGACATGATGGATGGACGAGTGGCTGCCATGCGCCAGGCTCTGGATGCCAACGGCTACGCCCATGTGCCCATCATGTCCTACGCGGTCAAATACGCGTCCGCATTCTACGGACCCTTCCGCGAGGCTGCCGAGTCCACTCCACAATTCGGGGACCGCAAGACCTATCAGATGGACCCGGCCAATGGTCGCGAAGCAATGCGCGAAGCCATGGCCGACATCGATGAAGGTGCGGACATCCTCATCGTCAAACCGGGCATGCCCTATCTGGACATCGTGCGCACCCTGCACGAATCCTTTGATCTGCCCGTAGCGGCCTATCAGGTCAGTGGCGAGTACTCCATGATAAAGGCAGCGGCAGACAATGGCTGGATCGACGGCACCGCCGTTATGATGGAATCCCTGACCGCCTTCAAGCGCGCCGGGGCCAAGCTGATCATCACCTATTTCACCGAAGACTTCCTGCGGTTGCAGAGCAAATAACATGAGCAAAAACAAAGACTGTTTCGAGCATCCCGGTGCGACCTCCGCTGGTCATCCCGGCGGACATCCCCACGGCAAGGGCGGGCATCCTGGCGGGCACCCCGGTGGCTGCCCTCACGGTCACTCCAAGAGTGAAGACGGAACCCCCGAACTGCGGCTCATTGCCTGGGAGATCACCCGTTCCTGCAACCTGGCCTGCAAGCATTGCCGCGCCGAAGCACACGAGGAGCCCTATCCCGGCGAATTCGACACTGAAGAGGCCAAGGGTCTGATCGACGATTTCGCCAAGGCCGGGAACCCCATTCTGATCTTTACCGGTGGCGAGCCCATGCTGCGCAAGGACTGGCCCATTCTGGTGGAATACGCCACCTCCAAGGGGCTGCGTTGCGTCATGAGCCCCAACGGCACGCTCCTCACTCCCGAGACTGCTGCGACCATGAAGGAAGTGGGCGTCCAGCGCGTCTCCATCTCCATCGATGGGCCGGACGCCGAGTCCCACGATGAATTCCGTGGCGTAAAGGGTGCCTTCGAAGCCAGCATGCGCGGCATCGAATACCTGAAACAGGCCGGAATGGAATTCCAGATCAACACCACCGTGACCCGGGGCAACCTGGGCATGTTCAAAGACATCTTCAAGCTCTGCGAAGAGCTTGGCGCTGCCGCATGGCACATCTTCCTGCTGGTCCCCACCGGACGCGGAGCCAACCTTGGCGCCGAGGTCATCACCGCCGAGGATTACGAAGACGTCCTGAACTGGTTCTACGATTTCCAGAAGACCACGGATATGCAGCTCAAGGCGACTTGTGCACCGCATTACCACCGCATCCTGCGCCAGCGCGCCAAGGAAGACGGTATCCCCGTGACCTTCGAAAACTTCGGGCTGGACGCCGTATCCCGCGGCTGTCTGGGTGGCGTGGGCTTCTGCTTCGTATCGCACACTGGCCAGGTGCAGCCCTGCGGCTACCTGGTCAAGGACTGCGGCAACGTACGCGACACCCCGTTCCCGGAAATCTGGAAGAACTCCAAAGTCTTCAATCAGTTCCGCAACCAGGAAGAGTTCGACGGCAAATGTGGCGTGTGCGAGTACCACAAGGTCTGCGCCGGTTGCCGTGCCCGAGCCTTCACCATGGACAACAATCACATGGGCGAAGAGCCGCTGTGCTCCTACATTCCCGTGAAAATGCGCAACAAAGAGAAAAAGTAATGGATGATCTGGACCGCAAGATTCTGGGCGTGATTCAATCCGGATTCCCCCTTGAAGCCCGGCCTTATGCCGTGATGGGTAAGGATCTGGGACTGACCGAGACCGAGGTGCTGGCACGTGTGCGTGCCCTCAAGGAATCCGGCGTAATCCGCCGCATCGGGGCAAACTTTCAGTCCGGCAAGCTGGGCTGGCACTCCACCCTGTGCGCCGCCAAGGTCCCGGACGAAGCCTTTGACGATTTCGTGGCCGTGGTCAATGCCCACCCCGGCGTGACCCACAACTACCTGCGCGATCATGAATTCAACGTCTGGTTCACCTTTATCGGTGAAACCCCGGAAATCGCACAACAGACCCTGAAGGACATCACTGCCGAAACAGGCATCGACATCCTCTATCTGCCAGCCACCAAGCTGTTCAAGATCAAGGTTGATTTTGACATGAACAAGAATGGGAAAGAGTCATGAGCCGCGAATTCATTTTATCGCCCTCGCTGCTGTCCTGCGACTTCGGACGCATGGCCGAGGAGTTGGAAGCACTGGAAGCCGCCGACCTGAAGTGGGTGCATTGGGATGTCATGGATGGCCGATTCGTGCCCAACATCACCCTCGGCCCGCCGATCATCGGCGCCCTGCGCAAGACCTCCAAACTCTACTTCGATGTGCATCTTATGATCGAGGAACCCGAGCGCTATGTGGAGGAATTTGCCAAGGCCGGAGCGGACATGATCGTGGTCCATGCCGAGGCCACCAACCATCTGGAGCGTATTTGCGCCCAGATCAAGGATCTGGGCAAGGACGTTGGCGTGGCGCTGAACCCCGCGACCCCTGTGGAAAACATCCGCTACCTGATTCCGCAGCTGGATATGGCGTTGATCATGAGCGTGAACCCCGGCTTCGGCGGTCAGGGCTTCATCCCCTTCTCGCTGGACAAGATCAAGGAACTCGCCGCCCTGCGCGACGAGCTAAACCCCGAGATGCTGATCCAGGTGGACGGCGGCTGCACCCCGGAAAATACTCCGGAGCTGGTCGCTGCCGGTGCCGATTGTCTGGTCTCAGGCTCGGCGTTCTTCAAGTTCCCGCCGCTGAAGGAACGCCATCAGGTGTTCAAGGACGCCGCCAAGGCGTAAATGCTTCTTGGGGAAGGCTCCATTTAAAAAAGGTCGCCCTTCCCCAACCCCCATACTCCCAAAATCAAAACCGCCCGTCCGTATATTACACGGACGGGCGATTTTCTTTCTCATCAGGGAAATGCAGAGAGGCTTACCCTTCTTCCGGGGGGTCGGAACAAATCACACAGTTGTTCTTACCTCGGGCCTTAGCCCGATACATGGCCGAGTCCGCACGTTTCAAAAGTTCATCGGAATCTTCCGCGTGGTCCGGATAAACCGCGCCCCCCACACTGCCACCGATATGCGCGGTCCCGGAAGGTAGAGCAATGGGCTCGCCCAGGCTTTCGACGATCTTCTGCCCGGCCCGGCGCGCTCCTTCTATCCCGTCGATTTCAAACAGAATCACAGCGAACTCGTCACCGCCCAACCGCGCCACGGTATCAGATTTGCGGGACGAAGCTTGCAGGATCTCACCCACCCGAATCAGCAACGCATCCCCGGCCTGATGCCCCAAGGTATCGTTGACCTGCTTGAAGCCGTCCAAATCGATGTACAGTACCCCCATCTTGCGCCCATAGCGCGAGGCATGATTGAGACTTATCTCCAGACGATCGAAAAACAACTTGCGGTTAGGCAGACTGGTCAGAGGGTCATACAGAGCCATCTTCACCAGCCGAGCCTGATACAAACGACGGCGAGTAACTGCCACTGCCAGAGCCCAGGCCCCCAGAGAAACCATCAGGAAAAGTGCCGCACCAAAAAGAAACAACTGCCCTATGAGAGAATTACGATGGGCTTTCAGCATCTTTGGTGCGATGCGTGAAACCAGGACCCAGAAGTATTCCGCCTCGGGCCCTTTCTTCGGCTCGGTCAAGGCCTGGGCCACCGTGTGCCTGCCCATGACCTCGCGAAGAGGATAAATCCGCCTGAAGCTGAACAGGCCATTCCCGGTCTGGAACTGTCCCTCGTCCTGTCCCTGCATGCGCTCCCATTCCTGAGTGAACATACGGGCGAAGCTTGCGCTCACGCGCTCGCTGAGCATGAAGCCCCATTCCAATTCCTTGTCCTGACAGAGCATCCAATATCCGTTCTGATTCAGGAGCATGGGTTCACCGTTGGAAGTCCGGCTCACGCTCTCGATCTTGTCCAACAAATTTCTGGCCAGATAGTTCAGGATGACCACGCCCTGCTTCTTGCCCAACGAGTCAAAAACAGGAGTACCGAAACGGATCATCGGCTTATAGGGCTGTTCTACCACGCCGCTTTCAACATTGAGATCCAAAGGGGAGACACTGATTCCGGACTTTCCCATGTCCATGGCGTTCTTGAAATAATAACGATCAGACTTATTCTGGAGGCTCTCAAGGGAAACAACACCAGCCATGTCCCCATCGAAATTGACCCGCACCCGTTCCATGCCGCTGGCGTCGATGAATCGAATCTGATCATATACGCCCTTGATCCGGGCCAGATCAATAAATTCCTTCTGAACCTTAACCCGGTCGGCAAACGAATTGGACATCAGAAAATCATCAAGCTCGTTCTGGTTCGACAAAAACAACAGGTCCGCGGTCACGTGATCAAATTCGTTCTCCAGTGCCAGCCCTTGCAATTCCATGAGGCCCCATTCCTTGATCTCCACGTCGTGCAGAAAGGAATCGATCTCAGACCGATAGAAAACGGCCACTAAGCCGCCCAGAACAGACCCAAAAATCAGAAACAAGACGAAAAATAGAGTCATCGCCTTGCGCGTAACTCGTTCGCTGTCCGTCTTCATGTTCATACAGCCATCTCCCATCCGCAGGTGCGTTGGCGCCAATTTTGATCACTGGACCATATTATAGAACACAAATCCGCCACATTGTCACAGTCGCGCAATCTGTTAGTGAATCATATTTTTTTCAGAGGTGTTGAAAAGACAAGTCACTCAGGATTAGATCGCCAAGTCCATACGCTGCTCGGTAAGTGTTATTCCCCCCATCTTGCCAGGCTTTATCTCGGTCAGCTCAAAACCAAAGGATTGATACAGCCGGATGGCGGGTAACAGGGAATCGATGGTCCACAAGAAAATGCCCTTGTAGCCCTGCTCGCGGCTGAAGGTCACGGCCTGATCAACCAGTTTGCGCCCCAACCCGAGCCCCCGAGCCTGCGGGTCCACGATCAGCCAGCGCAGTTGAGCCATCTCGCCCTCACTCTCAACAATACCGATACTGCCAAGCACTTGACCGCTTTGCTCGGCAACCCAAAGACCACTTTTCGGGCTTGCCTTGCGCGCAAACTCGGCCAGTCCAAGTAAGACGTATTTCTCGAATTCCTCGTTGAATCCGTGCGAATCCCGGTAGAGTTCACCGTGACGCTGAACAACCCAGCCCATATCACCAGAGCGGGCGGTGCGCACTACGACCTCGCCCTCGGAACTTGGCCACGCTCCAGCTCCAAGCAGCGCCTCGACCTCGCCCATTGCCTGCGCCAGCCGCTTGCGTCCGGCAGCTCCCAACGACGAAAGCAAGCCCTCGGCCTGCCGGCTGGACATTAAGTCCAGCTCCTTCATCACGCGAAGCCCTTGAGGGGTCAGATTGAGGGGAATGGCCCTGCGCCCAGCGTGGGTTTCCTTCTTCAGCACAAGGCCCTGCCTGCACAGACCGGCAATCACCCGGCTGAGTTGCCCCCGGTCCATGTCCAAAAGCCGCATCAGATCGGCGGATGACAGCCCCGGCTGCTGCCACAGCTCATAGAGAATGCGGGCCTCGACCAGCGTCTGCCCGCTGCCCATTAAACGGGGGCTGAACAATCCAAGTATGCGGGTATAAAATCGGTTGAACCGTCGGAATGCTTCGATCTCTTTCATGATGAGCAGAATAATTCCATTATATTGACTATGTCAACATACAAGAGAAAACCAACCCCGCATGAGCGAGTTCAGGCTCAGCGGGGTTGATAAAAAACGGGCTATGCGCCGTGGCGATTATTTTCGCGCTTCCATTCCGAAACAACGGAACGGACCTCGGCGATATTGGGGGCATCAACCTTGAAGTGCTCGGCAAAGACATGCAGCGTGGTGGCCCCGCGCGGGGAGAACAAGCCCTTCACCCGGCACCACAACGGGTCCAGAGCCTTCACGAAATCATCCAGCATGGTGTTGGCGATGGTCTCCATGAAGGACTGGTGGTTGCGGTAGGCAAACATATACAGCTTGAAGCTCTTGGATTCCACAATGCGCTGGTCTGGAACGTATTCCATGATGATGGTCCCGAAGTCGGGCTGACCGGTCATGGGACAGAGCGACGTGTACTCCGGGAACTCCACGTTCACGATATAGGGCCGCCCCGGGAAGTTATTGGGGAAGGTCTCCAGAATTCCGGAATGCGGGCCTTCGAGCTGATATTCGGTCTGCCCGCCCTGGCCCAGGGTCTTGAGGTGGTTGGTCTTGTCCTGGCTTTTGGTGGTGCCCATTGAGTCCTCCATAGGTCATTAATTCTGGCGCGTCACTTTGACTTCCGCGCCCGACAATGGCAAGCCCCTTTTTCCGAATCGTTTTCGCCGCCAGGGACTGCTTTTCCCTCCAGCGGCAGGGCGCCAATGCCCACCCTTACGGACTGTATATCCCGAGGAGCTAGAAAAATGGAATCTTTTGATCGCAGGGCCTACACCCTGCTCGTCAGCCTGTTCATCGGTGGACTCGTTGTCGCCGCCCTGATCTCCAGCAAAATCATCACCGTATTTGGCATGGCAGTACCAGCCGGAGTGCTGGCCTACTCCCTGACCTTCGCCGCGTCCGACGTCATCGGCGAAGTCTGGGGCAAGGAGCGCGCCGGAGAGGCAGTCTTTTGCGGATTCGCCACGCTGGTCATGACCTCGGCGTTGGCCTGGTTGGCCGTATCCTGGCCGGGGGCCGTGTTCTGGACCAATCAGGAGGCCTTTGCAAGCGTCATCGGCAACACCCCGCGCATCGTGGCCGCGTCGCTCATTGCCTACGCGGTGAGCCAGAAGCATGACATATGGCTGTTTCACCTCCTGCGCCAGCGCACGAAAGGCCGCCATCTCTGGCTGCGCAACAACCTCTCCACCATGGCCTCGCAGCTCATTGACTCAACCATCTTCGTGACCATCGCCTTTTGGGGCATCCTGCCCGTGGGCGAGGTCATCCTGGGCCAATGGCTGGTCAAGCTGATGATCGCCGCCATCGACACTCCGCTGGTGTACGCCGCTGTCCAGGCCTTGCGCGGCAAAACTCTCCCGGCGACAGCCTAGCCCCATATCGTCCTATCAAGTCAAAACGCCTGGCACCGCAAGGAGCCAGGCGTTTTCCTGTTGCCGTGGGAACGAGGGCGAAGAGGTCTAGCGAACAGCTTTAGCCGCTTTCAGAAATTCTCGACGCGGCACTGCGGATATCCCAACCTGAACTGCCCCATACCCCTTACAGGCCACGCCAGCATCAAGACAGTTCACCCGGCGCATGAAGTGAATACCATTGGGATCCAGTCCGGCGCAGAAGCGTTCATTCATCAGCCCCAGTGGCAAGGCCAATTGGCTGATCAGATACACGCACATCCGCTGCGGACAACGCTTGGCGATAAAATTACCCGCCACATCAAGGACGAACTGATCTCCAACGTTGTAGCCGGAATTGCAATTGGCGGATTCCAGGACCTCGACGACGATGAGGTACTGACCACTGGCCTCGGCAAGCGCTTCGATAAAACGAGCCCGGGGTTCGTCTGCAGCCACCATCGCGGCTTCGTCCGAATTGTATTCCAGGTATTTGTTGAACCGCTCAAGAATCTCTTCCCTGCCCATGACATCGCCCCCAGTGCATCATTGGAATGGATTATCCCAACCCAACGCTGCCTATCCGGGTACCAAACGGCAGGCAATGAGACAACTGGCCTACTGGTATTGCTCCCGCACCAGCTTGAAAAGATCGGGCTTGCGATCGTACTGATGCACAATCACCGCCGGATGCCCCGCATCGTTCAAGATGCACCCGGCAGAGTTCACCGCAGGAGCATCCTTCTTGTAGGCCAGGGTCAAAATGGGGCCCGCATTGTCGTGAAGGGTCAGGCGAGGCAGCAAGTCGTTGTGAATCAGGTGATTGTGCACGCCCTGGTCATAGCCCGCCATCATCTTGCGGTCAGGCTCGTAAGGCACGAGCAGTGCAGTCAGGCGCTCCAGATAATCCAGCATGCCAGCATGATCCGCCACGGTGGTGCCTGAACAGGAAATGGGCCGATCACGCAGGGACTCCCAGATCGATTCCCCCATATGCCCGGTGATCCACCGCGTCACATAGGGGCAGGAGCCGATGGTCATGCGCCGATCCTCCAGCGTTACGTTCACGCCATCGGCCCAGGGGTATGAAAATGGATCGGCCTGAAAGAGCACGTCACGCACATCGGTGACCAGCACTCGCCCAAACGGGCCATGCGCCCGCAGATAATTCAGATACAGGAAATAGCGATAGGCATTGTACGACAGATGGGCGATCTCGCCTGTCCGTTCGAAAGCGATCACTTCGGCCCCGGCCTCACGCATTTCGTCGATACCGCGTGTGGTAGACGTTACAAAGAGTACGCAGCGCCCCGAATAGCCGACATCGTTCAGCGAAGCCAGGAAGGGCCGTACGTCTCCGTAGTGGTATCCGGCGGCAAGTCCAAGGATCAGATTATCCAAATCGATACTCCCGTGTGATGTGGAACTGCTCTACTGCACCACTGCGCAGGGGGCAACTACGTTGCTATGCGGGCAACTAGTGCCGAGGCTCGCAATGGACCTTCCGCCACTTGTAGACACAATACCGAGCAGGGGCATCCACGAATCAGCCCTACAACCGAACAAGAGAAAAGGAGGCAGTCTGGACGGGATTAGACTTCGCCTGAGGTTCCCACCTCGCCGTCAATGGCATCGGCATCCTCACTGGCAAAACGCACGATATTGCGCAGGTGGGCAAAGGAAGCGGCGTCCATGTCCTGAAAATTCATTGCCAGAGAATCTTCTCCACAACGGACCACAGAGGCACTGATTTCCACGGCGATGTCCCGCGCCAGTTCCAGACGCAGGGTGCAAAGGGTCCCCGCCTCAAGGCCGGAGCAATCTCCGGTGTGGCAGAGCATGCCCTTGAGGCTCAGGTTGTCGGTAATCACCGGAATGGAGCGGTCACCACAAATCACCAGAGCCTCGAACTGCCCGGGAACACGGCTTCTGCTTCTTGCATTCGGCATGGTTGCCCCCTCGTCAAAATCGAATCGAAACAACGGGAATAGGGCAAAGCATATCGTAGCAGCGATGATTTGTCAGGTGCGTGCAGGCAGAAAGAAGACGATCAGTCTTTACGACTCATGGTTCGAGCAAACAGAAAGGCCAGACCGATAGCCCAGCCCGCGAGGATGATAAAACGGGGCCAGAATGGCAAAACGAAACGGGACAGGCCGATAAACAGCACGCCACCGCCAAAATAGGCGATCTTCCAACCATTCTCGCGCCAAAAGGATTTCTTGTCGGGCATGGTCTCAACGGATTTTATTGGCCAGAGCATTGAGCCCATAGATCAGGCAGCCGCCGATCACCACAAGAATGAGGGCAGTCACCGGGTTGTGGTAGTTGCCCACCAGCCCCAGATACTTGTCGATGGGACCTTCCAGCGACAACGTCTTGATAAGCCCCAGGAAACCGTAGGTCACAAACGGGACCGCCAGAATAAACGAAAGAATCTTGATGATCACCCTCAGGATGTTCACGCTTTCCCCCCGCTGGTTGCGGATGCTGAATTCTGAATCGGGCTATTTGCCCCGGGCCTCACGCTCACGGTGTTTCTTGTTCTGCATCTTCACGATTCCAGCACCAAAGGCCAGAGCAAGAAATGTAAACATCACGATCAGTGCGAGCATCTTCATGCCCACGGTCAAGGCTTCCCACATGAGTAAATTCTCCGGGTTTTCCGTTGAGTCTTGTTGTGTTGCGTATAGCCCCTTGGCGGGGCGGGGGCAAGGGTGGGATTATGTCCAGCGGCATGGGGAAAGCAGGCGTCTATTCCTGTGATGCCCGCTTCCACTCGCTAAGCAACTTCTTCATTTCGGGCGTGGCCTGACAATAGAGCTCCCTGCAAAAGGGCATGACTGCGTCCTTGACCTTGTCCAGTCCGGGTAATTCCGGGGCAGCCAGGTAGTTCATGGCCAGGCATTCCACTGGGGCAAAGGCCAATTCCCGGTCCAACTCCTCGGTATAGCCTTCGAGTGTGGCTTCGGTCAGACGCTCTTTCCCGATCATGGCCGGGTCCAGCCCCTTGACGAAACAGAGCGCCCCGGACGGGGAATGATTATTGTTCAGAGCGCTGATCTTTTCGTTGAGTTGATTGCACCACTTCTGAAGCTGGTCATAATTCACGCTCAGTCGTTTGCGACCGCGGGAGTCCGTATAATACTCACCGTGAAGATACGCATCAACGGCATGAAGCAGTTCGCCATAGGCAGCCAGCACAAGCTTGGCATAACGCGCCGAGGGCAACAGGGCGAAGGGAATTTCAACCCCGCCCACACTTCGTCCAACGATCTCGCAAGCGTCCAGGAGATGTCCTGGATTGACGCCAAGCAACTGATAAAAATTCTCAGCCGCCGCACCATCCAACAACAGGAAATGCAGCGCTGCGGCACGGAGGAGCACCTGTTCCTCCACCTTGATCAGTTCCTCTGCCTGGGCGCGGTAGCGTTCGATCTCGCGCTCCAAGGCGACCCGGGCTCCAAAAAAAGTGGTTGCCGCCTCGACCAGCGTCTCCTCGACAAGACCATCGGCATAGGCATGGAGATCCTTACTCATATCCACTCTCCGCGCTGGCGGGTGCCTGGTTTCTGCGGTTCATAATAATCCACTCGTCCAAACCCGTACATCCGGGCTGCCAGCCGTGATGGAAAAGCTTCCACCAGCACGTTCAGTTGTGTCGCCGCAGTGTTATATTCCTGCGCCATCTCGTCCGCCTTGGCATCCAACCGGGCGATACGCCCAGGCAAATCCGCTGCTTCGGGGTCACTGATCGCCCCCGGACTCAGAGTCAACACATGCAGCAGTTCAGCGACCTCGGCAAGCAACTCATCTTCGGCACGGGCCACATCTCCGGCACCATACGCCTCACGACAACGTTTCACCAGGCGTTCCACTCGTGCCCCGCTTTGCGCGTCGCGCCCCATATGTCCCTGCACTGCTCTGGACAAGGCCGCGATCAGGTCATCGCGCCGTTCCAGAACATCTTCGACCACAGCCCAGCGGGTGTAGACCTCGCCCTTGGCCTTGATCAGCCCCCGGTGAGCCCAGATCATCCACAGAGCCACCATAGTCAACAACACCAGTAGGGAAACACCTTCGATCATGATGAGCTTCCCGGAGAACAGGACTTCCGCAACATGCGATCCAGACGTCCATGCAATGGCGCGGCGCACAGGAAACGTACAGTGCAAATAAGCACGGTCAGGCGACTATGCAACTCCGCCATTAGTCCCGCCCTCCGGCAATACCCAGTCCCAGCCCCATGGTCAGAAAAACGCCGCCCGTTACCCAGGATTGGGTACGCCGGAATCCGGGACGCGAGGATGCCCAGGCATTGATTCGGCCAAAGCACAAAGCCACAGTGGTCATGACAATGCAGCCCGTGCAACAGAACGTCAGCCCCAGTACCAGAATCTGCAGGGTGAACTGCTCCGACGAGGCATGGGCAAACTGCGGCAGAAACGACAAAAAGAACAGCGCCACCTTGGGGTTCAGAATGCTGACCAACACTCCCTGGCGATAGACCTTGGTCAGCGATTCGCAACTGAGCCGCCCCACCCCGTCGTCGCCGTTGCGGGTCAGAATGATCTTCAACCCCATGTACACCAGATAGGCCGCTCCGGCCCAGCGCACCACTTCATAGGCCGTGGCCGAGTACATCAGCACAGCAGACAGGCCCAGGGCCGCAGCCAGAGTATGGACCAAACCACCGGTGGTAATGCCCAAAGCGGAGACCACGCCCGCCCCACGCCCCTGACAGGTGCTACGCGTGGCCACGTACAAAATGTCCGGCCCGGGGGTGATATTCAGCAGCACCCCGGCCACCAGAAACAACAAATAATTCTCAATGCCGAACATAGCTCACATTTCCAACAGTAGTTTCAGTTCGTCCACACAACCAAACTCAACAACATAAAGAATCTCACCCGCCGAAGCCACTTTCGTTTTCCGCAAGCCGTTCAAAAGGAGTCAGATTCCAGACGCAAGATCAATTCAAGGCCGACGCGTATTCCAACATACGCGAGGGTTTGAATTGATCGCAGCAACGCCGCAGATCACCGTAAGCAGCAGATTCTGACCTCTCACAACGGTTCAAAAATGGGCGAGTGCCAGGCGCGAGGAGCGATCAAGGCCGATGCGTACAATGACGTACGTGAGGATTTGATCGTGACGAAGCAACACCGCAATCGATCGTTTTTCAACCGTTTGCTACGCGAGTTTCGAGCCATTGGGTGCCCGCTTGTCAGGCACAGCCAGCACGATATGTCCATTCTCATCTGGAAAACCGGTCAGTAGAAACTCCGAGCGGATGGGGCCGATCTGCTTGACCGGGAAGTTGACCACGCCCACAACCTGACGCCCGACAAGTTCTTCGGGGGTGTAGAGGTCTGTCACCCGGGCACTGGTCTTGAGTTCACCTACATCCTCGCCGAAATCCACCCAGACTTTGTGGGCCGGAATTTTAGCCTCTGCGAACACTTCAGCGCGTGTAACGGTCCCCACGCGCAGTTCGACCTTCTCGAAATCATTCCAGTCTATAGTCTCCATCAAGTTCTCCAGAATTCGATTATCTCATCGATAATCATCAAAAAGTCAGACCCGACCATCAGTCAGGGCATTGCGCTGATAGGCCCGCAGCCCGAACTCGGGCATGGCGGCCAGCACGTGGTCCAGAATGTCGGCCTGAATGTCCTCATAGGCAGCCCATTCCGTGGTATCCGCAAAACAGTAGATTTCCAGGGGCAGCCCCTTGGCAGCGTCCGGGTTCAAGTGCCTGACCAGGAGCGTCAAATCATTCCGCACCTTGGGGTGGCCCAGCAGATAGGCCCGCACATAGGCTCGGAACAATCCCAGGTTGGTCATGCCCCGGCCATTGACCGGGCTCTTGGTGCGATCATAATCATGCTCCTGATTATACGCCGCGATCTCCTCACGCCGTGCACGCAGATAAGGAACCAGAAGTTCCAGGGCCTCGAAACGTCCAAGCTCCTCGTCGGGCACGAATTTGATCGATGACTGGTCGATATACACCGCACGTTTCATGCGCCGCGCCCCGGCCTCGCTCATGCCCCGCCAGTTGCGGAATGAATCGCTGATCAACCTGGATGTGGGGAGGGCTACAATAGTCTTATCGAAATTTCGAATCTTCACGGTATGCAGGGCAATGTCTTCCACATCGCCATCCACCCCGGCACTGGGCATCTCGATCCAATCGCCCTTGCGTACCAGATCGTTGGCCGTCAGCTGCACGCTGGCCACCAGTGAGAGAATCGTATCCTTGAAGACCAACATCAGCACTGCGGTAAGTGCACCCAGCCCGGACAGCACCCCCCAGGGCGAGGTATTCAGCAGCAGGCATACGGCAACAATACCGCCAATCAGAAACAGGAACAGCTTGAACATCTGCAGGTAGCTCTTCATGGGTCTGCGATGTGAGACGGGGTAGGTCTCATAGATGGCGTTCAGGGCGTCCAGGACCCGGCTGACCAAGAGCATCACCAGCACGAAAAGCCAAGCTCCCAGCGCGCGTTGGATCACAGCCTGATACGACGGCAGATATTCCGCCCCACGATAGAGTATCAATACGACCGGGAACCAGGCCAGAAGCTGAAAGACATTATGCTCCATGACCTTGTCATCCCATTCGCCCTTGGTGCGGCGAACAAAGGCATGCACCAGCCGCAGCACCCAGACGCGCATGGCCACATACGCCACAAGGGCGAGGCCAAGAATCCCCGCGACCAGGACAAGGAGATCGGTAGGTATGGAAAGACCATCAATCATCGGCGCCCCCCCTTGTCGTAGGATTCTCTCATGCGTGCCCATTCGGACTTGATGAAGGCCAGCAGTTCCGGCCCGCGCTCGTGCGCAAGGACCTTCAGTGCGCCACCCTTTTCACTGCCCCAGACCTTGAGTTCAGCCAGAGTGCGGATGGATTTCAAACGGTCGATCTCAGCGCGGATGGCGGGCCCATGCCGTTCCAATTCCTTACGCATCGCCCACCCCAACAATTTATTTCTCATGCCCATGACATATCCTTTGTGGATCGTGCTGGTTCGCAACAACTCTCTACCACGGAGCGGACCGACCGAAAAGTCAGCGTTGCTCCTCGGGATCGGGATCACGCACCAAAGACAGCAACACGAAACCCACCGCAAAAAAGCCTACCAACCACAGAATCGCCCCGCGCGAAGAACCGGTCGCCTGAGCCACCACCGCAAATACGAACGGACCGGCAATGGCCGACAACCGGCTGACCACTGAAAAATAGCCAAAAAACTCCGCCGAGCGATCCGCAGGGATAAGCCGGGCATACATGGACCGCGACAGAGCCTGGGAGCCACCCATGACCAGCCCGACGATTCCACCCATGGCAAAATACTCCGCCGCCGAATCCATGCCATAGGCATAGACCGCCACACCGCCCCAGAGGGCCACCGCCAACATCAACGCCCGGCGGGTGGTCATCAGTCCGGCCAGACGTGAGAACAGCTCGGCACCAAAGATGGAGACAAACTGAATGATGAGCAGAGTCAGCATGAGCACGGTGTTGGACAGTCCCAATTCGGTCTTGCCATAGATGGTCGCCATACTGATCACGGTCTGCACGCCGTCATTATAAAAGAGGAAAGCAGCCAGAAACATGGTCAAACCGGGCACGGCACGTGCACGCCCCCAGACACCCCGCACACGGGTCAGCCCCAGACGCAGATACGCGGGTACGGCCCCCACCCCGCGTTCTCCTCCCGGCAATGGCGCACCAGCAGGTTCACGCAAACCTCTGAACGTCAGTAGAGCAAAGCCTCCCCACCACACACCGGCAAAGGCCATGGCCAGCCGGGCAGCAAGGTCCTTGTCCAAGCCCAGTTGAGCATGTCCGGCGATGAGCCCCAGAGACAGGGCAAACTGCAACCCACCTCCCAGGTACCCATAGGCAAAGCCCCGGCCCGAAACGCGATCCATGTCGCCGGGAGCGGCCACATGGGGCAAGAAGGCGTCGTAAAAAACATTGCCCCCCACAAACCCCACCTGCGCCACAAAGAACAGCGCCATGGTCCACCAGACCAATCCCGGCCCTGTGGTCAGGAGCAGCACACTGGCGATGCTGCCCATAATGCAGAAGGTCATCAGGAAACGCCTGCGAAATCCCGAGTGATCAGCCACCGCGCCCAACAGCGGGGCCAAGATGAAGACAGCCAGGGCACAGGCACTGATCAGATAGCCCCATAGACTGGCGGCGGAGAAGGTGACCCCGGCCACCACCACGCCCCCCTGGGGCACGACGGCTGCGGCGAAATAGGCTGGCAGCACGGCAACGGCAACGGTCGTCACATAGGCCGAGTTGGCCCAGTCATACAGGCACCAGGCCCGAACCTGTCTGGACCCGGATTTGGTCTGCGATTCTGCGGTCATACGGAATCTCCGCTGAAGGTTGGGTTCCGCCTCTTGGTACACGCTTCGGACGCACAAGGCCAACCCCGGAAAAAGAGGAAAGCGGGACGCCCACCGGAACGTCCCGCTTTTCATTCTCTTGTTCTGTGCCTGTCGGAAGCTAGCCCTCGGACTTCAACTCCTGAATCAAGTCATTCAATTCGGTCATCTGTTCGGACAGTTCGCGCAGGGCATCTGTGGTCTCGGCCACGCCCTGAGAGGTCTCTACCGTGATGCGGTTGATCTCCTCAATGGAGCTGTTGATCTCCTCGGAGGTGGCCGACTGTTCCTCGGCTGCGGCAGCAATGCTCTGAATCTGAGCCGCGCTGGCCTCGGTATCGCTGACGATCTCCTTCAACACGTCTCCAGCCTTCTGGGTCAGTTCGGTGCTGCGGGCAACGGCTGCAGCCGAGCCATCCATGGCCTTGATATTCTGACGCGTGCCTTCCTGGATACCGTTGATGGCGTCACCGACTTCCTTGGTGGCCTGCATGGTTTTTTCAGCAAGCTTGCGCACCTCGTCGGCAACCACGGCAAACCCGCGTCCGGCCTCGCCAGCCCGGGCAGCCTCAATGGCGGCGTTCAGAGCCAGCAGGTTGGTCTGGTCGGCAATATCGGTAATCACTCCCATAATGGCCCCAATGCTTTCGGCCTGATGTCCCAATCCGCCCAAGGCCTCTTTCATCTTCCCGGCACGCTCGGCGACTTCACCCGTGGCATCGACCACGTTGGAGACAATGCCGGCTCCGCTTCTGGCCTTATTCATAGCCTCATCGGCTCCTCCGGCAGCATCGGAGGCATTGCGGGCAACCTCCAGCACCGTTGCATTCATCTCTTCCATGGCCGTAGCCGTACTCTGAATGCGTTCGCTCTGAATATCCGTACCCTTACGAATGCCATCGGCGTGTGAGGAGATGTCTTCGGCAGCGGAAGTCACGCGCGAGACAATGGCCTCCAGTCGTTCGGCGGCCTGGACCATACCCTCGCTCTTGGCTCGCTCAGCTCGCGAGCGGGCTTCTTCGGCCTCAGTGGTTGCCAGTTCGGCGGCATGTGCCTTTTCCTCGGCCTCTGCGGTCTTGGCGGTAATTTCGTCGATGTTGTCGGCAAGGGTCGCGGACATGTCATTCAGGGCATTGAAGATTACTCCGATCTCATCCACCCGCTTGTGATCGATGCGCGAGGCGTAGTCGCCCTCGGCGATGCCACCCATGAACGCCACAACCCGATTCAGGGGCTTGATCACGGACTGGTCCATAAAAAACCAGATCACTGCAACGATAAGCAGCAACGCCGCTGCGACAACCATAATGCCGTTGGTCACCATGGCCGCAGCCGGGGCCATGATTTCGGCCTTCTCGATCATGGCAACGAACTTCCAGCCCAAACCCGGCGAGGTGAACACATGCGCAAAGAAGGCCTTGCCATCCAGCTCGACCTCTGCTGTCCCCGACTTCAGGGCAAAGAATGTGCTGTAGGCAGGAACCTTCAGTTCCTTGATCGCCTTGAAGTTATATTCCTTGTGCATAGGATCGGCCAGGATAACGCCGTCGCCCTGCACCAACATCACATATCCGGTCTCACCCAGGCGGATATCGCCAACCATCTTGGTCAAGTCGGCAAGGGAAATGTCAATGGCAGCAACACCCAACACCTTCTTGTCAGGGCCCTTGGCAGCTTTGGCAATACTGATCATGGCCTGTCCGTCGGTGGACATGTAGGCACTGGAGGCAATGGCCTTGTCCGGACTCTGCACGGCATCCTTGTACCAGGGGCGAATACGAGGATCATACCCGCCGGGCAGGTCCGTTGCGTTGGAGATCAGGAATCCGCCAAACTTGGTGCCAATGTAGACATCGGTGTAGCCCTTGTGATTGCTCTGTACGAGCTTGAAGAACCGGGTCCATTCCTGACCGAGTTCATCGTCCGGGTCGGGCGCGGCGGGCTTGGTCTCGGCATCATCCAGATAGGTCGTCATGCCATCGTGAACATCAGCCAAACGATCATACTCCGAGACCATGACGATATTCTGCTTCGCCTCGTCCACAAACAGGGTCATGGTGTTGTCCACCTGTTCCAGTTCAATGGCCGTGGACTTCTCGAAGGCATCCAGAGATTGCTCCTTGATGCTCATGGACAAGAGAGCCAGAATGACCACAACCGGCACGGTGATGGTCACCACCAATCCCAGAATAATCTTCAACTTGATGGATTTTCGCATACAGGCCTCCAGCCTACCCGGAACATGAACACAACAGACCACTTTCGAGTCTATTCCCCTTCCGTCAATACTGAGAGAGCATACAAAACACTCAAATACTATAGTTCATCTTTCTTCAAGATCAATAGCAAATACACGCTGTGCCACCTGTCGGATCATCACGACAGGTAACAATCAGCACAACTACTCACATCGAAGCCACTCGCAACGGGGACCTTCTCCGGCCTTGAAATCCAAAGTGAACTTCTCGTTTCTGAAAAGATCAAGACAGACCGCCACGGCATCGGCGTCATAAAAGTCTCCAGCCTTGGACTCGACTTCCTGCAGAGCCTTGGCCACACCATGCCCGGGCCGGTAGGGACGATGGGAACTGATGGCATCCACCACATCGGCAACAGCCATGATCCTGGCTTCCAGCAGGATATCATCACCTGACAGGCCAAGTGGATAGCCCGTCCCGTCCAAACGTTCATGATGCTGGTGCACGATGGTGCTCACTGGCCAAGGGAAATCCACAGGGTCAAGAATATCAAACCCCACCTGCGGATGTGTCTTGATGATGGCGAACTCCACGTCGGTCAACCTCCCGGGACGATTCAGGAATTCGGCCGGAACATAGACCTTGCCGATGTCATGCACGCTGGAGGCAAAACGCAAGCCCCGGATGCGGTCTGGTTCCAACCCCATGGACTCGGCAATCGCCACGGAAAGCAGCGTCACACTGCGCTGGTGCCCGGCGGTATATGGGTCCCGGGCTTCCACCAGATTCACGAACCCGGTGATGATCCCCTCCATGGCATCCTTCAGGCGGCGCAGGGTCTGCATCTCGGCGCGATCCCTGAGCATGGTGAACTGTGCCAGGGCCGCCGCAATGGCGTTATCCAGATTCTCACCGGAGCAAGGCTTGGCCAAAAAACGGAACACATAGCCACTATTCACCGCATCCACGGCATTTTCCAGATTGGCATATCCCGTCAGCACCATGCGCACACTATCAGGAGAGACATCTCTTGATCTGGCCAGAAATTCCAGACCATCCATGCCCGGCATCTTGATGTCCGAGACAATGACGGCAAAAGGCCCTTTCTCGTGGAGGACCTGAAGTCCCTCGTCACCGCCTCCTGCCGTGTGCAATTCGAAACGCCCCTCCAGCAGTCGCCGCACGGAAGACAATATCTTCTGGTCGTCGTCCACAAACAGAATTTTATCTGCCACGTCTGTCCCTCCATCCCGCCCTGTCACGCGGACTCCCACTCTTTCAAGCGGGAGGGTCGTTCGCTACCCGTCGCCATCCTTCGATTCCTGTATCATTTCACGTGCTGTCTCCAGCCAACTCTCAACATGATCCAGTGCCCCCATCTGCTCCAAAAACTGCTGATCCATCACTGGAATAACCGACCGCTCACTAAAGACATAGACCGTATGGTCCATGACATTGGCCACATGGACTGCCAACAGCACGGCGGAAGATTCGGGACAAGCCAGGGGCAGGTGGTGGTAGGCAATGGCATCCGCCACCGGACCGGGCAGCCCCCACAACCCCATCAGATACCCACCGACTTCGGCATGGCTGACGCCCAAACAGTTGCGTTCGCTCTGCCACATGATACCACCATCACTGCGCACCTTTTCCAGGCAGCCATTGTACTCTTCCACAAAATTCTCGGCCAGGACCAACTTTCCGACGTCATGGAGCATCCCGGCGATAAAGGCATAATCACAGTCTTCCCTGGAGCAGCCCCGAGCTTCCGCCACCATCCGGCTCAGAGCAGCCACTCGGCGACTGTGATCCCAGAGATAGGCCAGCGTGAATCCCGGCACCTTGCCTGCATCGAATTCCGCGAACAGATGCACCGACAGGACCAGTGATTTGATAACATTGACCCCCAACAGGGTCACCGCCTGCTGCGGGCTCTCGATATGGCGCGCAAATCCAAAGAACGATGAGTTCACCAGCTGTAGGATTTTGGCGCACATGGACACATCCCGGGCAACAATCTCGCCAAGAATCGGTAATGAAGGCTCGGGCTTGCCCAACTCTGCCGTCAGTTCCTGAAAGATCGCCGGCACCGACGGCAGTCTGTCCACCCGGGAGACCATGCGCTTCAGAGCCGGATCTTCCAAAATATTTTCCCGTCCCAAGGCCTGATTGACGACAGACTTCAGATCCTCCACGGAACATGGTTTGGTCAGATACTGGTGCACCGTAAGCGCGGCCAAGGCCGAAACCTTGGCGCTGGAATGGCCGGACATGGCGATGCGGGTCACTTCCGGATATTGCTTACGAACCCGACCCAGCAATTCCACTCCATCCATTTCCGGCATTCGAATGTCCGAGACAATGACATCCACAGGCTTGTCGGCAATGATTTCCAATGCCTGGTATCCACCTGCGGCAAACAGGAGTTCCCACTCTTCGCGCATGTCGAACAACATGCGCCGGATGCCTGTCAGCACCTTGGGTTCATCGTCCACAAACAGTATTCGCCTCTTCATCGTGCCTGCCTATGTGCTCAAGGGTAGGGTTATGGTAAATGTCGTCCCCTTGCCTTCCTCAGTCTCAAAACTGATGCTGCCGCCATGCTTTTCAACCACTGCAGTATGGGCAATGGCCAATCCCTGTCCCGTTCCCTTGCCTGGTGCCTTGGTGGTAAAAAACGGATTAAAGATGTTGGGCTGGACCGCTTTGGGAATTCCCATGCCGTTATCGGTCACAAGAATCTCCACGCAACCGTCCCCGAGGCGGGTCGTCACCGTGATGGTGCCGCGGGTCATCTCCGACGCCTCCACCCTGTCCGCAATGGCATGGGCGGCGTTGACAATCAGGTTCAGGAGCACCTGACTCATCTCACCCTGAACCATGGGCACAGTGGGAAGGTCTTCAGCCAGATCGGTGACAAGCTCGCTGTTGTATTTCCACTCATTGGTGGACACCACCACCGTGTTACGAATAACGCTGTTGACGTCCACGTATTCCTTTTCCGCCACTCCCGGATGGGCAAACTGCTTGACGGAGCGGACGATGGTCGTGATCCGTCCCAATCCTTCCAGAGCGTCCTCAAAGGCTTCCGGCACCTCCTTCAGCAAGTCATCAAGGCCGAGCTTTTCCTCCGACTCAAGAATCTGAGCCAGGAGATTCGATACATCCGCTCCCTTGCCCATATCGTCACGATACTTGCCATACAGCTTCAGCAAAGAACCAATCCCCTCGAAACTCTTCTGCAGATAGCGGGTATTATTCTCCACATACTGGCTGGGAGTATTGATCTCATGGGCAATGCCCGCCGCCAACTGCCCTATGGATTCCAGCTTCTGGGCCTGAACCAACTGGTTTTCAAGTACTTTCAGCTTGGTAATATCGGTCATCACCCCCGAAGAACCCTTGAAGTCACCCTTTTCGTCAAACAGAGGCGTGGGGGCGATCAATGTAAACACCTGCGTACCGTCCTTTCGCTTGAAAACCAGCGAATACGGCTCAGCCCACCCTTCTGCTCGACGGGCGTACTCTTTCTCGAATATCTGCCTGTTGGATTCATCCATATAATCGGACAGACACGTGCCCACGACTTCCTGCCGGGTAAAACCCAGCATCTTGCAAAACTGATGATTGACGTAGGTGACCATCCGATGCTCATCCAAGGTGGCCAAGCCTTCATTCATTGTCTCCACCAGCGACCGGAAGCGTTCCTCACTTTCCGCCAGGTTGGTCCGTACCCGCAAGCGCTGGACCGCCAAAGCAAAGTAGCGCCCCAACTCGCCAGCAACTGCCAAGTCGTCATCGGTAAACCCTTCGTCCTTGTTGGCAAGAGCTATCTGTCCTACCAACTCATTGCCGAAAACCACAGGCACGGTCAAAAACTCCTGCACCGGCACATGTCCCTTGGGCACTCCTCGTGCGGATGGATGAGAAGCGGCAGCGTTGGTATAACCTGGTTCCAGAATGTTCAGATAATGCCCCCACAACGATGAATACCCACCTTCTCCTCTGGGGAATCTTGAGGTTTCTCCTTCCCGATCAACCGCACACTCATTCGCAGCCATCATATTCGTCAGCGTATGATTAAGCATGTCACCGGTTTCTGCCTCCACGGTCCCCACATACCCATACTTGGCTCCGGTCAAGGCAAGCGCTTCATCCAGCAGAACTTCGGTGACATTCTGGATTGATGCCTCGGCCGAGATCATGGGCTCGTACAACCGGGCCAAGGCATCCTTCAGAGCCATATTTCGGCGCACAACTATACTAGCACGCTGCCCCTCCATGGACTGGGCCAAAATATGGGCCAGGGTTTCCAGCAGAGTCACGTCCTCATCGCTCCAGGTTCGAGGACGCTCATTAACCACCCCGAGAAAACCGATCGCCCTGCCTTCCCACAACAATGGCACTGCCAGCAGAGCCCGGACATCGATCAGTGCAAAGGATGCCAGCGTACCGGCTGCCTCCTCCGACAATTGGGAGCAATCATCGACGATCACCTTCAATCCACTCTCAACCTGCTCCCACAACCATGCCATATCGCTGATCTGAACGGGCAGCATGCACCTGCTCTCGGAGCCACCTCCTTCAACATCCCAGCAATGGTTATTCACCAGCAAATCCCCTTGGATTTCATACACTCCACATCGTGAGGCATGAGTAAATTCACCGATGGTGGACAACGCCCGTTGAATGGCCAAACCGATAGTTTCATTGGTGATATTGATGAACCCAGCGGTCACTCGCGATAAGAGTTCCTCGAGGGCGATACGCTTCTTGAGTTCCCGCTCGGCACGTTTGCGATCGGTCACGTCTACAGCCATGCTCATCACGGCCCGACGTCCGTCGGGAATGACTCCCAAAGGGGCGGAGCTGAAGTCCCAGACACGTTCCTTTCCCGTTGCCGTGCGGATCTCGAATTCCCCCAAGCGCACCTTGCTACTGATCCCGTAGATATCCATGATTCTTTCGCGCTCGGCCGAACCCCTGTCACCGTAAGCAAGTTGAAACCAGTCACCCACAGTGGGAATATCACTATGTTTGTACCCTGAAATTTCTTCCCAGGAGTGACTCACCAGGAGCACTTCCCCCCCTTCGGCATGGATGATGACGGGGAACGGGGCATCCTGCACAGCCCTTCGGAAGCGCTTCTCGCTATCAGCCAGGTCCTGCTCCGCCAACTTACGCGAAGTGATATCCTGCAGGGTTCCGACCATCCTGACCGGTTGTTCCCTCTCATCAGTGATAATCTGTGCCTGTTCATGCACATGGCGCACATCACCATTGGCACGAACAATGCGCAGATCAATGGAATACGGGGCCTTGCCTTCCAGAGCACCGGCAACGGCCTGCATGACCCGCTCCTTGTCCTCGGGATGCACGTATTCCATAAAGGTCTCGTAGCGAGGCGAAAAATCCTTCGAATCGACACCGAAGATATCATAGAGTGTATCCGACCAACGGATGGAATTGGTCTCGATATCCCATTGCCAATCGCCAATCCCGGCGATACGCTGGGCCATCTTCAGGGAATTCTCGCTGCTCCTCAAACGCTCATCAGCGACCCTGCGTTCGGTAATGTCTTCCTTGATTCCGACATAATGCGTGATCTGGCCCTCTTCGTTCTTGACTGGAGCGATGGCCACATCCTCCCATAACTCCTGGCCATCCTTGGTCTGGTTGACTAATTCTCCACGCCAGACGGAACCGGAGGTAATGGTCTTCCAGAGATCGGCGTACACCTCCGGCGGAATCTTGCCGGATTTGAGAATTCGCGGGGTCTCTCCCAGGGCTTCGTCCTGGGAATACCCAGTGACATGAGTGAACTGTGGATTCACGTATTCGATTCGGCCTTCATTATTGGTGATGATCACCGAAATGGGGCTATGCTCAATGGCGCGGTAAAGCACCTTCAAACGGCTATCCACCAGCTTGCGCTCAGTCACATCCTCCACCATTCCGAGGAAATAGAGAGGAGCGCCCGCATCGTCGCGCACCAATTGAACTGAGAACCGGCCCCACATCGTGGAGCTGTCGCGGCGCAGAAAGCGCTTGTCCATCTGATAGCGGTCGCACTCTCCTTCAAAGGTTGCCCGACCATGCGCCTGGCAATCATCTCGATCAGCCGGGTGCGTCAAATCCAGATGCCTTTTGCCCACCAACTCCTGCTCGGAATAGCCAAGCATCTCGGCAAACGCGGCATTGACCGAGACCTGGCGTCCTTCCAGATCCATGACCACCGCCCCGATAGGTGCATCCTCGAACAAACTGCGGAAACGTCTTTCGCTTTCGCGCAGGGCTTCCTGATTTTGCTGGCGATGAGTCACATCCTGAACAAAGGTAAAAATCAACTCACGGCTGCCCAGGCGCATGGTGTGAGCATTGATCTCCACGGGGATCAGACTGCCCGAACGGGTTCGATGCGATGATTCAAAAATCATCTGGCGGGATGTTTTGAGCTTTTGATAAAAATCAGGCCATTTTTCATCTGACACTGTGGGGTCAATGTCAGGCACTTTCATATTCAGCAATTCTTCACGGCTGTAGCCCAGGACACGGCAGGCCTCGTTGTTGACGTAATAGAAACTGCTGTCTGGACGTACCCAGTAAATACCCAAGATCGAGGTATCCAGGGCGTGTTGAGTCAAACGCAGGTTTTCCTCTGATTTTTTGCGAGCGGTAATGTCCTGCAAAAAACTCAGCGTGGCCTTCTCGCCTTGCCAGTCCATGAGGGAAACGCTGATTCCCACATCAATGGCAGCACCCTCCCGATGCAGAAGCCTGAAGGAATACGACGCAGGAACCGATTCACCGGCCAGGCGTTGCCGAGAGCGCTCGCTGACCATCTTGCAATCATCAGGGAAGACAAGATCCATGACAGGCCGAGCCTTCAATTCCTCGATGGAATAGCCCAGCAAACGCTCCATGGCCGGATTGGCAAAACGAATGAACCCATCCTGTACAACAATAATGCCCTCACTGGCATTCTTCATAATGGCAGCTAAACGCTCTTCGCTCTGAGCATGATCGCGCTCCGCCTGCTCTCTGGCCCTGATCTCCCGGCGCAATTTCCAGATCCAGAGCAGGAAGACGGCGCTGATGAGCAGCACACTGAGCAACCCCCAGAAGAGCATCTGCTGCAAATGCCAGTCAGGAAGATCATGCATCCCCATGTCATTCCCCAAGGCAGAGCCTGCAAGGAGAAGCATCGCAACCGCAAACGGCAGAGTACTTACGATCACCATCCACCTAAAGCGCCTCATTCAAACTCCTCAAAAATGAGCCATTATTCTTCATGAAAGGATTTCTATGACGAGAAATAATACACTATCAGAATGGCACAGATAAGCACAACAACAACGCTCGCACAGGCAACACAAAACCGGGATGCTCACGAAGGGCATCCCGGCTCACTGTAATATTGCCCGGGGGATTCAATCCTCCTGTTTGGGCAGGAACTTGGTAAAGGCATCTCTCTGTTTGTTGTTAAGTCCCACCAGTTCACAGCCGACAACAAGCGGCGTCAGCCTCCTGACCACTGCCTTGACCTTCTTGGCTCTGGGACCATCAAGGGTCAACAGATCAAAGGATAGCTTCTGACCGATCTCGAAGGATTCGCCGCCATGCTTGAAGCTGATGCCCAAAGCACATACATCAAACACCTGAAATGAATCATCCCTGTGTGGCAGCCGTGCTGAATATTCGGCCAGAGGGATACGCTTTGCGCGCCGACGCTCCTCGCCACTATATGGGCCAATGCCATCCATCGAGAACCGTTGTCTTCTTCGACCGGCCCCGTTGGTATCATTGCGCCGCACTTGCATGATCACATGCTGCATGTCCTCGGGAATCTCACCCTTGCCCGCGATGGGGGCAAGAGTTTCGGCAGCCTTATCCTTATCCCCTGATTCCATATAAGAGCGCGACAGAGCCACGCGCACGGAGGGATCCTTGGGGGTCAATTTCAGAGCCTGTTCATAGGCCCGTGCGACTTCCCGTTGAATCATATGCCCGGTCATGTGGTCGGCGACGGTCTTGAATGGATTGGGACATGCAGGGTCGACCTTGCAGGACAGAGTAAAGGCCTCTTTTGCCTTATCGTTCTGACCGAGCCAGGCGTGGGTTTCTGCAGCCTTGGACAGGAATTGGGCGCTGCGCGCCAAATCACCCTGGGATCGAAACACTTCGGCCAGTGCCTTGTAGGCCTCAGGAAAAAGAGTATTGACGCGCGCAGCCGCAGCCAACTTCTTGAGCGCCTTTTCAGGATAATTCTGTTTGAGCAGCTTGTGCCCATCCAGAAAGAGCTTCTTGGCCAACGCCTGCTGCGAGGCAATGTGCGGGGCAGGCAGAGCCTCCACTTCTTCACCCAGATGAGCACTTTCGGTCCCGGCTTTGGCCGTGCGCTTGATCACCTTCGGCGGAGCACCAAACAGAATCTTTTCCAGCCGAACCATCAACAAATACGGCGTAAAGGGCTTGTTCAGATAATCCCTGGCTCCAAGGCGCATGGCATCGTCGATCAGGCCGATCGGGGCCTTGTTGCCCAGGAGTAAGATGGGATGCCGATACAGGTGCCTGTCCAACAGGATGTCATCCAGCAAGGCAAAGGTGTTTTCCGTCGCCATCTTGAAATCCAACATCGTCACGTCGGTCTCACGCTGACGCAAAATATCGATGACCCCGGAATGATCTTCGGCAAAACGGACCTTTTCGTAACCGTTGTCTGCCAGGATTTTCCCGATGATCTGCTGGACCTGGGGCATAGGCTCCCCGACGAGTATCCCTATATTGCCCTTGAGCGACATCCCTCCCTCCCGAATCTTCCCGCACCCTCTGCGCGAAACACCCCGCAGCACGAAGAATTGGAAAAAGTTGCTTACACAACAATATCCATCAATCACAACAATAGGTCAAGATTCGAAGCCGGGCTTGCCAATGTTCCTTGGCGCAGATAGACACCGCCTACGGAGGAGACCATGACCATCGAGACCTTGCAGGCCATCATTGAAATCGCTTTTCCCCTGTTCCTGATTATGGACCCGGTGGGCAACGGAGCAATCTGTCTGTCCATGCTGGGCGACTTCTCGCCCAAACGCCAGCGGACCATCATCGGACGTGAGCTGCTTTTCGCACTGGGGATCATCCTGATGTTCATGTATGTGGGCGAAGGCCTGCTGGGTGTGTTGGATATTCATCAATCCACATTACGCATGGCTGGTGGCGTAATTCTGTTCATCATCTCCATGAAGATGGTCTTTCCCAGTAGCACGGGCGATGAGCCCGATCCCCAATCCGCCGATCCATTCATCGTGCCCATTGCCGTGCCGTTCATTGCCGGCCCCTCCTGCCTTGCCGCCGTCATGGTCTACGCGCACCGGGACAGCCTGATGATCGTCGGAGCCGCCATCATGCTGGCCTGGGTTGCCACTGCCGCATTCATGCTCATGGCACCTTGGCTGACCCGCGTCCTGGGCACTCGAGGTCTACGGGCCATGGAACGCCTGATGGGGCTTATCCTGATCCTGATGTCCTTCCAGATGCTGGAAGATGGTGTGCGTCTGTTCATCACAAGCCTCTAGGAGACATTGCGTGGGCAACGCGGTTGTACAGCCGTCCGGTTGTCCCGAGCCCGGATTTCCCCTATCATTACGCAAAGTCCCCGAGGCCCCTCAACCCAAGGAGCACCCATGCCCCCCAAGGAAGCCTATGACTGGCTGAAGGCACATCACGTGGAAACGTCCGTCCTCGAATCCATGGGGGCACTGTTGCACTGGGACCAATCGACCATGATGCCCGGTGCGGGGCACGGTCACCGCTCCGAGCAATTTGCAGCCCTGGCCAAACTGACCCATGAACGGCGGAGCGACCCCAGAATAGGCGATGCCCTTGCCGCCTGCGGCGGTTACTGGGACGAGCGGGACCCCATAGGCGTTGAGGCTGCCAACGTTCGCGAATGGATGCGCGCCTTTGAGCGCGCCACAAAAATCCCATCAGATCTGGCCGTGGCTCTGGCCCGTGCTGCCTCGGACGGCGAAACCGCCTGGAAACGCGCCCGCCCCGACAATGATTGGAAGGCCTTCCAGCCCTATCTGGATGAATTGATCCGGCTGAGGCGGGAAGAAGCCGAAGCTGTGGGCTATCAAGGCGAACCCTACGATGCCCTGCTGGATGAATATGAGCACGGCGAGACTGCCGCAACTCTGGAGCCGATGTTCCGGGAACTGCGCCATGAAATCGTCAACCTGCTGGACAGCATCAAGGGCAGCTCCAGGGCACCTGATCCGTCCATCCTGAACAACGATTATCCCACCAGCGCGCAGAAACAATTCTGCCGACAAGTGGCACAAGCTGTGGGTTACGACCTCAAGGCCGGTCGGCTCGATGCCACGGCTCACCCTTTTTCCACCCGCATCGGCCCCGGCGACGTGCGCATCACCACCCGCTATAATGAGCACAATCTGTCCGAGGCCCTGTTCGGCACCATCCACGAAGCCGGGCACGCCATGTACAGCCAGGGGCTTCCTGCCGAGCACTTCGGCACGCCCAGCGGTGTCTCGGTTTCCTTGGGCATTCATGAATCCCAATCACGACTCTGGGAAAATCTTGTGGGGCACTCCGCAGGTTTCTGGCGGCATTTCTTTCCTCAGGCCCGCGATTTCTTCCCCTGCCTGAAGGATGTCTCTGAATCCGCATTTCTGTTCGCCGTCAACGAGGTTCAGCCCACGCTGATTCGGGTTGAGGCCGATGAGGTGACATACAACCTGCACGTCATGTTGCGCTTCGAACTGGAACTGGCATTGTTACGCGGAGACCTGAGCACCACGGATCTGCCTGCGGCCTGGGATGAGAAAATGCGCGACTTCCTGGGTATCACTCCTCCGGACTTCGCCCAAGGCGTCATGCAGGATGTGCACTGGTCGGCCGGACTGATCGGCTACTTCCCGACCTACAGCCTGGGCAACCTGTATGCTGCGCAACTTTTCGAGGCGGCCTCCAAGGCCCTGGGAGACATTGAATCCCAATTTGAACGGGGCAATTTTTCTCCACTTCTCAGTTGGTTACGAGAGAACGTTCACATCTGGGGAAGTCGCATGGCCCCGCGCGAACTCGTCCGCAAGGCCACGGGCTACGAACCAGATTCCGGGGCACTGATTCGGGGTTTGAAGAGCAAGTATGCCCAACTGTACGGGATCTGACACTTTCTGACCGCCCATTTCCGATCTTCACAATGCAAAGGACTCCCCGCCGTGAGCGAGGAGTCCTTTTTTTCACTTTTTCCTTTACAACTGCTTCCCAAAATATGCTATGGGGGTAGTAAGCCGGAAATCCACCCCTACGTTTCCGGGACGGATAATCACCACCTTTTGAAGGAGGAGCATCATGAACCAGATCAGACTGCAACGCCACGGAAAGCCAGACCTTCTTTTCAATGGAGACCTCCTTGCTCAGGTGGACGACCGGGAATTCTCCGGTTTCAACGAAAACTGGATGGACACGGCTCTCTACAGAACATCTCTTGGACAATACATTCTGTATAGCGAGTTCCACATCACCAACTGCGGCAAGCGGAGCATCCCCACTGCCCTGGTTTTTTCCACGGATCAGGATCTTCTGGAATTCATGGAAGTGAGCTCGCGGCCGCTGTCACCCCTTTCGGCCGAACTGCTGCGTCAGGCATCCCTGAATGACGAGGCGTTTGATCTTTGCGGACCGCGTGTTCCCGTGGAATTCCTGCCACTGGTCCACACGGCCCGGGCCAGTTGATTTTTTCAGACACTGGCCGATTTCAAGTTGTTGGCAAGCTCTTCTGCGCCCATTTCACCTCCTCCTGGCGGCGCGGAAAGGCATTACTCGGCGCGGGCTTCGTAGCCACCACGAAGCGCCGCGCCGCACTTTTCCGAACGCCAACCTCCGCCAACTCAGCATCGCTCCATGTTGCCAGACCTGTGGCATCGGGCCGTTCCATGACCTGCACCATGTCTGACCGCCCGACAGCCTTGAGTCTGGCAATGACATCGCACCAATTATGACCGGCCAGTGTATTCAACTCTACATAACAATCCTGATGCACTTTTCCGGCATGCAGTTGCAGCATGGACTTCCCCCTGCCCATATGGCGCAGCGCCCAACCCTCCAATGCCTTCTCCACCACCCCCGCGCGAACCTCGAGAGGCCTTGCGGTTTGCGCGCAGAGCGCCCGCTCGTGAATAACCCTTGATTCACAAGCAGCTTCAATCCTGGTTAATTCCTGTCGAATGACCGCCAACTCTTCCATCATTTTTTCGGCCTGAGCCCTGTTCCGCACTTGATTCCTCTCACCCTTAGGACTCTGCGTACGCCCACTGCAATCACTCATCTTTCCCTCTTCATTCGCCTTCTTTGGCCCGAATGAACTCCATCCGGGCACCTCTGCAAAATATCCAAACGCCTGCGCAACGTCAAGCATTGCATAATTATTTGCCTATAAATTCCTTAAAACTTTACTTTGTACTCCAAACAAAAACCCCGCATCAAGATACGGGGTTTTATCTCAAGGGCAACCAGCAGGCCCAAATTCTCTCATTGAGATGTCCAGCCACGGACCAGAGGCATCCAGAACCACCCCCAGCCTACAGACACCAGGATGATCTGCTACATCATTTCGCGAGCCATCCAGATCACCCGTCCAATAACCTGAACATTGAGCTGCTCACCGACGGGAACTTCCAACGGATCATAAAAACGCCTGTTATCACTGAGCAACACAAGCATCCCTGGTTTCTTCTCCAGCCTTTTGACCACGATTTCATCATCCATGCGCACCGCATAGATCTTGCCCGCCAGGATATCATGCTGAGACAGGTCCACCAGAACCACGTCCTCATCCTCGAGGGTCGGTTCCATGCTCTGCCCGGTCACGCGCATCAAACGCATGGAATCAATCTTGCCACGGCCATTCAGCCATGCACGGCGAAACGCATAATACCCAAGGACGCGATCCTCCGTTTCCACACTGCCTCCCCCGCCGGAAAGCTTGGCTTCGACCAGAGGAATGAAATCAAATCCTTCTTCACCTCGCGCAGGTCCGGTGGGCGAATCCTCACGAACAGTACCTTGATCCAGATACATGGCGCCTCGCCCGGTCTCCATCCAAAACGGATTCAACCCATGGCCGCGAAACAACTTGAGCATCCACTCGGCAGGGATCTTATCCTTGGCCTTGGCGTCGGAGACCGCTCCCCGGCTCACGCCTAATTCTTCGGCCAAAGCGCTCTGGGTCGGCAGGTTCAAAGCCTGCATCATCCTGGCAATGATCTGCGCGGCCCCAAACCCCTCGCTGGATACGATTTTCGAACCTTGCAATTTCTTTTGTGCTTTCGCGGCCATAACAGATACCCCTCGCAGTGTGATATTGATTTTTCTCACACCCATGTACGCTTAAAATGTTCAGTCGTCAAGTAAACCAGAATAATTCAAGCTTTACTTTAGCCTTTCCAAGTCCTCGTAAATACGTCATCATGCTTATGACTCTCTTCAATCACCGACAACAACGGACAAATCATATGGTCTTCCGTCTTTTCCTGGCTTTTGCCACCGTCCCCTTGATCGAAATTTATCTTCTGATGAAAGTTGGCTCCGCCATCGGTGCGGAGGCGACCATCGCCATCGTCCTACTGACTGGTTTTGCCGGTGCATGGCTGGCCCGTGCGCAGGGCGTCAGCGTCCTGAACCGCATGCGAGCGGATATGAACAGAGGCGTCCCCCCCACGGGCCAACTTGTGGACGCCGCCCTGATTCTTGTGGCCGGAGTGGTTCTGCTGACCCCCGGTTTTGCCACGGACATCATGGGACTCCTGCTGCTCATTCCCCCGGTGCGTGCCAAGCTCAAGGAAGTTCTCGGCCGCAAGCTCGCGGACATGGCCCAAAACGGCCACGTGACCGTCATCCACCGTTAGCAGCAATGCTGGATTGGCCATGACAGGGCAGGCTCCGCCAGCAGAAACCTCTGCACACAGCAAAAGCCAGTGGAGTGATGTGTCCCTGGCCCTGCCCGATGAATACCGCCGAGCCAGAATCGATGATGATACGGCCTGGGACTGGACCCTTGTCCTCAAAGCCCGGCGCATCCCCCATCGCACCAGCCACGACGAGGATGGGTGGCACATCCTTGCCCCCATGGCCCGTGTATCCGAGGCGGCTTGGGAAATAGCCGCCTACGAAACCGAAAATCCGCCTCAAAGCAAACACCCCATCACTCCTTCCTTGCACTCCGGGTTCGAAGCACAGGGGGTCGCTCTGGTCATGGCCATGACCGCCGTTCACTACGCGGTCATTACGCGACCACTCCCGAGCTGGTCCCTTTACCCCGAAGATTGGGTACGCCTGGGCGCCGCCAATGCCCGGCTTATTCTGTCCGGGCAGTGGTGGCGCAGCGTAACAGCGTTGACGCTGCACGCCGATCCTGCTCATTTTCTGGGGAATGCTGTGATCGGAGGTGTCTTCGTCGCCTGCCTGTGCCGGGTGTCAGGCAGCGGAGCCGCATGGCTGATGTTCGTCCTGTCCGGCATGCTCGGCAATCTCGCCAACGCATGGATGCGGGGTGGCGGGCATATCTCGGTGGGAGCATCCACTGCCGTCTTCGGAGCCGTGGGCGCATTGGGAGCCTTGTCCATGGTACGAGAAGGGCGGCTGGACTTCAGGCGCGCCGCAGCACCGGTTGTGGCCGGGCTGGCCCTGCTGGGCATGCTGGGCACTGGCGGGGAACGCACCGATCTTGGCGCGCACCTGTTCGGATTCATGGCGGGGTTGCCGCTGGGCGCCAGTTGTGGCCGTCTGATCATGGTCCACGGAGTGCCGCGCCAAGAGATGCAATGGATATTGGGCATCCTGGCCCTCGGCCTGATCGTCCTGTCCTGGACCTTGGCTTTAGCCAACTAATCGACCCCAAAAAAATGCCGAATCACTCCGACAGGCACTACACCTCGTTTCAACGAATCTACTTGGTCAGCATGACCCAGCTTCCATCCCAATCCTCTGGCGGAGGATTCTCCAGATAATAGCGGCAGCGCTCTGCCCAGACCGACGAAAGCCCGTCTCCGGGATGAAGCCCCAGAACCTGCTCAAACAGGGCCAACGCTCCTTCAAAATCACGCCCACGACACACCTGTTGGCCCTTGGCAAAAAACTCCAGTGCCTGCTCCATATGCGGGAAGGTCTCGGATGTATGAAAATCCAGCACCTCGTACACGGCCACCGGGCGGGTCTTGCCCTTGACCGTCATCCGGTCCGCCTCACGCATGATATAGCTATCCTGCAATTTGGCGCAGGTAAATTCACTGACCAGGATATTGGAACGATAGGTCTTGCAGGCCGACTCCAACCGTGCCGCCAGATTAACCCCGTCGCCAATGGCCGTGTAATCCATCCGTCTCAGCGAACCGATGTTGCCCACCACCACGGGGTTGGTATTCACACCGATGCCGATGTTCACGGTCTGCTTGCCGCGACTCGCTCGATCGATATTGAAGGCGTAGAGGGCACGCATCATGTCCACGGCTGCGCTGACGGCGTTATCCTCGTCATGCCCGGTGGCAAACGGGGTACCGAACACAGCCATGATGGCATCGCCGATGTATTTATCCAGAATGCCCTGATGCTCGAACAGAATATCAACCATGATGGTGAAATATTCGTTGAGCATGGACACGGTTTCCTCTGCCCCCAGAGTCTCGGACAGAGTCGTGAAGCTGCGGATATCCGAAAACAGCACCGTAGCCTCCTGGGACTTGCCGCCCAGCATGTCGTCGCCGCCCTCCAGCAGCTTGTCCGCCACCTCCTTGGTCATGTATCGGGCCAAGGTTCCCTTGAGGCGTTTCTCACCGCTGATATCCTCGAACACCAGCATGGTGCCGAGCAGCTCCAACTTGGAGTTCTTGAGTGGCACGGCATTAAAATTCACGGTGAGGGTCTTGTCATCACACACGAACAACTCGGCATCCACGGCGATGTCAGGCTCGCCCTTGGCCGCCACCTTGGAGACCATTTCCACCACCCACTGATTGGCCCCGCTGAACAGATCGACAACGTCGCGATCAATAAATTCGTCCATCTCGCGGCACAGGATCTTCGCTGCAGCACGGTTGCATTTTTCCACGCGGCCTGTAGCCGAAAGCGTCAGCACGCCATTGCTCATGCTTTGCAGCATACTTTCGGAATAGTTCTTCATATTCAGAACATCCTCAAAGAGCTTGGCGTTCTCGATGGCAATGGCCGCCTGAGCAGAGAAGGATTTGAGCCTGCGCTCGTCCAGCCGGTTAAAGGGGCCTCCCTCTTTGTTCAGGACCTGGGTCACGCCGATAACCTTGGCCTCCTTGTTCAATACAGGACAGCAGAGAATGGTGTCTGTCTTATAGCCGGTCTTCTTGTCCACAGCCTGATTGAAACGCGCATCTGCATAGGCATCCGGGATATTGACGGTTTTTTTACTGGTAAAAACCTCCCCCGCAATGCCCATGGAATTGGGGAACCTGATCTCCAGATGATCCATGCCCTGCGCCACCTGCGACCAGAGTTCATGGGTCTTTTCATCATTCAGGAACAGGGTACTTCGGTCAGCCTGGAGAATCTTTGTGGAGGTATCCATGATCTTTTGCAGCAAAGGCAGCAGATGCAGCTCGGTGGAGATGGCCTGAGTCAGCTCCTGAAGATAGGTCTCCTCTTCACGGGCTCGCTCAACCTGCTCAAAGAGTTGGGCATTCTGCAAGGCAGAGGAGGCTTGCGAAGCCAAGGCTTCCAGCAAGGAGAGATCAGACTCCGAAAAGTCGCCCTCCTTCTTGTTCAGCAATTGCAGCACACCCACCACCTCGGACTGTTTGGTACGGATGGGTGCGGTAATGATATTTCGAGTTCGGTAGCCGGTCTTCTTGTCCACCTCGGGGTTGAAGCGCTCGTCTGCATAGGCATCGGGAATGATAATGGCCTTGGCAGAAGTAAACACAGCCCCGGCAATCCCCTTGTCATTGGGAAAACGGATTTCCTGCGGGGTATCCCCCATTGCAACCCGCGAGAACAATTCATTGGTCTCTGCATCATTGAGAAAAATCGTACCGCGGTCGGCATTGACTGCAGCCGAAGTAATCTCCACCAGACGCCGGAACAGCACATCCAGAGACAGGGAATCCGCCAGCCGGTTGGACACATCCAGCAGCGCATTCATCTTGCCCAGAACATCGGCCAGTTTGCCCAGAAATTCCTCGCGGTCCGAGGACGAAAGCGTCCCCAGCAGGCGCCTGATATCATCCTGCTCCAGCCGGTGCTCAAGAATCTGATTGAGAAGTCTGGTATCGGACTCAAACGTCGTGGCTGCCATCACACCCCTACCTCTGTCCCTGACCCCCTCAAGCATGACAAACGAAGAAACCCGTCTTCAAGATATGACAAATACATGGTTTATGACAAGAACAACCGCTTTCTGCCACAGCCTCCTGCAACCCCGGCCAAGTACGCAAGAACGCCATTCAATCCACAACCTCCCTTGCTGAGAGCGCCTGAATAACGTACTTTATAAGGAACCATTCCAAATCCTCCACGACCCGATCAAGGAGATACACATGTCCATCTATACCAATAAAGCCCTGGCCGGTCTCAAGGCCTCTCTCGCCGCTGACTCCCTGTCGCTGGGGCCTCATTGGATCTATGATACGGCTCTTATCGAACAACGCTTCGGACGCATTGAGTCACTCTCGGCCCCCGGACCGGATTCGTATCACAAGAATCGCACTGCCGGAGACTTCACTCATTATGGAGACCAGACCTTTGCCTTGCTCAAGGCCGTGTCGGAGAGCAGGGGATTCACTGTCGAAGCCTGGTTCGGCACATGGAAACGGCTGATGTCAGGGTATGACGGCTACGTGGATGGAGCCACACGCAACACTCTTTCACGTATCGATTACGGTGATGGGCCGGATGGTTGTGGGTCCAATTCAAGTGATCTGGCCGGGGCATCACGCATTGCCCCGGTGATTCTCGCCCATCACGATGACCTGGAGGCACTGGTGGATGCAGCACGCTTGCAGACCCGCCTGACCCATAACAACATTCTAGTACTCGAATCCGCCGAGTTCTTCGCTCGCACCGCCCATGGCGTCATTCACGGCGCCTCCCCCATCGAGGCCATGCAACAAGCCACCAAAGCCAACTACGTGAGTGCACCCGTGACGGATTGGCTGGAGAAAGGACTTGCCCTCAAGGAGACAGACAGCGTCGCCGCCATCGCGCAGTTCGGACAAAGCTGTAACGTCAATGGAGCTTTCCCGGGAGTGGTTCAAATCATCGCCCGACACGAGGACAATCTGGCTGAAGCACTCACGGTCAACGCCATGGCTGGTGGCGACAGTGCCGCACGCGGCCTGCTGATCGGATTGATATTGGGGGCGGCATTGGATCAGGAGGCCCTGCCTGCACAGTGGTTCAATGGCTTGAACAAGGCCGCTGATATCGAAAGGTTGGCTGGTGCCCTGCTCTAGGTCAGAAGCCGACGGCCAAGCTCCCGGGCATAAAACAGTCCTCACCAGAAACACTCAAAAACTGATAATGGATTTCCACAGGTTAGCGGTGTAAGAGAGGCCTTCACGGACCGCCGCACGGGCGGTCCTACCGCAACCTCCACGGAACGCCCATGAACGACTTGCTGCGCACGATCAAGGATACCTTTCAGGCCTCCCTTTCCGTCGCCCTGACCCTGATGCGGGTCATGATCCCCGTGATCATCGGCGTCAAACTGCTCAAGGAATTCGGACTGATCGGCTACCTGGCCATGCCCCTTGAACCCATCATGGAACTGGTGGGACTGCCTGCCAGCATGGGCATTGTCTGGGCAACGGGGCTTTTGAACACCATCTACGGGGCCATGATCGTCTTCGTTTCTCTGGCCCCGGATGCCCAGTTGACCGTGGCTCAGGTCACGGTCTTGGCCTGCATGCTACTCATTGCCCATGGCCTGCCGGTGGAGCTCAAAATCGCCAGAATGTGCGGGCCGAGCGTCCTCGGGCAGGGCCTGATTCGCGTGGGCGCGGCCCTGACCTGCGGGCTGATCATGCATCTGATCTTTTCGGGATTCGACCTGCTGCAGGGCCCCAGCACCGTGTTCTGGAATCCGGGAGCAGAGCCGACCTCGCATCTGGAGTGGGCTCTGGGTGAAGCTCGCAATCTGGCTTCGATCTTCGTCATCATCTTTGCTCTGATGCTGATGATGAAGCTCTTGGACGCACTTAAGATCACCAACCTGCTCAGCTGGTCACTTCGGCCCATCCTGACCCGCATCGGTATCGGTCCCTCAGCCTCGGCAGTCACCGTGGTGGGACTGACTCTGGGCCTGTCCTACGGCAGCGGGCTGATCATCCATGAGGCCAAGACCGGACGACTTGGAAGGAAAGATGCCTTTTACTCCCTGACGCTCATGGGGCTTGCCCATGCACTGATCGAAGACACCATGCTGATGATGATGCTGGGGGCGGACTTCACCGGCGTGTTCTGGGGTCGGCTCCTGTTCTCCCTGATCTTCATGGCACTGTTGGTCCAGGTCGTCTCCCGATTACCGCAGACCTTCTTTGACAGAACCCTGATGGCCGATTCCAGCTGAACAGCCCCGGTTTCTGATCAAACAAAACACTCACGAAATATCGTCACAAATAAAAGGACGGCAGAAAGAATCCGCCGTCCCATTCCCCCCTCTACACCCAACGGGATGTGAGGCTTCACATAAAACGCTGCTGGTCTTGGACCAGACTTTTCAAGAAGGCGTCCTTTTCCTGCGTATCCTCAGGCAGATAGACACCGGACAGTTGGTCATCCTGCGAGTCGTTGTCGCCGCTCATTGCACCCGATCCGGCATACTGAACCCCGATGATCTCCATCACCACTGTCTTGGATTCCAGCCCTGTCAAAGCCGCCAAACGCTCAACATACTTGGGAACAACACCTTCGCACTGCATGATATAATCACACAATGATTTATAGTCTTTCTCGCTCCAGGATCGCAACACGGCATCGACAGATTCGCCGGAAATCTCCACCTGGTCATGCAATTGCTTGGTCAGTCGGAATCTCTCGATGAGGTTCATAAGGGTCCTTCCCTCTCCTATTGCTACAGGTCCTTCTCTTTCCCACAAAGGGCCTTTGACTCTATCCACAATTACCAGCAACAGGCATGCCAAGCCCCTCCTCCCATCGCCCCAGACCAGATCTTGAGCAGACCAATTATCCACAACCTCTTGTCTCCCTAGCACAAAACATCTCAATACTTTTTTTAAACCTGCTACACGCTGGCATATTCGCTTCCCCTTCAAAGCCTATTGAAAGGAGCAATCACTGCTATTACAATTTTTCCCTTTGAAATTTCAAAATTATAACGATATATCGGAATCACCTTTTCATCTCTTTGCCACTCATCAGCTTCGGAGATACGATGACTGTCCGACACATGAATTTTTTCAAGCTCCTCTCCGGTGAAGTCTCACCCCAGCAACTCCTGCTCAAATTCCTGCTACTGCTTCTGGAACTCCAGAACGTCGAGCGGGGCTCCATCTGGGTTCGTGACGGCGACAACTTCACCTGTCTGGAGGCTGTGGGTGAAGAGAGTGACAATATCAAAGGGATGTCCATCTCCAAGAGCAAGGAAAGTATCGTTGGCTGGGTCATGAAAAATGGCCGAATGACCATCGCCGAAGCCGGGCGCGACAAACGCCACTTCAAACAGGTGGAAGAGGCCATGGCCGTCAAAAGCTCCCTGATTTTGGCCTATCCGTTGTTTCTCAAGGATTCATCGGTCTACGGCGTGATCGAGGTCATCGATACCAGCACCGGAGGCCGGAGCATGAACCTTTCCGAGGAGTATCTCGACTTCCTGCAAAACCTGGTGGATATCGGCTCCATCGCCCTCTCCAACTCCGTGGAGTTTTCCTCCCAGGCCCAGGAAAACAGCGAGCTCAAAAAGACCATCGAGATCATGTCGGGCCAGCGCATGGTGGCCGGCCCAAGCCCCAGCTTCCAGAAAGCTCTGCATCATTGCCGCAATTATGCAGGCAATGACTACCCGGTGCTCGTCACTGGCGAATCAGGCGTGGGCAAGGAAGTTCTGGCCCGCGAAATTCATCGCATGAGTAACCGCTGCAACAAGCCCTTCCTTGTACAGAACTGCAGTTCCATCCCGCGTACGCTCCTGGCCAGCGAACTTTTCGGCTACCGCAAAGGCGCCTTCACCGGTGCATACAGAGATAAGGAAGGATTATTTGAAGCTGCCAACGGAGGCACAGTCTTTCTGGATGAAATCGGAGACATGTCCACGGATTTGCAGGCCAGCCTGCTGCGTGTGTTGCAGGACAACGAAATCAAGCCTCTGGGTGGCAACAGGGCAACAAAAGTGGACGTTCGAATCATCTCCGCCACCAACAAGGATCTGCGCCTGGCTATCGACGAAAGGACCTTCCGCGAGGACCTCTTCTTCCGCCTGAACGTCCTGCCCGTGACTGTTCCGCCTCTGTGCGAACGCAGCGAGGACATCCCCTATCTCCTCGCACACTTCATCCGCCGAGAATCCGTCCTGCTGGGCATGGAACCCAAGCCCGTCTCCCCAGAGGCTCTCTCCATGCTGATGGCGTATCCCTGGCCGGGCAATATCCGAGAGTTGGAGAACATGGTCAAACTGGTGCTCGTCTCCTGTGACGGGCCGGAAATTGGCCCCTCTGACCTGCCCCCAACCATCGCCGCAGGATTGGCCGAAGGCCCCTTCGGTCGCCCCGTGCCCACAACCCAGCCCCCGGATCCACAAGCGGTTTACTCCGGGAAGGATTGGGAGAATGTGGAACGTGATTATGCCAACCACCTTTTGGAAAAACATCGCTGGGTCATCAGCCGCGCAGCTCGCGAAGCGGGGCTCAAGCGCAGCACGTTTGACTCCCGCCTCAAAAAACTGGGAATCCGCAAGACGAATTAACGCAGTCCTTTGATCCAAGGGGCAGCGCGTCCACCATAGCGAAGGGACAGGGGCTGCAGAGCCGGGGCATCAGGAGCACCCTGTTCGGTCTCATCAGGCAGCACCATGATATTGAAATCCCTCCCGCGCGTGGATCGTTCGTGCTCCACCGCTGCCATGTGTTCCCGCCACAGCGTCTTGGGCCGGGTTCCCGAGAACAGCCATAGGGCAGGAACCAGAACCCCACCGGGTCTCGGCGGAGGTGGCAGAGACACCTTATTCACCGGTCCGGCCTGGGCATAGGTCAACACAAGAAAATCCGCCTCAACACCCATGGACGCCGCAGCCAGGGCCACTTGGGCTCCGTTGTCCTTGCCCCACAGCCCCACCCGGTCGGGATCGACTTCCGGACGGCTGCGCAAGGCGCGCACAGCGGCCAGAGCATCCTCGCCCAACACGCGCAGACCGGCCTCCCCCTGAGCGGGAGGCCCCACGCAGGTGCGCACATCGTAAATCAACACAGCGAGCCCGTGCAGGGCTAAGGCCTGGGCAAAACCACGGGCCTGATCACGCCGGATGCACCCCGTGCAGAACGTCAGGACCACCCCAGGCACACGACCTCCCTCCGGGCGGGTAATCAGTGTTCCCGTTAAGGTTGTCCCTGCGCTATCGAAGTTCAATTCCGTTTCGGCAAACTCAATGAGCGTCCCATACCGCATGGGAGGGTCCTCGGGTAGCCAGATCAACTGATTGGGCTTCTTGATGTATTTATTCTGATAGCGATCCTTCTTGGGCAGGATGGTCACGGACCCGGCCACGGGACCTTCGCGACTAAAGCTGGGCCCATAGGTGAAGATCATGTTGGAGACCTGCTTCAGCTTGCGAAACATGCCTGTTTGCGAATCATAGAACAGAAATCCACCAAATTTATCCAACCCGTCGATGACACTTACAAACCGCCTGGAGCCCACCCGGTAATGACCAAAAAAATCCTCAGGCTCAAAGGTGTCCGCCCCGCAGCGCTCAAGATTGAAGGTATCGGCAAATGTGGCAAAACCATGGGTGCCCGCAACGTAAACGGTACCGTCCTTTTCCACGGCTACGGGGAGGTCTTCGGGGCGTGGAGGTGGTGGCAGGTCATCACGCATCTGCTCCAACAGGCCGATGTTGGGATTCATGCGAGAACTGATCACCTTGGGAGCGGGCAGCGCCGGGGGCACAGACTCGGGCACGGGTTCGAGCTTTGGTGTCGCTGGAGCCGGAGCCGAAGGTTTGGATGTTGGAACCGCTTTCGGCGCAGGGGGCACAGACTGTGGAACAACGGTATCCGGTACTGCGCGCAAGGAGGGGGCTTCTGGGCGAACTGCAGCACGAGGCACAGGAGGCGGAATCTCATCCAACCGCACCAGCCCCACATGATAGATGGGGTCCTCGGCCATCAAACGTATCGGAAACTGCCAGGCAAAATGAAGCCCGGCTGCGAGTACCGAAATGTGTAGGAGCAACGAAATCAAAACACACAGGATGCGCACAGGAGCCCTCCGTCTCATCCACGATAGCAGCATTTACGACCCTGCGCCACGGCTCGTGCAATGTCTTTCGAAATTCCAGTAGGTTGGCAGGTGACCTCAACCATGTGCCCTCCTCCCGAATGTATGCTCCGGTTGCTCATTCCATCCGTGGGGTGTAAATCGTTTGCATGCGTTCACCAATCCAAGACAACCCGGCGCCAGACACTGCCACTTGGTATGACGACCACGCACGTTCCTTCTTTGATGAAACGGTGGAAATTGAACTGCCCCATAGCTATGATGCCTTTCTGCCGCGCATTCCCCCGGGCGGGGCCATCCTTGATGCAGGATGCGGATCGGGCCGCGACAGCAAGCGCTTTGCGGAAATGGGGTACCAGGTCGAGGCCTTTGACGCCTCACAGAAAATGATCGATCTGGCCCGGCAGCATTCAAACCTGAACATCAGACGCCTTGAATTTCAGGATGTGGATTTCCCCCCCAGATTTGATGGGGTCTTTGCCAATGCATCGCTTCTGCATGTCCCGACCGTAGAGTTGCCAGGAATTCTGAAACGACTCGCAGCAGCGCTCAAACCAGCCGGAGTCTTCTTTGCCTCGTTCAAACATGGGCAGGGTGAATACTTCAAGGACGAACAACTCTACGTCTGCCTTCAGGACGAGACGAGCCTTAAATTGGCCGTCACGCAATGCGAACTGCTCACACTCCAACGCACCTGGACAACACCGGACAACCGGCCCGGCAGAAGCAGTGAACAATGGCTGCACATGCTGGGCATTCGCAATCTCACATTAAAATAGTCTTGTTTGGTTTTGACCAATAACATGTATTTGGGCTATTGTTCCGCCCATACGTCGAGCCAGACAATCTACTACGATTCAGACAATTTTGACCGAGACTACATTCAAGGCCAGCAACATCAATGCATCAAAATAACGGCATCACAATCCTCTCGATCGATGACGAAGAAGTCATCCGTGAAAGCATCGAAGCCTATCTGGAAGACAGCGGCTACACCATCATCCAGGCAGAAAACGGACGCGTTGGACTGGAAGTATTCCGCAATGCCCACCCGGATCTGGTTCTGGTGGATTTGCGCATGCCCGAAGTTGACGGGCTGGATGTCCTGGCCAAAGTCACCAGCGAGCGCCCCTTGACCCCCATCATTGTCGTCTCTGGAACCGGCGTGCTCCACGACGCCATCGAGGCCTTGCGTCTGGGAGCCTGGGACTATGTGACCAAGCCCATTCAGGACATGGCAGTGCTGGAACATGCCGTAGTCAAGGCCCTGGAGCGAGCCGAACTGCTCCAACAGCGCGATCAGTACCAGACCCATCTGGAATCGGAAGTTGCCCGCCGCACAGCCGAATTGACCGCAGCCAACCAGAGACTTGAGCAGGAAGTCACCGAGCGCGAACGTGCCCAGGAACAAATCAGAAAATCCTTGGATGAAAAGGAGGTTATGCTCAAGGAAATCCACCACAGAGTGAAAAACAACCTGCAGATCATTTCCAGCCTGCTGTACCTCCAATCTCAACAGATCGAGGACCCGGGCCAACGGGAACTGTTCATGCAAAGCCGTGACAGGGTTCGGTCCATGGCACTGGTCCATGAGAAGCTCTACCAATCCGGCGATTTGGCGCGCATTGACTACAAGAATTATCTGGAGACTATCACCAAGGCCCTGATGCAGACCTATCGCGATCAGAACCGCAAGGTGCGCCTTGACCTCGACCTCGAGCAAATCTTCATTCCCGTGGATTCAGCCATCCCGTGCAGCCTGCTGGTCAACGAATTGCTCACCAATTCCATGAAGCACGCGTTCACGGACCGGGCCACCGGAACCATCTGTCTCTCCCTTCGACAACTCGAAGGTGGCGTCCAGCTCAAGGTCAGTGACGATGGAATCGGCTTCCCTCAAGGGCTGGACTACCGGCAGACCGAAACCCTGGGCATGCAGCTCGTAGTCAACCTCGTGGGACAACTGCGCGGCGAAATCCAGGAAGACTTTACCAGCGGGACCACGTTTATCATCACATTTCCCCTGTAATCCGCCGATCGCCCTCCCCGGCCGCTCCCTCAGGCAGATGCGCTCCCGCACCCCGGGTGCGGAGCGCCTTCACGCATTCCGTATCGCCTGTTCCAATCCGAAAGCCCTCATCCCGGCAGAACAGGCTTTTCACGCGCCGTAAACTACTCGTGGGTTTTCTTCATGCGGCAATCACCGCAAAGCCCCTCCACACGCATCTCGATACGGTCTACAACGGAATCCTCGGGCAACAGGTCCGAATCCAGGGTAAAGGCCCCAGGTGGCAGGCAACGCATGGCTCCGCAGCGGCTACAATAAAAATGGCTATGTGCACATGCGCCAGCATCTCCCGAGCAATATCGATAGCTTCTATCCGGCCCCGAGGTCCGCACCACCAGATGCCGTTCAACCAACGCATCCAGAGCGCGATAGACGCTGACCCGGTCCGCATCGCCCTGTTCCTGCACACGATCCAGGATTTCCGCCTGAGCCAATGCACCAGAGGCATCCACGACGGCCTCCAGCACACGAACACGAATGGATGTGGCCCTCAGCCCCGAATCGCGAAGCAGGTCTTCACCTCTCATGCTTCGCCCTCCCCGCTATGGGCCACCTTGCGCCAGAGGGCATCCAGAGCCTGCCCCACAACAGCGACGCTGATGATCGCCGCGCCGGAAGTCAGATTCAGGGCATAGGCTAGGGCCAGACCAATCATGCAGAATACTGCCGCCAACACCGTAGACAAGGCCATCATGCCACCCAAGGATCGGGCACGAGACAGAGCAATGCTCGAAGGAATCGTCAGCAGGGCAATCACCAGGATCAATCCCACCACCCTAATGACCATGACCACAGAGGCACCCACCATGGCCAGCATCAGAAAATGCAGCATCAGGACCGGAATCCCGCGCGTTGCGGCAAATTCACGGTCAAAGGACAACGCCATGAAGTCCTTGTAGAAGTACAGGACCAGCACAATGATCAAAACATCAAGAGCAAGCATCATCCAGATGTCGGCCCGCGGAACGGCCATGATGCTGCCAAACAAAAAGCTCATCAAATCCACGTTGTAGCCCGGTGTGAAGTCAAGAAGCAGAATACCCAACGCCATTCCACCAGCCCACAACGCACCAATAAAGCGATCGGCCTTGTCCATACCCTTGGCCGTGGCCCCAGCCATGAGTCCACCTGCGGCCACCGAGAATCCCACCGTGCACGGCAAGACCGGCCAGCCCAGAAAATAGGCCAGCCCGACACCGCCATAGGCGGCATGAGCCACGGCTCCTGCCAAAAAAACGATACGGTTGACCACCACCAGCGTACCAATCACCCCGCAGACCACACTGGCCAGCAATCCGGCATACAGGGCGTTACGCATGAATTCGTAAGACAGAGCCTCAATCATGATCATGACCTCCATCGGATGGGGCTCCATGGCCTTCACGGTCCGGGCAACATCCCGGTGCGCCGTGGTGCGGCACGACACGGTGCGGCACATCCCCATGGGTGAACACTTCCACCGGGCAGGTATGCTTGTCGCCATACATCATGGTCAGCATCTCGCGGGTAATCTCCGGGCGCGGATGAAAATGCACGCTGCCATTGACGCAGGCCACGGAATGCGCACCACTGGCAACCACGGAAAGATCATGGCTCACATAGACGATGGTCACTTCCCGATTCAATTCGGCCAGCAATTCCAACAGGGCACAGCGGCCCTCTGCATCCACGCTGGCGGTGGGTTCATCCAGAAACAAAATCTCCGGGTCCGAGACCAGTGCCCGAGCAATAAGAGCCCTTTGGCGCTGCCCGCCGGAAAGCCTGGTAATCCGTCGATCCTTCAGGGACAACATCCCCACCCTGTCCAAGGCGCGTTCAGCCCGCCGGCGTTCATCCCGAGTCCAGTGGAACCAACGACTGGTACCATCAAGGAGGCCCATCAGGGCCATATCGATAACCCGCGCCGGGAGCTCACGCCCAATCCCTGAATACTGCGGCATATAGCCCAAGCGCCCGGCAACCTTGGCTGGAGTCTTGCCCAGAACGCGGATGGTCCCGGCCTCCGGCTCCAGAATCCCCAGCAACAGTTTGATCAGAGTACTCTTGCCTCCGCCGTTGGGCCCCAGTACAGCAACATATTCCCCTCGCCGGACCGTCAGGTGCGCTCCCTGCAGAATCGCAGGGCCACCTTCATAACCAAAATCAAGATCCCGAACTTCTATGACCGGTTCAGACATTTCAGCGTTCCTCCTTCATGGCAGCGGCCAGCTCTCGAGCAACGCGACGCAGGTTGGCATCCCAGTCCTCGGCCAACGGATCAGCCAGCACCACACGCCCATCCAATTCATCGGCCACGATCTGTGCGGTTCGACGCGACATCTGTGGCTGCACGAAAACGGCGCGAACGCCATGTTCCAAGGCCTCCTGCACAAGATCGTGCAATTCCCGAGGGCTGGGCTCGCGCCCCTGAACCTCGATGGGAATCTGCCCCAACCCGAATTCACGCGCGAAATATCCCCACGAAGGATGGAACACAAGAAACCTGTTTGAGGGCAAATCCCTGAACAATGGTGCCAGTTCGCGCTGCAATGACGCAATTGTGGCAAGCACCCGCTCTGTGTTTGCCGCATACTGTGCGGCGTGCATCGGGTCAGCCTCGGACATGGCCTCCCGCACGTTGTCGACGATGATAGTGGCAAGCCGGGGGGACAACCAGATATGCGGATCCAGCCCCTGATGGGGCTCAAGCACCTCCTGGTGCACCTGCACATGAGACTTGCCCTCGTGCCCTGTTGGTCGCTTGGTTGGTTGCTTGCCGTGATCGCCCCCGTGAGCTTCGCCCTCACCATGACCATGCTCGGTCATTGGCAGTTTGACGATGCCTGCGTCCAAACGATGCACCACCAACTCCGGATTCACCCCTCTGAATCTCGGAAGCCAGGAATCCTCGAATTCCCCGCCGATAGCCAGATACAGGTCAGCCCGTGCCACGGCCGTCATCTGCCTGGGCTTGGGCTCATAGGCATGAGGACTGGCCCCGGCTGGTATCATCACCTGCACCTCGGCCAAATCGCCAGCAACCTGCCGGACAAACCAGGCGGCGGGCGGAATAGAAACCAACACCCGAATCCCTGCGGCCTGAGACGCGGTCGGAACAAGTACCATCAATATGAATATGCAGATAATTTTTCGCACAAGAACCTCTCCTGCCTAGCTGTCAGACAAACCATAATGCAACTCAGTTGCATTTTATGTCAACAGCTTCCCCATTCTGAACGAAAAGCCAGGAGCTATCATTCCCCGGAGAAATCGACATAGATATCGATATAGTCACTGACCCCGCTACAGGGGTTGGTGATGGACTGCAAACGCCAGAAGGGCCGCCCATCCTTGCGCACGAACCACATCCGTCCCTGTCGCACACAGGGCTTGCCCTCATTCAGGAAGCCAAGGGTTGTTGTGACCGTCCCATGGAACGTAAAATTATCCTTGCGCACAGTGGAAATACGCCCATCGATGAGTAGCTCGTGCCCTTCTCTGCCCTGGGAGCCGGACAACCAGTAGACGCCACCACGGTCTTCAATCCAGGCTTCTCCAATGGGGTCCCCGGAAAGCCACTGCAGGCGTAGAGGGTGCCTACCCAACAGTTTTTTGAGACCGGCCTGACTCTTGACTTCAGTCTTGGGAACCACTGAGTCCTCAGCCTCGGAAACCTCAGGAGCAGCAGGGAGGAGTGGGGAGACAGGCTCCTGCTCAATCATCACTGTGAGGTCTTCAGAGGCGGCTGACTCAGCTGGTTTGGGTTGTTCGGCGGGAGCAGATCGATCTGTAGGGCTTGATGGCTCGATGACGACAAGCTTCCCCTCGGGATCAGGCTGTATGGTCCCAGGCAGTTGAACGACCTTGCCGTTGAGTATAATCCGGCCTCGCGGCTTTTCGGGCGTGATAGGGACACCATTCTCCCCGGCAGTATCCTGCCCTGCCTCATCGGATTCGCTGCCAGAAAAGGCCCCCTCGGGTTGAGAGGTCTCTGGAACCGTCCCGGTGTCAACAAACTCAATGGGGTCACCAGCTTCCAAATCCGTAGCAGTATCAGAGTGCGGAGCGGGCTCGTCCTCCAAAGCCACGGCATCGGGGGCAACGGCCAGCAGTCCACTGTTCTGGAACAGACGGTACAGATTCTCCAACTCACGGACGCGGGCTTCGGTCAACTCACGCAGGATATGGATCTGCTCAGCCATCCCCTGCTGCCCACCAGGTGAAGCGGCGGAAGAAAACAGTTCAAAATTCTTGTCGCGATACTTGAGCCAACCCCGTTGCCCATCAAGGAGCATAGCCCTGGCATCCTTGTCCAGGACCTCCATCAGCGTACGATAAATCCTGTTCAGATCATCATCCGCAGCATCCAGTTGCACATTCTCGCAGTGCATCCTGTCAGCCGGAGACAACTCTCCACCGCAGTCCACCAGACCGGAAACCCTGCTGGATGAGTTATCCTTGGTTTGTGCCGATGCGGGCATGACCTGCACCACCACTCCGAACCAGACAAAACACATTAAAAGTCGCAACATCTTCATATTCCACACTCTTGCCACAGCACGCATGAAATTGAAAGTCTGCCCATCAATAAAGTGACTCCGCTCAGCCTTCACGGCACGGTAAAGCAGCAATTTTTACCAGGATATCTTCAGCGCCTGTCACACGTCGCGACTAACACAATGACTTTCATCGGCTTGCACCATGGCATTAACGGAGCGTCAAAAGGATCGGGATAAAACAACACACTTGAGCAGTGTTGAAGCCTGTCTACTGATTTGAAAAGGATTGCGAACATCACCGGTCATGCCAAAAAGCATAGGAATGGATATTCAGTGCAACGAAACCGAAAAAGCCATAGCAGCGCTATGGCAATACAGCCTGACAAAGAGAGGGGAAACTCCTGTCGAGTGAGCGGCGACAAGAAACAGTAGGGAACCCGCATAGAGCAGAACTGGGTAATCAACGCCGCGCGAATAGCGGCAAGGGGGCGCGAAGAACCCTTTTCTTAGGTGTAACGGGGTTCTTCTTCACGCACGACCTGGAAGGCCTTGCTGCCCTTGACCGTACCGGGAAGACCATAGAATTTCCGGACGCCTTCCACCTCGGCCTCCAGTAGTTCCTCGGTGTCGGTATCCAGGAGCAGGATATCGCCGATTTCCAGATTCAAAAGCTGGCGGCCTGTAATCTTGGCCTGCCCCAGTTCAATGACCATCTCCACCGGAGTTTCCAGCAGGCGTTCCTTGAATCGGGCAATCCAGGCATGGTCCACTTCCAGTCGTTCGGACTGGAAAGAAGCATGCAGCTTGGAGCGAATGGGTTCGAGAGTGGCGTACGGCAAGCAGGCAATGAGCGAACCAATGGCATTTTCCAGCTCAACCTCGAAGGTCACGACAATGACCACATCCGAAGGCGGAACAATGGCTGCAAACTGGGGGTTAATCTCGGAGCGGGTCAACTCGATATGCACTTCGTGCACAGGTCGCCAAGCGTCTTCCATGTTGGCCAAGGCGATCTTGACCACACGATCCACAATGGCCTGCTCAATGGGGGTGAAATCACGCCCCTCGACCTTGGGCTGACTCCCCGCACCGCCGAAGAAATTTTCAACCAATGCAAAGACCAAGCGCGAGTCCACCACCAGCAGCGCGTTACCACGCAGGGGGTCCATCTTGAAAATATTGATGGAGGTGGGAACGGGCAGGGAACGCATGAAGTCCCCGAATTTGGACATGTCGATGGAAATGGGGTTCAGGTCAACGCGCTTGCGCATGGCGTTGGCCAGAGCATTGGTGCACAAACGAGCAAAACGATCGTTGACGATCTCAAGGACCGGCATACGACCACGAATGATACGATCCTGGTTGGCCAGGTCAAAGGAGACTACCCCGGAGTCATCCTCCGGAATATCCGCCTCTGCTTCTATTTCGCCCCCGGAGAGACCACGAAGCAACGCATCAACTTCGTCCTGATCAAGAATCTTACTCATGGATTCGCCTTCCTGCGCAATTCATGCCCATGCGGCAGTATCTGCCGTTGCGGGCTGCATTTCCGGTTTTCGAAACCTCTTCGAAATACCCTATGCCCCAAGGCGTTACATCCGCGGATTTCCGCGTCTTACGGGGAACGCCCCGCCAGCTCACCTGTAACCCGGCCCTGCGCCATTTGGCAACAAAACCGTTCAACTCACAAGTTATTGCAAAATGGAAGCCAAAGAGCCGGGACCACGAGATTTATGCTGCAGGCCAAGGAAGCCAAGGCAATTAGGCACTCGCATGGCACGGACAAAGAAATACGGGGTGTCGGTGTTCCGACGGCGTCCCCATGTGGGACGCCGTCGGAACACGGTGTAATATGAAACTATTTGGAAAAAGCCCTGAACGCAGCACCGTAGGCAAACATGAGGCTGGCATGAATCAGCGCATCCAGAGCATCGCTTTCTGCCCAGCCGTGCTCCTTAAGAATGTCCACATCCGCCTCTCCGATTTCCGAAGGGGCATCCAGGGATTTGGTCACGAACTCCAGCATAGCTACGTCCTTGGGCTCCAACGGTAGCTGGGCGGGGTTCGTGGCAATGGCCTGCAATTCATCCGCGCTCATGCCATGACGCTTGAGCATTCCCCCATTGAAATCAATGCAATACTCATAACCTTCGCGACTCGCCACCAGATACCGCAAGGCAGGTAAAAGAGGAAAACCAAGAGTCTTGTGATTTTTATAATAGCGGATGAATCCACCATGCACTTCCAGCAGATGGGGGCTGGCACTCAGTAACTGCAACGGCACCGGGACACCGATTTCTTCGGGAAACAAGCCATAGATCTCGGCCACGGTTCCGGTGGCTTGCTCGGGGGACATGTGTTCGATCGCAAACATTTCTTTCTCCTCGTTGCTCACTATTAATAATAGACCGGTCGTCTATCTTTGCTCCAAAAAAATAAAAGAAGACCGACGCGCTACTCGGGCAACGGAACGCCCAGCACCCGCTCAAAGGCCATGCGCATGAACAGGTTCAGTGGCTCGATATCCTTGGTCACCTTCATGCGCACCAAGGCACCGTGCCAGCCGGACACAAGGAAATAGGAAACCTCGCGCACATCCAAGGCAGGGTCGAGCGCCCCTGCTTGTTGTGCCTCTGCCAGCACAGAGCAGTACATGCTAGCCATGCCGTCAATGGCGTTCGACAAACGCTTGCGAAAGGCGGGACTCAAGTCCCCCATCTCTTGCGCCAGGTTGCCCACAGGGCATCCGAGAGAACATTCCTGAGCCTGATAAAAATCTCGAAACTTTTCATGAAGCACTCTGAACCGCATCAGAGGCGAGCCGTCGGTCCCGGCAAGAATCTCCATAGCCATTTGCCCAAAATGCGCCACATAATGGTCCACAACCTGAAGCCCGAAATCCTCCTTATTCTTGAAATAGAAATAGAAGGAGCCCTTGGGAATATCAGCGGCATCAAGGATCTCCTTGAGCCCCGTGTTGTTGAAGCCATTTTTGTGAATGATCCGCGCGCCGGCCTCAATAATGCGTTCGCGGGTTCCCTGCTTTTGAGTCTTCATTTGGCATTCATTAGACCAGTCGTCTAGTGAATGTCAAACAAGGAGATCCTGACAATGATCCCTGCAAAATGAATACGATCCTTGCCTCCCCCCCGGCTCGGCAATCTGAAATTGCTCCCTCTGTACAACCACAAGTGCTCGGGGTTGCCAAAATATCACTGTCGCGTACAATTAAGTTGACCTCATCATTCGGGAAACGCAAAATAGACATATGGACCAAGCGCACGAATTCAAAACCATCTGCGTCGTCTCCGGCCAGGAAGATCATCTACGCAGGGACAAGCTGAACATCAAACGGCTTCGCCCCAAGACGATCATGGGCTTTTCTTCTGGTGGAGAGGGCGCAGGATTCCTTGCCAACCAAGATGTGGACTGCATCATCTGCGACTCCAACCTTGACGACATGGACGGTTGCAAATTCATGCGGATTATCCGCCAGATGCCCCGGCACCGCATGACGCCCATTATCATGGTCACGGTGGAGAACCAGAAGAATGCTGTGCTGGACTCCATCGCCGCCGGTTGCACGGGCTACGTCCTTCGCCCATATTCAGAAGAAACCCTTGAACGCCACCTGATGATGGCAGTGCAGTTGCAACGCTTCTCCGAAATCGAAGTTGAACAACTCAAACACGCTCAGGACATGGTGGATCAGGGCGACTTTGATGACGCAATTGAAGAATTCGAAGAAATACTTTCGCTGCAGGACGAGGCCCAAAAATACTACGACATGGGCTGCGACTATTTGATCCGCCAAAAGTACGGCAAGGCGATCATCTCTTTCAACAAGGCGCTCAAGATCAACGATCTTTTCGCCGAGGCCTATCAGGGACTGGCCGAAGCCTACAAGGGCAAGGGCAATCTGGACCGCTTCAAGGGCTACCTGCAAAAGGCCGCCGAGGTTCACGCCCAGTTCGATCGGCTGGAACAGGCCAAAACCATCTTCATCGAGATTCTCAAGCACGATACCAAGGCTCCCAATCCATACAACACTCTGGGTGTCCGATTGCGTCGAGCCGGTGACTATCCCGGTGCGGTTCGGGCCTACCGCCGAGCCTTGGAGATCACTCCGAAAGACGAGAACATCTACTTCAATATTTCAAAGGCCTACTTCTATATGGGCGAGCGCAAAAAGGCCCAACAGGACCTGAAACTCTCTTTGGATATTAATCCGCATTTTCCCGAGGCAGCCAAATTCTACAAGGAAGTCACGGGCAGACCCTGGTCACCGCCCTCTGGCGAGCCTATCTCCGCTGCCCAGGACACCAAAAGAGCCGAGACCATCAAAGACATCTGATTCTTTTACCCGACGACTCGGCAAGACACCTGCTCGCCCACAAAAAAAGGCTTCGCTAATCTGCGAAGCCTTCTTTCTTTGTACCAAAAACTGAAAATTTCAGGGCAAACTCTACTCCATCGGCTCAACTAGAATCACAATACGTCTGTTCTGAGCCTGATTCTCGGCTATGGCGTTCCCGTGAATATCCATATTGGGGCGCTTGGGACGTGTATCTGCCAGTCCCATGACCTGAACATGATCACGAGGAAAACCGTGATCAATGAAATAGCGTGCCACGGCAGAGGCCCGTGCGGCTGACAACTCCCAATTCGATGGAAATGCCGAAGACTTGATCGGGATGTTGTCGGTGTGACCTTCCACCGTCATGCGATAGGGGATACCCATCAGCGGCGGCGCAATGTCGGCCAGAATCTCAAGGGCCGTGGGGGTCAACTCCGCGCTGCCCAATTCGAAGAACACTGCTCCCCGCAGGTTTACCGCCACAGCATTGGGACGCATCTCCAGGGACAGAGCATCTGAAGCATGGCGGGTACGCGCAGTAATTTCATGCCGGACGTCCTCCATACTCTTGAGCCTTTGGCGCCACTCCGCCGGAATCATGGGCGCTTCCGGTTCCGGAGCCTTGGTCCCCATGGCCTCGCCCAACGACTCGGCCACCACCTCGTACTGCTCACGGTTCACCTCAGACACCGTGACCATGAGAATAAAAAAACAAAGAATCAGCGTCATCATGTCCGCGAAGGACAATTCCCACGCCCCGCCCTGCTCGCGCTCGGTGCGCTTGAACTTGACCGGACCGGGCATCAGGCCTTTCTCCGAGGCTTGCCCACGCTCTTCATGACCGTGATGGTGCTCCATCGACGCGGTGGCAGATAGGCCTTGAGCTTATCAAGAACAATGGCAGCCGGAGCCTTGTCCTTGATAAACAGCGTGCCATCGCGCACCAGCGACATCAGAATCACCCGCTCTTCAATGCGCTTCTCGACCTTCACGGCAATGGGTAAAAAGACCATATTGGCCAGCAGGATACCGTACAAGGTCGTGGTCAGGGCCGTGGCCATGGCCGGTCCGATTTCGCCAAGATTACTGCCCATGGCCTGCATCATTGCAATCAGCCCAATGAGCGTTCCGATAATCCCGAAGGCCGGTGAGAGCCGAGACATGGTGCGATAGATGCCCGCCGAGGACATCTCCTGCTCGTAGGTCTGCTGAATACGGGTATCCAGAATCTCTGCAATTTCCTCGCGCGAGTATCCATCCACCACCATCTGAATGGCGTCATGCAAAAATTCGTTATCAATACCAGGAATTTGCTTCTCCAGATGAACCTTACCCTTGGTGGACGAATCCTTGGCCAGACGCACCAGGGCGTTGACGTATTCGCCCATGGGCAACTCCTCTCGCCCCAGGGCGATGAGGAACAGCTGGAACACGCGCGCGACCTCACGCATAGGATAGCAAATGAAAGTCGCAGCGGCGGTCCCGCCCAGCACGATGGCCAAGCCAGGTAAGTTCAAAAAGACGGCAACGCTGGATGTAGCAAAAAAAGTTGCGAACCCCAACACGCCCATGCCGAACAGGATGCCGATAATTGTGGCGACGTTCACTTGATGAGCCCCTTGATGCGCTTGATGGTCTCGATGAGTTCGTCCTCGGCATCTGCGGCTTCCATCTCATCGAGATTCTCGATGGACATGGCCTGCTCCTGAACGATCTTGGACATCTTCTTGGAGAGATTCGAGAAGATGCGACTGCGCGCCTCGTCACCGGCCATGGAAGCCAGAATGGCCACCTTGTGAAATCCCAGGGAAGAGAAGCAGTCCTGTAGGGCCGCATTGTCCACATAAACGATGTCGTTGACGGTCTCCAGATCTTCAAGCTTGACGCGTTTCTTCTTGACCCGCTGGAAAAATTCGGTACCCACTTCCCCGACCCATGCCTCAACAGTCGGCTTGTGCATGAAGAAATAGGTTTCCGGAATCTCCTTGTAGCTCATCTTCTTGTAGATCGTCTCGGGCTTGGACTCGACAAGCTCGGCAAATTCATAGATATCGATAAACTCCAAACACTGGGTAAACGGGGCCTTGTCTGCGGGCATTTCCTGAGACAGGTTACGGGCCACGCTCATGAACTTAGCAAGGTCTGGAATGGTGAGGGTACGATCCTTCAGAAAATCGGACGTCTTGCGGGATCGACCCAGGGCGTCCTTCTTCATCACGGCCTTGCGCACATCATTCACGTCAATAATCTTCAACTTGCGCAAGCGGGTCACAACCTCGTCAATTTCAAGCTGGGTCACCAGCAGGATATCCTTGGCGGTGCGCGAGAACTCCGCATAGGACAAGCCGGAAGTCTGCCCTGCCTTGCCACCGCTCTTAGGGGAATGGATGTGAGCCTTGTACATCATCTCCAAAATCCCACACACGGACAGAAAGACATTCCCCGTGCTGCTTTCCGCTACGCGCCTGTTCACCGCACGGACCTGCTCAATCAGAAAACGGGCCAGACGCTGGATCGGCGCAGGGCTCTTCAGGAGCATAGCCTGGAACGTGTCCCGGTCCATAACAATGATCTCGCAAGGCTCCTCGGCCACTGCATTGGCAATACGCGTTCCCCCGCCGAGCAGCCCTTCCTCTCCGAAGATCTGCCCGGGTGTCACTTCCGCCAGCACCACTTTCTTGTTGTTGAGAATACGATACAGACTGATACGGCCTGTCTTGAGCATATAGGCCACGGAACTTTTCTGGTCTTCCTTGAAGATCACCTGACCCTTGTGCAGAGTCTTGTACTTTGTATCGGAATTGAAATCCATCAGCGCGGCCTCGGTATGAAATCAGGTTCCGGAAATAGCGCAATACGTAAGGGCAAACCTATTCCGCCCATCGCTAACGTATATATTGTTCCACCAGCTTGAGCAACTTGGGCTTGGTAAATGGACGCTCGATATAGTCAGTATATCCCGCGTCCAAACTTCGCTGACCATCGTCTGGAATATAGTGAGCAGTAATGGCCAATAAGGGAACGGGCTGAGTCTTGCTTTCGCCTTCCCAGTTGCGAATGGCCCGGGCCGCCGCAAAGCCATCCATACCCGTCAGATGGGTGCCCATAATCACCATATCGAAATGGCTCTTGGTATAGGCCTCCACCCCGCCTCGCCCATTTTCGGCAAAGGCCAACCTATAGTGCTTGTCCGCCAGATAGTATTTGACCAACATTCTGGTATTCGCGGAATCATCCACCACCAGAATGGACGGTCCGCCATCCTCGTTCTTCGCACGCAGGCGCGCCTTGCCCATCAGGCACAGGGCGGGGTTAACCCCCTCGCTGTACCGATGCCCGTTAACGATGGAGAAGGCCACGGCACTGAGCTCCTGCTCCTGTGCGGGCAATGCGATGACGCCAGCCAAGCCCAAGGTCTGTGCATACAGCCTATCCTCGTCGTCGGGCGCATCCGAAAACATCACCAGGCTATGCATGGGAAAACCTTCGTTATCCACCAATTGACTAACCAGCTTCCAGCCCTGGTCATCAGCAGGGATAAAGACGATGCGGTAAGGCTTGCAGGTGCCATAGGCCTCGATTGTTGCCAATTCGGCCTTGCCCAAGGATGGCTCCAGCTCCAGATCAGCACCCCAGGTCAATAGCCGCTCGGTCAATGCTTCAAAGTCTCCCACCCCGGCAATCAAGACCGTGCGCATGGTCAGATCCGGTGGGACATCGACTTCATCGAACTGATCCGGGTTGAGTTCCATTTCGGCGTATTCTCTGAACAGCCCTGATGACAGAAACAAATCGTGAACTTCTGGATCAATATGCCGATCCTTTTTCATGAACCCGAGAATTTTGACGGCCTGAGATAGCGGCATGGGCTTCTTGTAAGGCCGATCCTTGGCCGTGAGGGCTTCAAAGATGTCGGCCACAGCCATGATGCGGGCCTGCAGAGGCAGATCATCGTCCTTGAGACCTTGGGGATAGCCCGAGCCGTCCAGTTTCTCATGATGGCTGCTGGCATATTCCGGTACACGCGACAATTTCTTGGGGAACGGAAGTTCGGAAAGCATGGTTCCCGTCATGGACGCATGATCCTCGATGATCTCCCGCTCACTGCCAGTGAGGGTTCCCTTGCGGATGCACAGGTTCAAAAGCTCATTCTCGGTCAAATAGGGGCGCTCTTCCCCATTCACCTCATAGGTCTTGGTCGCAATACCCTTGAGCCGCTCGATGCGCTCGTCACTCATGAACTCGCCAGGTTCGTTGCACGACATCACGAAAGCGCGCTCTTCTGAAAGCTCCTGCAGAGCATCGGCACACCGAGCATCCGTCTCAGCTAGAGCTTGCGGCCCAGCACCCAACGCTAACTGCTCTGCCTTGGAGGCCAGACACTCTGTTTCAATACATTTGGAGATCAAATCGAAACGCAGGGCAACCAGCTCCGCACGATCGTAGATGGTTTGGAGCTTGGAGGCCTTGTCCACAACCCATTCGGGAGTGATGATCTTGCCAATATCATGCAGCCAAGCCGAGAGCTTGAGCTCCTCCAGTTCATCCTCGTTGAAATGTACTTCCGAGAATGGACCATCATCAATTTCATTGATCCTGCGGGCAATCATCATGGAGATGTCCACCACGCGGTTAATATGACCACCGGTATACGGGGACTTTTCTTCAATGGCGTTAGCGATGCTCTTGATGAAGGCGTAAAAGAGGTCCTTCAGGTCCTTAATCAAACGCGTTTTGGTCAGGGCTGCTGCCGCCTGTGAGGCCAGGGAGGCGACCAGCACCACCCGGTCATCAGAGAACTCGGTTATGCAGCCGCCCGCAGCGATATCCTGAGCATTCAGAAGCTGAAGTACACCAATTATGTCGTTCTCATGGTTTCGCATGGGAATAACCAGCATGGATTTTGAACGATAGCCAGTGGCTTCATCATATTTACGGGGACCGGTAAAATCGAATTCCTCGGATTCATAGACATCGGCGATATTAACGATCTCACCAGTCAGTGCGACATGCGACGAGACATTCGATCGGTTGGCTTTCCCATCTACCATCAAGGGGACCGGAGGCAGGTTGATCTCCACTCCCGAGGTACCACCCATACGGGTATTCATCGTATCATTCTGGAGGATGACAAAATCCAGATGGGTCGCGTCCTCGTTGACGAGATACAGCGTGCCTGCATCAGCGTCGGTAATGGCGCGCGCTTCATGAATGATCATTTCAAGCAAACGATTGACGTTTGCCTCACCAGACAGCGCCATGCCGATCTCGGCATACTTATTCAGGTGATAGAGTTGAAAGGCTGAAAGCCGATCCACGCGGGTTCCAGGGACACACGCCACGGGTTTCTCCGGCGGAGTGGTTCCTTGCCCCTGCTTTTCATCATCGCCCATTGAATTCGCCTTGTTATGAGTTCGACGCACTGCGCCTGATAACATCCCCATTGAATATACCAAAACATCACCACTCCGCAAATACCAATAAAAAACCGGGCCGGAGAGGGAAACTCCGGCCCGGTTAGGGCACGTCACAGAGGGTGTATGATGAACGAGTCTACAGTTCGCCCAGGCTCTTGCCCAGTTTCTGCACACGTTCATTCATGGGGTAGCGATCAATCAGCTGACGATAAATTCGAACAGCGTCCTGTCGCTTACCCTGCCCAAGCAGGGCATATACCAAGTTGATGTTACTAACATAATCCGTTGTTCGAATAGCCACTGCACGACGGAAGAAATTCTCCGCATCTGCGTAGCGTTTCTCCTGAAGAGCCAGATACCCTTCCCATTTATACTTGGAAGCACTTTCCTTCTTGCCGATTTCAACGGACATGGAAGACAAGAGCTGTTTGGACTGGGTCAGATCACCCGACTTCGAAGCCTGAACCAATTTCCGCTCCAGCGCCAAAACGTTCTCGTTCTTGCGGGCCTTCTGCGCAAAGTGCGTTTCCAACGCCTTGGTGGGCTTGCTCAGGTCAATCTTGCGATCCTGCTTCTGCACGTCGCGATACAAACGCTGGCGCACGATTGGAGCCGGTCGAGGCTTAGGTGCAAGCTGAGCCTGCTCCACAGTCTCAGATTCCGCTTCGCCAACCTTACCTTCCATGATCAGATCCACTGCCTGCTGACGTCCCTGCATGGTTTGGGATTTAGCCAGAGGCATATCTGGAGCAACCGGAATTGGTATCTTCTGCACTTCCTGTTGGATAAAGAAGACACCGGAACCGACAAGGACGGTCAAGATCAAAAGGAATACAGCTGCCCTGGCAATAAGCTTGCTTGTTCTGGGCGCCACAGCCTGAGGAGTTGACCGAGGAGCTTTCCCGGCCTCCTCCTTCTTCAATTGTTGAAGACTTCGGTAGATAACACTCATTTCACCACCCTGACTTGCATGACAATAACCAGTTCGCGAACTGCATCATTGTCCGTCCTGGTCTTGAACAGCCATCCCAGCACAGGGATGTCAGACATGACAGGAATGCCATTGTCAGACTTGCTGGTTGATTTGTCGATCAAACCACCAAGAATGATAGTATCTCCGTCTTTTACCCGCACAGTTGTATTGACCGTTTTCACGTCAACCTGAGGCAGCGTGATCTTATCACCGGCATTGGTCACTTCCACCAGTTCAAGACTAGCAGTTTCAACCTCACTCTTGATGGGGAAGATCTGCATGTCGATCTTATCATCATCACTGATGTAAGCCATGACACCAAGCATGACACCGTCAAACACGTTAGCTGTCGTTGTGGTGTATGTAATAGCACCTGTGTCATCCACATCGCGGCTGATTTCCGAGACATACTGATAGGAACTGCCGGAAGTGAACAGCGCAGGCTGAGCATGCTTGGCACGAACGTGCGGGTTTGCCACAACCTTTACACCACCAAACGTTTGCATAGCTTCGATGGCAGCGTTGAAGGAATCATCACCTCGGGTAAACCCGGTAACCGTGGCTACGGTCTGATTGTCCGCAAAAGTCCGGGCACCAATCGCCGTGGACCCGCGCTGAAGGAGCGACAGGGTGGTCGTACCATCACCAAGCGACATGCGCTCAGCGACCCAGTTAAAGTCGATACCAAACTGGAAGTTATCCGAAAGACGAACTTCCATGATTCGGGCATCGATGACAACCTGCTTCGAGAGCTTGGACTTCAAGTTGTTAAGCAGCTTGGCAACAGCCTTGATTTTACCAGGAGAAGAACGGACGTACAAAGTTCCGGTCAACGGGTCCAAGGCAAAGTAACCAGGGTTTTCAGGTTCATCACCTGCCGCAGTCTGCTCTCCAAAAGCACTTTCCTCAGACAGAATCGAGTCTACGCTTTGCAATATCTGTCCATACAGAGATGCATCATCGAATTCGCCCCCCATGGCCGTAGACATGGAGAACTGTCCAGCCAAATCACCAGACCCAGTTAAGGCACTGCCAAAGATATCGCCACCAGAATTGGTTTCAACCTCGGTTTGCGCATTAACGAAGTCCAACTTAAAGGTCTGCTCTGCAAACTGCTGCACGTACAGAATATTTTCCGTCACTTCCCAGGCCAGATCATAGGCCTGCAGCAATTTCTCGACAACCAGAGCACTGGATGCATCCTCAAAGCTGATCGTTACGCGTTTATCCAGTTCGATACCCGGCTCAATGACCAGGTTCAGGCCGGAGTTACGCGCCACGATGTACAGAATATTGTGAATGGTTTCCTGCTGTACGCTGATGGATATCGTCGTATCCTCCAGCGGATTGTAAGCAGGCAGTACCGGTTCAATGAGGTCATCGACCTCGTTCTGGGACTGCTCAATCTGCTGCTCCATGGCGCGCATTTTGACGAACTGCTCGTCCTCTTTGCGCAATTGCTTGTAGAGCGAATCGTATTCGAGCTCACTCTCAAGCATTTTGCCCGGATTCTGACAGGCGGCAAGGCCCAGTGACATCACAAAAAGTCCAAGAAAAACGATTGACCTGCGCATGACGTGTCCCTTTTTCACCCTTCCTTCCCCTCTGTGAGGCGGTTGATGTAGCATATCCGACCTCGCCCCGCTTTCCGGGGGTTACGTGCAAAGGTTATTGCTTCCCAATCTGCTGCAAAATATCCAAGGCTTGGTCCGGGCTAAGATCCGATGGCAGATTCTGGAGATTGACATCCTGAGAGCCCTGTTCACCAGTCGTGCCATCTTCTCCTTCACCGTCAGCCGACTGCTCCCTTTCCCTGCTTTTCGGTCCACCAGTCAGTTCCACCCTGAAAGGATGAATCCAAGGCATGCGGTCAACCGTATCTCCCAAGGCAAGGTTAACACCTTCGGCATCTATTCCCTTAACCATGCGTCCATCAGGAAGCACATCACCCAGCTTATAGATTTTTCCCCCTAGAACAGCGAACTTGTCCGGTGGGCCAAGAAAAATCGTAGTCACATTCAAAGAGTCGCGCTTCGCATCAAGAGAAGCTGCATCGAGCACGATCAACGTCGGATCGATTTTTTCCACCGACCCAAACGTGGCCACCTTTTTCTTGGAAACCAGAATAGCTGCCTGGATAGCATCTGTGACCTCATTTGAAGGCACATTCAACGTCTTAGGAGCAAGCCTTTTCAGTATGTCAGACTTAACCCTAGGCCTCTGAGGCTCATCCATGTAGATCCAGCCTGCCGTGACAACAATCACCAAGACATAACCAATCCAACGGATGAGGATATTCCTTCTACCGGGATGCATTTACTCCCCCTTCTTCACAGGCCAGAGTGCATCAAGGGAATAATAGTTCCCCTCAAGGTCAAGATTGACCTCCTGACTCACCACCTTGAAGCCTTCCTGCTCAAGATTCTCGATAAACTTCGTAAATCCTTGCTGGGCGACGGTAATGTCCATCTCGACCTGACCTTCCAGGCGAATTGTGACACCATCCTTTCCGTATCCAAACTCAAGGCCATCCACCCTCATATAGGCTGGACGAATGGATGCCATATAGTTCCACAGCTCACCAAATGGCGGATACAGTGCTGCTTGGCTAAAGTCCTTTGCCAACTGCATGGCCGGACCGACATCATCAAACTCCACATTCACAGCCCGAGACCGGATTTCAGCCTCTGCAACCTTCATTTTATTTTTCATGTCCTGAGATCTTGCCCGAACTCCCTCCGTAATGCCTTGCATGGAGTAGAATCCAACTCCGGCAACAATGGCCAAGGCCAGGAATACGGCCCACATCCACTTCTCCGCCATTTCAAGAGGCCGGAGATACAGTTCCTCTTTGGGGCCAATGGCGGCTGCCAAGGAAGCCTTGGAGACGGCCGAAGGCAACGCCGACCAAACCTGTTCTCCATCCATGGCAAACTCATGCAGCGGATAGGGAACCAGCGGAATATCAACATCCGGCCGAGCCAGATTAAGCGTCCATGTCAGGCCTTCAATCCAATCGACATGACTAATGCGCTGTCCGATATTCTTCTCAAGAGCGACAAGGTCTTGCTCCAGGGCAAAAATACCCTCATTAAGCGCCTGCGCATCATCGCCAATCAGTGAATAACGCCGGGCCAAGTGCACATTGCCATTCTTTCCTGCTACCAGGATAATGGCACCAGGAAGGTGCAAGGCCATGGCGTGTGCCCCTTTGCCCTGCTTCTTAAGCAGCCCATAAAGCAAAGAGACTGTGTCGGAGACGACAAAGCCATGATTATAGCTATTGTAGACCTCTGAGAGCCCAACGTGTTTGTCTCTTGGAAGAATTTCATAAAAGACACTGATCTGGCCGCCCTCAAGCTTACGCTTGGAGTAAACCTGCAACACGCCTTCTGTATTCAACTCACCAAGTTCTTCAAGATTCTTGCGCGCAAGAACATCGGCGTATTTGGCCTCAGTGGAAAGGGTCAAAAGCCCCATACCCGGTGAATCGGGATAGTCGATGAGGTAGGTGAAGTACCGCCCCATCGAGCTCACATCCTCTATCCACTCGATCCCACGGCTGGAGACCATATGTTTCTGATTGTTGTAGTCAAAAACAAAGGGAGTCACAGAGGATTTGAGAATTCGCCATCCCCACTGATCTGTATAATCAGCATCAGCTTCGTCAGCGTACATATCTTGAACAAGCTCGGGTTCAGACTCTGCCACCGGCTCGGGCGCTGGCTCAGGCTCGGGTTCGGGCACGGGCTCAGGTTCGGGCTCTTGGGTAGTCTCAGGTTCCGGCTCAACCATCTCAACAGGCTCTTGAGCCTCAACCATTTCCGGTTCGGGCACTGGTGGCGCCGGAACCTCTTCGGCTGCTGGTTCAGCGGCACTATCAAGCTCCCAGGACACGTCTTCAAGCTCCAACTCAGGAACCTCGACTTGCCCATTGTCCCCCTGAACTTCTTCAGGGATCAGCTCGGTATCTTTCTTTTCTTCAGTCATATCGCATCCCGCTCCACGTTTTCTATTGGGGCGCTAATTCGTCTTGGGAATCAGGAACGTTCCCGACATGTCCAAGTCATACATCTGAATGGAATTTTTTTGCTCAAGATCAGCAGAGCCCGGCGCAGTGCCCGTTTCTACGTCTTCACCCTTGGTGCCTTTGTCCGGAACAACAACAACTCTTGAAATTCGCAATTGGTTCGGCCGGAACCAGTAGTTGCCGTCCTGATCCTTGTTGGTGGCAAGAAGCATCATCTTCTCCACATCTCGCCATTCAAGGGTTTTGCCCATGGTCAGCGGATAGCTCAACCAATTGTCAGGTTCGAGCTTCGCCTCTTTAATGTCATTCCACAGAGCATTAACAATGACGACCTGCTCTTCCTGGTCCTGGTACAACTCGGCCAACTTCTGATAATCCTGCATTTCCTGATTGAGAATCTCAATCTCGGCTTGACCAGCCTTGAAATCGATAAACATCTGGTAATACAAAATGATCCCTGCGGCGAATGCCACGCTGATCAGGATACTGATGAGCCAACGCATGATTGAGTCTTCCCCCTTATCACAGTTTGCCGATCATATCGTAGATCGGCAGCATGAGCCCTGCGAAGATAGCACCGAAAACCACTCCCATGAACACCAACATTGCGGGTTCAAGAGTCTTTCCAAGTACCTCAACCAGAGCCGAAAGTTTGTCTCTATACAACTTGGCCACATACTCGGTCTGCTCCTCGATGCGGCCTGTCTGCTCACCAACTGAAACCATTCGTACAGCAAAAGGATGCAACGCCTCGGCCGACTTCAAAGAATCGGACAAGGGGTTGCCGTTTTTCACGCTGTCCTGAACCAGAATCAAACGTCCTTTGTAGACAAGGTTGCTCATCGAATCCGTAATAATCTCGAGAGTGCGCACCACACCGACTCCGGCCCCGATAAGAATACCCAAATATTCGGTGATACGGGCAATGATCGATGTCTCGATGATTGTCGAGAAGATAGGCACCCTGAGAAGAATTACATCCATGATATAACGAACACGCGTGCTGTTTCGCCGGACATACCCCATGAAGAAAATCGTTCCGATAACTCCAATCAGAGTCCAGCCAAAATACAACTGGAACCAGTTGGAAATCCAAATGATGATCTTGGTTGCTGTGGGGATGGCAACCCCCATATCAACAAACAGCTTAGTGATCTTGGGCACAACAAAATAGAACCAGAAGAAGCAGGCTCCAACGACCACCGCGAAGATAAAGGCTGGGTAAATCAGCGCCCGTTTGGTTCCGCCAATAATCTCTTCGATATTCTCGAGATGCTCGGCAGACTTTTTGGCCATCTGATCCAACATACCGGTTTCCTCACCAATACGGCACATGTACTGCACCAATGGATTGAAAACCTTGGGATGCCTGGACAATGCCTCACCAAAGGTTTGACCACCTTCAATGTCAGTCCGCATGAACTTGAGTGTCATCAGGAGCATCGGATTCTTGATTTCCTGCATGATCTCGTCCATGGCAGACATAACCGGGACACCAGCCCCTAGCAGCATTGCCATATTATTGAAGAATTCAGCCAATTCCGGACGCTTGACCCGGGAAAAACCCTGAGTGGCCAACTTTGTCAGCCAAGACATGAAAGGACCAAAGCGTTTGATATCAATAACGACGCCACCCTGGCGTTCCAGATATCGAATGGCAGGGGAATTGTCCGTAAACGGCAGTTCCACCACCCCTCGGTCGACCTTTCCTGCGGAGGTCAGCAGCTTGAATCGAAAAATGGGCATTGCGTTTTGCTTTCCCCGTTTCTACTCGTTCTTACGCGATGCGCTAGAATCTCGTCTTACCGAGTACGCGCTGCAACTCCTCAACCGTGGTAACACCTTGTTGAACCTTGACCACTCCCACATCATACATGGTGCGGAAGCCCTTGCGTTTGGCCATGCTTTCCAACTGAGTGAGTTCGATGTCACGTTCCATGGCTTCACGCACATCACGATCAACCACAAGAATCTCATAGACCAGTGTTCGACCTATGTAGCCTGTTTGATTGCAAGCCTCGCAGCCCTTACCACGATACAATTTGGTTATCTGAGCACCGCCAAGATAGTCGAGATCATCCTGGCTGGGGGCATATTCCTCTTTGCAATGAGGACAGATAATACGCACCAGACGCTGACTGACGACACCGATCAAACTCTCGGAGAGCAATTGCGTATCCATCCCCAAGCCCTGCAGACGCGGGATGGAACCGATGGCGGTGTTGGCGTGCAAAGTAGACAGGACCAAGTGACCAGTCGTCGCGGCAGTCAGTGCCGTTGACGCTGTCTCTTCGTCTCGCATTTCACCGATGAGGATGACATCCGGGTCATGGCGAAGGAAGTGGCGCATGGCATTGGAGAAATTGTAACCCGCACCTTCGTTGACCTGGGTCTGGCGTGCCAGGGGAACCACATACTCAATGGGGTTTTCAACCGTGAGCACGTTCTTGCCCAGCAGATCCAACGAGGTCAGGCCCGCAACAAGGGTTGTTGATTTACCTGAACCGGTAGGACCGGTCAGCAGCAGAATCCCAAAGGGTTCGTCGAAGATTCGCGCCAGAATGGCCACGTCCTCTTCAAGGAATCCAAGGGCTGGGAAGCTGAAGCTAGCTTTTTCCTGTGACAGCAAACGCATGACCACGTTTTCGCCGAACGGAGTGACAATTGACGAGACACGAATGTCGTAACGCCGTTCCAGCAGGTTGGCTGTCCAGCGACCATCCTGCGGCAATCTCTGCTCAGCGATATCCATGCCGGCCTGAAGCTTGATGGAGGTCGTCACCCTTGATAGGGCGGGAGGCAGGAAAGCCACGTTGGACATCACACCGTCAACGCGGAAAGCGACCGCAATGCCGCGGGCCATGGGGCGCAGGTGAACGTCCGTTGCGCGCTGTTTCACAGCCAGCAGCAGGATGTAATTGATGAGCGTATCGGGGCTGACCGTACGCGACGTATCCGCCGCGATGATCCCCACCTCGCGCTGCAAGAGCTTCTCAACCGGATTGTCGAGAAAGTAGAAATAGTTGTAGATCGCAGAAATGACCCGGCTTTCCTCGGCCATGACAAATCGAGGCCGCATGCCTGTGGCACGGACGATCATTTGCTCCAGCTTTCCATCCGGAATATCCGAAATACACGCAAGAATCTCGTTATCCTGCTGAGCGATGGGAAACACGCGCTGAGCAAGACAAGCATTACGATTGAAGCGCTTCAGAAGCTGATAGTCGGGGGTCATGCTGTCGAGCTTGACGTAATCAAGCTTGAGCTGCTGGGAGACTGTGTAGACCAGGTCATATTCGGACACCAAACCGGTCCGAGTCAGGACCTGACCGAGTTTTTCCTTGGTCACACGCTGGACCTGGAGGGCATAGCGAATATGTTCGTCGCCAATGAACCCCTTGTCCCTGAGCAAATCACCGATACGAATCGGAGCGGCCATATGGTCCACCTCTTCAACAGGTTGTGCCGAAACTCCGGCTTGGAGCTGCGGTTTCCTTCGGCGGCCCGGCCATCTCAGGGAGATCCGTGGCTTTCCGTCCCCGCCTTGCGACGGGTTTGGCTTATCTGGAAATTCGCTACCCCTGTTTCGACATCACGTTCAGCCAGAACACCGTTTCCGGATCCGGCCACATGGTGCGCTTGAGCTTCATGTCTTTCTGAAAGCTGTTGATAGCGCGCCATGTCACTGGTCCGACCATCCCGTCATCAGGGCCCCAATAGTAGCCGAGCTTCTTGAGCATCCGCTGCAGGACCAGGATATCCTCGTGGCGGTAGCCGTAGTAGAAATCCTTCACTATGAATGGAGGATGCCACAATGCAAGCCACGCGGGATTGTCGTTAACGGTTTTTTTCCAGGGGAAGGCGGTGAATGACACCACACGCTTGGCAGGCAGCCGATCGAGCTTCAGAGCCTGCACCCCCCCGGGCAGAACCTCTTCCAATCTATCAATCTGTCCGGAATCCACTGCGTCTGAGAAATCGCTGACTTTGGATTCCAGGCCCATCGGCTTTAAAAAATCATAGTAAGAGCCAGGAAAAGTCTTCACTGCTTTTACTAATTGTTGATTACCTGATGATGTCGCAGCTTTGGGTTCTGCTGTCAAGGAGACTTTTTGACTTTTCAATGCCTTGGAGGCATCTGCCTGCGGCTTTTCAGCAACATCGGCGATCATGACCTGCGGCTTTTCAATCACACTTTGAGCCGCAACGACGGGGGCAGGCTTCTGTTCTGCAATCCTGACAACAGGTGCAACTTCAGGCTTCTGTGCAGGTTGTTGCTCCTGCTGCTCCTGTGCAGGTTGCATTGCAACCATCACCCGTTCCACAACAAAACCCAAAGGGCTTCGCGCTCCAGCATCAGAGGGAATATACGGCAGCACCGCTGCAGCAAACAACATCAGCACACCCGCAACCAGAGCAAAAGACTTCATTCTTTTGCGGGATCGCCCCATACGCTCGGCCACTTCAATCTGACAGGAGGCAATCTCTGCCACTGCGGCCTTGATCACCTTCACCGTCAGTTCACGTTCACCAAAAGCCACGGCAGCGTACAATGTACGCTCCATGATCAAATTGATCATGCGAGTATTGCCTTCTGTGGCACGGTGCAGAACCTTGAGAGGAGCGCCACTGATCCTGAACTGGGATTGTGCGCTGGACAACTTGAAATTCACGTAGCGGCCGGTTGCATCCAGGTCGAATGCCTCCAGCTCGCGAAAGATACTGATCCGACTTCTGAGCTGCCTGAGCTTCTTTTCGTCGAGGCGCTCCTTGAGCTCGGGTTGCCCCACGAGCAGAATCTGGACCAGCTTGCGCCCGCTGACCTCAAGATTGGAGAGCATGCGCAAGGCTTCCATGGCTGGCAGCGAAAGATTGTGTGCTTCATCCACGATAATGGCGCAGTTCTTGTCCTGCGCGTTCTGCTCCACCAGAAAGCCCTGAAGAAGATCAATCAGCTGCGCCACATTGGCCGACTTGGGTGCATCCAGCCCATAATCCTTGGCAATGGCATGCAGCAGCTCTTCCTTGTTGAGCATGGTGTTGAAGATCCAGGAGGTGACGAGATTCTCGCCCTCCAGACGCCTGAGCAACTGGTACAGAAGCGAGGTCTTGCCCACGCCCACCTCACCAGCGAGCAGCAGGAATCCCTTGCGGGAGAGAATGCCGAACGCCAACTCATCAAGAATCTGCTTGGTGGCGTCCGTATGGAAATACCCCTCTGTATCGGCGGCCATGGAGAAGGGATTTCGGTCAAGCCCGAGGGCTTCAAAAATATCGGTGGTCAAGGCTTCCTCTCAATGCGTGTCGCTGCTGCATCAATCAAACCGCTAGTTGGTGTGCGCCGCCGCACCTATTCGGATAAGTGCGGCGGCGCTTAATCACGCAACAATCAGACTTCGCCAACAGCAGAGCCGATTGTCTTTATTCCATTGAGCTTAGTAATCCATCATGATGCCAAGGGTCTGGGTATTGCCGTTGGAAGCAGGATCCCAAGGCTGGGTTGCGATAGGCGCAGTTGCGAGGCCGGGGATGGTCAGCGCAGCGGTGGTACCACCAGCAGCAGCAACCGACAGAGCAACGCAAGAACCGGTATCGCCACCGACGCGACCGTCGATCGCGGTATCGAGACCCTGAGCCACATCAGTGGGGCAGTTGTAGATGATCACGAAGTTACGCAGCAGGTCCTGACCGCTCACGGTCACGGCCAGCGTACCCAGATCAACCTGGACAACCTGCGTACCGGTGTACTCACCCTCGATGGTCGTCTGCACGACGTTGACGGTCTGAGTACCGCTGTCGTCACAATGACCAACAGGCTGAGTCAGGGAGCCCAAAGTAACAGGGGTGGTCAGCTTGGACTTGATCAACGTACAGGGGGTGATACCCACGGCGCGAAGTACTTCCTCTGCACCACCAGCGGCACCAATCTGAAGCTCAAGGCCACCTTCGATCTGGCCGTCAGCGCTTGCAGCGGAACCGCCGTTCTCGGCGCCGTCAATAAGCAGGTTGCCGGTTTTGTCGTAGTAGGTCTGTGCCACAGTGGCCCATTTTTGAGCGAACTGCTGCGAGAACTGTTTGACCTGCGCACCACGTACGATATCGCGACCCTTCATGACACCGGCCAGAATGATGCCGATGATGACGAGCACGATGGCCATTTCAACCAAAGTGAAACCCTTTGCGTTCCTATTCATGGCAGACTCCTGAAAAAATTAAATGTTGAACAGACTACCTAGTAATCCAAAATGATGCCCACAGTTTGAACCTGACCATTACTGGCAGGATCCCACGCAGTGGCCGTAACAGGATTCACGGCATTCCAGGCACGAGGGAAAGCGGTGGGAATGGCATTCATGGCATAAGCGCCCTGAACACCAATACACGTTCCCGATTCGCCATCAGCCTGGCCGTCGATCACGGTATCCAGCCCCTGTGCCACGTCCGTGGGGACGTTGAACAGGATCACTGCATTACGCTGCGAGGTCATGCCGCTGACAGTGGCCATGATCGTCCGCAGGTCCACCGTAACAACCGAGTTGCCGGTGTACTCGCCTTCAACAGTCGTCTGAACGATGTTCACATCGCTGTTGCAATGAGCGGTGGTCCCCGAAGTGACGTTGCCCTGAATGGTGGTCACGGGCAGGGTCAGCTTGGACTTGATCAGCGTGCAAGGGGTGATGCCCACGGCTTCGCAGACGTCCAAGACGCCAGAGGCGCCGGCACCGTTGATCCGCACGTTCAAACGGCCACTCATGATGCCGTTGGTGACATCGGCATTTCGGGCGCCATTGTCATTGCCATCCAACAGAATTTGACCAGTTTTGTCATAGTAGGTCTGAGCGATGGTTCCCCATTTCTGAGCAAACTGCTGCGAGAACTGTTTAACCTGAGAGCCACGCACGATGTCACGACCTTTCATGACACCGGCCAGAATAATTCCGATGATCACCAGGACGATAGCCATCTCCACAAGCGTGAAGCCGGATACCTTTTTATTCCGCAGGTTGAGCGAGATCATCAATAATCCTCCTTGGAATGAAGTGGTTGCATCATACCCCTTGGCAACCCGGCCATCTCATATCCACTGAGATCCGTGGCTTTCCGTCCCCCCCTCGCGGCGAGTTTGGCTTTTTTACTAGTAGACCTTCAACATTACTATCACTGAATCACTATGATGTGTCAATGCAGCTTTAGAGTCCTCCCCCCCGTAATAGCCTGAGTGTGCAGTGAATCAGATGGCTATATCCAGGCAAATAGCGTTGAGATACGGCCATCACCCTTTACACGAAAGTCCAAAGACAGCGTTTCAGCTGCCAAAAAATCTTTATTCCACTTTCCTGCACTGAGAAATGAGGCCAATCCCAGCCGCATCACGGCTCTGCCGTCGGGTTTGGGCCTAAGCCACAGAGTCGCACCGTCACTCATCACTCGCGCACCCGCACCAGAACCAGGACCACTCCCCAATAGCACGTCCACGACACCTGGGAAAGCCTTTAGGAAAGCAGACTCGCCTCGCCCTCCCCACGTGCTGACCGCAACGACAATGTCACACTGATCCCGCAATGCGGTGGCGGCCTTTGCAACCGACTCGAGCTGCTTTTCTTCAGGAGTAAACTCCTTACCTTCAAGCACCGGACACAAAACAACCCCGAGCCGAATCTTGCCCTTGGTCAGAATCCGAACCTCAGGTTCTTCGGCAACCGGGACAAAGCCTGCGGGGGGCTTCAGGCCTGCATGCCCGAGGTATTGCTGATCGCCGGCAGCAAGCACTCCAAGATCATAACCCAGCTTGGCATACGCCTCCGCCAGGGCCTCCAGCTGCCCGCCTTTGGGCCGCCAGTGCTTGATATAAGAGGTAAAATCATACCCCCCCGACAACAGAAAAATTGTATCGCCCGCAGCACGCTGATTCGCGAGCATCGTCGCCCGGCGGTCCAGCCCACCCTCGGAGTACTGTCCGCATGTCGGGCAGGCCTGGTATTCCCCCAGAGAATTACCTGTATACAGAAGAACAACATCAGATTCAGAGGCCATTCCCGCCCCTGCAACACCAAAAACACAACACAATGCCATCAGAATCGTACGAATCAAATTCATCCCAGCTACCGATACAGATCTAGTTTAATAAACAAGTCGACGCCCTCTGTCTTATTGCGGGCGTAGAGGACATGCCCTGTGTCACTCGAGTCGTCGTCGTATTTTCGATCGTATGCCCTGGCTTCCAGAGCATTTATTCCAGACAGCTTGAAGAAATGACCAGTGCCGAGAATCTTTTCTCCATCCTTCAGCACCATCCAGGCCAGTTCAAGATCCCTGCTGCGAATTCGCGCATAGCCCTGACTGGCAACACCGGATTGGAACAACTCGGGGAAGACCTTATCTTTCTCGCCATTCTCCGTCTCAATTTTCTGATTGCCGTTCCCCACAATCATCCGACCATCCACCATAATTGGCAAAGCACTGTCCCCGGGCAAATCACCATGCATATCGATGTAGTTCATCAACGCCACTTTCTGTCTTGAGATGGCGTTGTAGATATACATGGCATTAGCGACTCGATACGAAGGAATATCTTCATTATCGTCACCAGCAAAAGGATTCACAATCACCAGCAGACTCAGCGTCAGCAACGCGACGAGGCCAAACCCCACAAGGAGTTCAGCCTGACTATATCCGGGAAGTCGAATTGATTTGATTCTGGTTTGGAACATCCCCCCGCCCAAACGCTAAAATGATGATTACGGGCTCAGCTTCTCCCCCCACGAAAAAAGCAAGCCTCTCACTCTTATGTACAACACTAAAAAAACTCAAGTAGAGAATGCAATTTTTTTACGTAAATGCTCGACAAACACAAGCGCTAAACACTTAGACCTCCTCTCCCTGCTCTGAAAATCGTGCACGAACCCCACGATTACGAATCCGTATTGCTTTTTCTTTTAAAAACAGCCATAAATTATGAAGCTCATAGAGAATGAATGTGCGCGCTGAGACACAATAGGGGGGTTCTCACTTGAAATTCTCATCACATTCCCGTCACACGGCAGGGAAACCCTTGGCTTGTGCGGGGTTCACCATGATCGAACTGAGTATTGTCCTCGTTATTGTCGGGCTCATCATATCGGCCGGGGCAGTGGGATGGACCAGTGTTTTGGAAGGGCGCAGAATAGCAAAGACGGCCTCTGCCCTCTATCAAGCCAAAGAATGCCTGATCAAACGCATGTTCTATTCCAACCGCTACCCGACCTACACCGGGAACACGACCACTGGCACTGCTGCTGACAACACGCTTTGCGATGACAACACGCGGCACGACCTCATGGCCTTTGATGTGGACAACTGCTTTTGCAGCCTGCGAGACGCATGGGGCCAACCTCTTTATTTCCTCGAAGGTGTCTACGAGAGTTCTCCGGGCGTCTACACGCCCATGAGCGATAGCTATATAGTCAGGAACGAGGCACAGGGACAGACCCCGGTCTATCCGGACTCGACATCCTCGATTGTTAATAAAGACGGTGTCACCATTAACAATATTGCTTTTGTCCTGATCAGTTTTGGCCGGGACAGAACCCCGGATAACACCTCGTATCAGGCACTCTTTTCTGCACCAAATGATAGCCAGATAGCCATCATCAACCCCGGTGGAACCATCCCTGATTTTTCCACCAACGATGTTGGATTAACCGTTGATGTACAATCCAGGGACGACCAGATTTATTATGTTACCGGCCCTGAGTTGAGCGGTATCCTGACTCGCTAAGGCACACACGCGGCAAGAACATACAGCAGGATTGCAGAATCCGGCATCATCCTGAACTTCATGACGACCCGCATCAGCGGAACGTAGTAACGGTGGAGGAGCAATGAAAAGACAGCATGGCACGACGAGCAAAAAGTCCGTCGGCTTCGGCTTCACTCTCATCGAAATGGCCATCGTCCTGGTCATTATTGGCCTGATGGCAGGCCTGGTCCTGCCCGTTGTGAGCGACCTCATCAAGCGAGAGAAAAGCTCCGCGACAAGCGCTTTCCTGGGAAAGATCAAGAACGAAATCATCGGTTTTGCCCTCATCAACAAGCGCCTGCCAAGGGCCCTGGATGGGACCGACCTGGGCTTCAGGGTAAGTACTGACCCATACGGCAACACCATTCAGTATGAGGTCGACACAGCTCTGAGCACCGATGACCTGTGCACGGCATCAGCCTCTGACAACCTGACCCTGCGCTACACCGACAGCACAGGCGACACCGATTATTCAAACCTTGGCTTCATCATTTATACCGCAGGTCGGGACAGAAACAACGAGATGTCCGTCGCCGCCAATATCGTGCAAGCCTATGACACACGAGCGTGGGTCACAGGTGTTGCCGGCTACGATGGCAGCGAGTTTGACGACCTGTTCGACTATGTCTCCTTCAACTTCCTGCGCAACAAAATCTGCACAAACACAGCCAGCAATTCCTTCACACCTCCTGGCTCGGATGTCAGCTTCACGAATGACATTACCGATTTCTCCGGCGATTCTACGGGTGTGACCCCCTATGGCTCTGCCGGTGGTGCTGTTACTGTCGATATTGAGACAAACACCGTAGAACTCGGTGGTGGAGACACTGCCACAGCATTCGATGGTTGTGTCTGGTATCAGGGCAACGAAGCCACAGGTAATTGCGGTTCCGGGGCCGCCCCAAGCAACGACCCCGGCGTATGCGAATGGCAAGGTGGACTTCGGGCCTATTTTGCCTTTCTCGCCCGTGACGACAATACCGACTCTGACCGCGGCTGGGGCGGCGGCTTCACCTTTGCCATCATCAACGGTGCCAACGATGCCGACTCCTGCGGTGCCGTCCCCGGCAACGGCGCCTTTCTGGCCTACAACGGTGATAATGGCACAGCAACAAGCGGCACCAACCTCGTTCCGCCCAAACTGGCAACGGAGTTTGACTTTGCCCAGGACGCTTCCAAGCAGGACCCTGACTACAACCACGTGAGTTGGATTGCATGGTCGGAGAATGGAGGTACTGGTGGAGATGACAACGAACACAGCGTGACCGTTCGCGAACCCACTCCCGACACACTCAACGCTCAGACCATTCCCGATGATACGAGCGCAGCCGTTCCTCCCGACACGGAACCTCCCTTCTACGGCGAAGGTCTTGGCGACCCCGCCTGGATGGAAGATGGAATCGAAAAGAAGGTCCGCGTGGAAATCACCCGAACCGCCAATGCTGGCAGCGATGGCTATGACTATACCCTCAAGACGTGGGTTGACTGCACGGATGCCAATTGCTCGGATCTGACAAACACCATGGCTGCTCTCGCCCCAGGTGTTACCGCTACGATTGAACACCAATTCACGACACTCGATGCCGACCTGACATGGGATGATATCCGCTTTGGGTGGACCGTGGGTACGGGTGGAGGCTATGATGGGGCGACTGATGTCGTCGTCACGGATTTCGGCATCAAATTCCTGCCCTAACACGGCGACGAAACGATTTTTTTGGGGGATCATGCGAATTGCAACGCGCCAGTTGCGCGTGCATCGAAATGCAACAAGCATAGCCCCCAGCGAGACACCACCATACCAACTTCAAGATATGCAGGGATGACAGCAATGCCCAAGTTCAAGCGTAACACATCATCCGCTTTCAGCCTCGTGGAAATGGCATTCATAATGATGATTGTGGGTATGATCGTGGCAGCAGTCATGCCCCGTATCCTTGGGTCTGTGGGCAAGGACAAAGCCAAACAAGCTAAATTCAGCCTTCAGGATGTTCGCGACGAAATCATCGGATACGCGGCAGTCAACGGCAACCTCCCCATACCAGATACCGCTGGCGGTGGATTTACGATTGTTCCCTCGGCCTTGATCACGCATAGCAAAGATGCCTGGGGACAGGACATCCGCTACATCATTGCCCGTGATTCCGGCTCTGGAGCCCGACTGGACCAGATCAACGTCAACGATGCCACAGGAACGCAAGTCACTACCAACCTTGATCAGTACACCGGCGGGCCAAACCTCGAGAACACTTCTGACGTGGCCTTCATTGTGTACACCACTGGGCCCAATATGACTGCGGAGTCGGTCGATGGCGTTGTTGATGGTGTGGGCACTTTCACTTACTACCCCTACGCGGCAGACCTCGATAACAACCCGGCGACCGCAGACCCCAACGACGATCAGGTTGAATACGTCATTCTGTCTTACCTGCAGGAAAAAGCGGCGGCCTCTGCCGACGATAATGTTGCAATTTCGCCCCCGGGTTCTCCCACGGCAACACTCAATTTTGACGGCAACGGAGGCTACACAACCAATGGAGGAGCAGCCGTAACCACCTTGGGCGATGGCACCGGCATAGGCGCGGTTTTGGATCTCACCACCAATACGGCTTATGCGGAGCTCGACAATCCCGAGTACTATCGCCGCCATGAATTCACCATCATGGGCTGGTTCAGAACCGATATCACCGTCCCTGAAGGGACTAATAATGGATATCAACCCATCATGAACCGCGAAAGTCCGACGACAGCATGGAACGATCGCACCTTCTGGCTTGTGACCTGGGCGAACAATAGCGGGCAGGGCCACCAACCCGGTGAGTATGTATTCAAGGCATCAAGGGCCGTAACAGAATACAATCTGGATACAAATGCTCAGCTCCGAGTGGACACGACGGCCACGCTTCACACCGATGCCGTCTGGCACTTCTTTGCGGCAACCATGGAGAAGGACTGCGTGGATGAAAACGGGCTACCAGTCGCGGCCATTGATTGCGACACTGCAACCTACGGCACTGCTGACTACGAAACACAGGCAGATTGGCAACATACCTTGACAATCTACGTCTCTGATGAGCCTACGGATAACGACTTGCAATCCAATACAGTAACCTACCCAACAGGTCCAGATCTTGGCCCTGCTGCCCCTGTGGCAAGCATATGGCCAACATATCTCGGCATGGAAGTTGGTGTCACTACCCGCACCTTCGACGGTTACGTCGATGAGATCAGCTTTTACGATACGGTTGTTCCCGCTGCTGATATAGAAGACTATTACGACGCCACCAAACTGAGCTTCCAATAGGAAAAAGACTACACCCTACAATACAGAAATGCAGGCGGCAGCTAACAGCAGCCGCCTGCATTTTTCGTCCATGGCAACCACGTTTGAATGATGTAGGCCGCGCAACCAACACCCGGTGTAACCGTGATGGCCCCGGGGGCACAGTTCATGGCGCAGGCACCGCACTCCATGCAGCCGTCACCATCGACAATGACGGCCTTCTTGCCTTGAAGCTCGAACACGCCATGCGGGCAAACGGTGGTGCATGAACCGCAGCCAACACAGGCCTCGGCGTCATATTTCAGCGTTGCCACCCCATCCAGATATCTGAAGTCTTTCATTCCACTCTCCCCTGCACACGACAAAGTCTTTGATTCATCCCAAACGGCGTGAACTTTCTGCATCAATCGCCTGCTCAGACCACGCTGTCGTCGACAAATCTGAAACATAAAGAAATCTGCAAGCACAGTCGTCCTATCACCGCCCTACACCATGAAGGCAGCACCGATCCACAAGGCCACAGCCATGAGCACAGCACCGCCCTGCAAGGGAATGGCCTGGCGCATCTCTTTCTCCACACCCGAGGGCGAGGTGAACGGGGTCGATCCCGTAAAATTCATGCCCAGATAGGATGACAGAGCCGTCACCCACAGCAGCAGCCCCAGACCTTCGCCCCAATGGGCCCCACCAGGCAGCCAGAACGCAGCCCCAAGCCCCACCACAAGGCCTGTAGCAGCGCCCTTGAGGCTAAAGGCCCGTCCAGGCAACCACGGCAGCAGAAGGGGCACGGCGATGGCTCCAGCCAGAATGCCCGCCAGAGTTCCACCCAGAGCCCATCCGCCCCGAGTCCAGGCGGCAGACAGCGAGAACCAATCCGGGCCGATGCCCGAGAGCACGAACATGACCAATGCACCCCAGGCCAGGGCTTTCCAGAGCAGTGTCACCTCAATGGGCACCAGCAAAGCCCGCTCGGCAAGGCTGAAGGTCGCTCTGCGCATGGTTTCATCAGCGCCCTGTTCAAGGTAGCGTGGAAGATCTGCCGCACGGATGGGCCCAAATTCAGCACCGAAGCCGCACGCTTTGCGCAGTTTGTGCGCCGACACACCAGTGGCTCCATACTGGGGCAGGATCAGCTTGCGGTGGCTCACCACCTTATCCAGCCCAGAACGTTGCACCCTGTGAGCGACCTCTGCGGTGGAGAAGGTGCCCTTACCTGCGGCACACCAGACATTGATGCCGTGTGTATCGATGACCAGCAGCCAAACGTCCAGACCGGTAAGTTCACGGCGCACGATGTCGAAAGTCAGCTTGTAGTTGCAGGTCACGATCACAGGCGACTCAGAACCGGGTTGCCCCACTCCATACAGACCGGGCACGATCTTGTAATCGTCGCGCACACCCGAAACTCGAGCCAGAAATGTTCCCCAAAGATCCCTGCGACTCAGCCTGGTCCTGATTCTCGGCACAGGCCCAGCCAAAGTTTCTGCAAAGCCTTCCACAAACGGCTCGATGCTGTAACCCGGTTTGTCATGGTGTCCGAACCCGGACACGGTCTGAGGTCCTCAACAGGGGCCCTCTTCTGCTATCTGCTGCGACGGGGACAATCCACCCGCCATGGGCAGTTCAGGCCCACACCCGCCTCCGCAACCAGTCCCGGTCTCTGATCCATTACGCAAATCTTTCAACACATTCATACGTTCTCCACTCTCCATATTTCCTAAAGGTCGGCTATCTGCCCCTTGAATATCTGCAATACGTCATCATCCAGGCAATAGCAGGTTCGTGGCCCCTCAATGCGCCCCTGAACCAACCCGCAGTCCCTGAGTACCTTCAAATGCTGGCTGACCGTGGATTGCGCCAAGGGAAGCACATCCACAATCCCCCCACAGACGCAGCCCTCAACGCTTTTGAGGTGGCGTACGATAGCCAGCCGCGCAGGGTGCCCCAGAGCCTTACACACCGCTGCCAGCCGATCCGTATCAAAGACCGGGGTTGCTTTTTCATTGCCCCCGACGCCACCACAACAACCGGATATTGCATTCTTGATCTTTTCCAAGGCACGCTCCTCACAGCTTGCATTGTCTATTAATCGTTGATCGACGATAGGCGATGAAATACGAAAGGTCAATCCCTACTTGTTCACTAGCCAAACACATAATCTCATCCGATTGTTCCTTTCAATCGAGCCACATGGCAACGCTCGCACGCACCTTCCAGACAAGGACCTTGTAACTGGCGCAGGACATCATACGCTTCAGCAGGCGCAGGGTTATAGCCCCACAAAAAAGGCCCGGCTGGAGAACCAGCCGGGCCAAGATGAGAGCATATGCGGGTGGGTTATGCAGTCTCTGGTTCGCCTTCCACGTCGGCAACTTCTTCAGCCTCGACCGGAGCCGGAGCAGCAGGAGCGCTGATGGGGTTCAGCTGAGTTTCCTGCGGGAAGACCGGCAGGTAACGATAGGACAGGGACAGGATCAGGAACCCGTAGGCGATAATCATGATCGAGGGGCCCCACTCTGCCCAGTTCGGAGTATAAGAGTACCACTGGTCGAAGGGCATGACCGGAATGGCCAGTGCCTGGACCGTGAACACGTATCTGTTGATGACAATGCCGGTGCAGTTCAGGATGGCGGCAGTATACAGCAGACCGGGGTTGTTGCGGAAGCGGGGGGTCAGCAGCAGGATAGCCGGGATGACACCACACACAACCAACTCAGCCCAGAGCAGCCACTCACCGTAGCCCAGCGCATCGTTGAACATCTGATCCCAAGTATTACCGGAACGAGGCAGGACATCGGTAGCCCAGGCCCAGGTGTCAGCAAACTTGAAGAACAGATACAGAGCCAGCATGGTGCCACCGATGCGGCACATCAGCTTCTTGACCTTGAAGTCCACCAGTTCCTTGCCGGTGATCAGCTCCATGAGCTTCACGACCAGAACAGAGAAACAGGGGCCGGAGGCCACGGCGGACAGGACGAACAGGAAGAACGTCCAGGGCCAGATGAAGAAGCCGTCACGCAGGATGTACGGACGGGCGAAGAGCACGCCGTACATACCACCCAGGGAGCCCTGGTGGAAGGTGGACAAGAAAGCGCCCAGACCTGCAATCAGAGGCATAACATAGTGGAAGTTATGCGCGATATTGTGCAGCAGGGGGATCTTGTTCAGCTGGCGGTTCTCCAGGATGTTCGGAATGAACTCCAGAGTCAGCACCAAGAGGTAACAGGAGATGCAGAACATCACCTCTGTCAGCATGGAGTGAACGTTCGGATGCCAGAAGCCGAACCAGGAGCGCAGCGGCTGACCAACGTCCAGAGCCAAAACCAGCATGGCACCAGAGTAACAGATGAAGCCGACGATGACCGTCAGATTGACGATCTTCTCCAGCTCTTTGATATCCAGGATGTACTTCAAGAGGCCGGTGAAGAAGGCACCTGCGCCCAAGGCGATGACGCCAAGGTCGAAAGTGATCCACAGGCCAAACCCGAAGTAGTTGTCCAGCGCGGTACGCGCCAGACCATCAGGAAGCAGGATCATGACAGCTTCATACGCGCCAGCGGCCAAGAAGATGCCAATGAAACCGAGCCACAGCAGGAATTTGCCGAATGAGCAGCGCTCAACGCCCTCAGGCCACAGAGCTCTATCCATGTTGGCCACCTCCATTGCCGCCATGAGCTGCGGCGCCTTCGGATTCCAGGTAGTTGTCACCCTGCTTGCGAACCCACTCGCGCTTGCTGATGTAGTAGACCTGGGGGTCAGTACCCAGGCGCTCCAGCAGGCGGAAGGCATACGGGCTCTTGGCGAGCTCGTGAACCTCATGCTCGGGGTTCTTCACATCGCCGAAGGAGATGGCGCCGGTGGGGCAGGCTTCGGCACATGCAGGCATGTAGGCGCCGTCGGCCAGCTTTTCCGGATCCTCGCCAGCCACACGGGCGGCGTCCTTGGCGTACATCAGGCGATGGTGACAGAAGTTACACTTCTCGACCACACCGCGTGAACGCACGGAGACGTTGGGGGTCAGCTGTTTCTCCATCCCTTCGGGGAAGATGGGCTGATCCCAGTTGAATACGCGAGCGTGGTAGGGGCACGACGCCATGCAGTACCGGCAGCCGAAGCAGCGCGGATAGATCTGGCTGACGATGCCGCCTTCCTCGTTCTTGTCAGTGGCAATGGCCGGGCAGACAGACACGCACGAGGGCATGCCGCACTGCATACAGGGCCGAGGCAGGAATGCGGTATCGTGGTCGCCGCCCTGCTTGCCGTTGGACAGTTCATAGATAGTCAGCCATTCGATCTTCTTGAAGCGGGTCGGGAAACCCTTGCTCTCAAGACGAGCCTTGGCCTCTTCCTGGGGAGCGATATTGTTTTCCTTGTTGCAGGCCGTCATGCAGGCGCCGCAACCGGTGCATTTGTCGATATCGACAACCATGCTCCAGCGGATATTGAATTCCTTAAATCCAGCCATGATACCTTCCTCTCTTATGCGGTGGCGATGGTCACCCGGTTGGTAGACCAGACGGAGAGGCCGGTCTCGGGATCATCTGCCGCAGCGAGCAACTTGAAGGCGTTCTCGCCCACGCCCTTGCTGAAGCCGTCCCATGCGGTGTGGCCGAACCCGAGAGGAGCGGCGACAACACCGGTCATCACCTTCTCGGAAACGTACACCTGAGCGGTCATTTCGCCGCCGGGACCCATCAGCTTGACAGTCTCGCCAGCCTTGACGCCGCTCATACGGGCGGTCTTGGCATTCATCTGAACCACAGTCTGCACACCACTCAGCTCGGTATCGCGGATGGAACCGGCGCTGTGCGGCGGCATGGCGACCTTGGAGGTACCGATGTTGTGCTTGACCACAGGAGCCAGAGCCAGGGTGCCCTCGCCAATGGCGCGGACAGCCGGAGCGGCACAAGGAGCCAGGTTCAGCTGTGCAGAGGAAGCAGAGGCAGAAGTCCAGGCCTTGCCCTGACGGAGAGAACTCCAGGAGGCACCCAAACGAGTGGCCTTGGCCTGAAGCACATCCTTGAAGGAGGCGTAACCGAGATCCATGCCCAGGCGGGAAGCCACGGAGAGCATCACGTCGGCGGTGGTACGCGTATCAAACGCGGACTTCACCAGCGGCTTGTTGACGCTGTAGGTGGCAGTGCCTGCTCCATGAGGAGTGTAGAGATCATCGTAGCGCTCAGCGGTCATGCTGTTGGGCATGATCAGGTTGGCGCGCTCGGCGGTCTCATCCATGAAGGAGCTGAAGGACACGGTGTAGGCAGCCTTGTCCATGGCCTTGGCCATGGCCTGGGTCTGCGGCAAACCGTAGGCGGGATTGGCGTCGTAGACCATGAGCACTTTGGCGCCATCACGACCTTCGGCGACACCCTTCAGGAAGGGAATCACGTCGGCAGCGTAACGCTCGGACTCGGAACCAGCGCCCTGAACCACCGCGGGAGCACCCGGGATGATCTTCACGCTCTGGCCCATCTGGCCCAGCAGCACGTTCAGACCAAGGGAAGCCATCAGCGCGCGTGCGCCGGCACCCTGACCGAACTCGGAACCGGCAATCACCAGCGGACGCTTGGCAGCAGCCAGCTCGCGAGCGATCTTCTTCAGCACGTCTGCACGCACACCGGTCTCGCGTTCCACATGGGCAGGAGCGTAGCCCTGGGCCACGTTCTGCTTGAAGGAGGCAAAACCCTTGGCGTTGGCGACAGCACCGTTGTCCATGAGGATGCGGGACAGGCCCAGAGCCACGGTCGCGGCTGCGCCGGGCTTGGCCTGAATCCACTGGTCACAGACCACGGCAGTGTTGTTCATCACCGGACCGGCGTACACGTACTTGGCCGAAGCGGCCTTGCCGGTGGGATGAGTCTCGGAGAACACACGCGCGTTACGCGTGGAAGTGCCCGAAGACTCCAGGGCATCAGCGCCCAGGAACAACACGTAGTCGGCATTTTCGATGTCGTAAGCGATGCGGCCTTCGCCGCCCATCATCTCCAGGGCCTTGTGAGCGCTCTGGGTTTCGCCGGGCATCATGTAGAAGGAACCATCGAGGCCATTCACCAGAGCGGCAAAGATCTCGTTGGCAGAGCCGGTGTCGTCACCGCTGACCATGGCGACTTCGCCACGGGCTTCGGAAAGCTTACCGGTCAGAATAGTTTCAGCCTCGTCCCAGGAAATGGCCTTGAATCCGGTAGCGGTCTTCAGCATGGGCTGACGCACGCGTGCAGGGCTGTGGAGCAGCCCGACTTCGGCGGCGGCCATGGTGGAGACAGCACCCTTGCCCAGGGGATGATCGACGTTGCCGGCGACGCCTACGGCGTTACCATTGACAACGGCGACTTTCACGCCAGAGCCAGAGGGATCAAGTTTGGAGGCCATCTCTGCAAAGTAGATAGCTCTCTTGGGAACCTTGGGGTTCCACTGCCAGTTCTGGGTCCAAATGGAGGCATCGTCCGTCAGTTTCCACGGAATGGGAGTGATCATCAATCCCGCCGTGGCGCCTGCGGAGAAGGTCAGAAAAGTTCTTCTGTTCATATGCGCCACCCTTCCTATCGATGACAAACGTAGCAAGCGTTGCTCTGGCCGTTCTCGGCGTGGCAGCGCTCACATTCCCACATTTTCATGGTACCGCGGCTGTAAGCCGGGTCCACACCGACGCCCCTGCCAAACACGATCTTGTAACCACCGTTGGAATATCCAGTCAGGACGTTCTTGTAATGAGTCGGCGGTGTGTCGTTTTCAGACATGTTGGGGTGACAGGTGGTACAGTCCTTATCCTGGTGCGCGGCGTGCGAGAAAAACACGTTGTCCGGCTGGTCCTGATAGACAAGCCATTCGACTTCTTTCTCTTCGTTCACGTACTCGTTCACGAACTGCTCCTCAGCCGGGTCCTCGCCCATCACGTCGCTGTGGCACTCGGCGCACGACTCGGTGTTGGGGATACCACTGAAGGATCCATCATCGTTGAAGTAATGGCAGTCTTCGCAAGACATACCGCCGTCGTCCACGTGAATCACGTGGCTGAAGCGGATGGGCTGCTCAGCTTTGCTAAACAGCGCCTGGGGGAATACCCACCAGCCCACGAAGAGCATCGCCACAAAACCAACGAAGAAGGGCAATGCTCCTCCACTGCTCGATGCTTTCTTCACCATATGCTCTCGCCTCATCCGTAAAAGGTGAAAGGATTATCCAAGCCGGGCCCGCGGCCCGACATCCCACCCAGGCAAAGGCTTATGCCTGTGCCATAACCCCGCTTGAAAACACATTCCCGGATGGCCTTGGGCCAAGAGAGAATACGTCCAGACGGGGAAATTTCTTAGTAAAACCTCACTTGAGAGACCGCTAGGTTCTATGCATGAGAGATCAAGCGTGTCAAGGCTTAATGAAAAAATTCACGAGGTTTGCCGGGTCTGTTTTCACCCCTCACACAGGGGGAAATCATAGATTGGAAACCACGAAAATCACTCCTTGTCTTCAGGAGAAATCCGACCGTACACGTCATCGTAGCGAACGATGTCATCCTCTTCCAGATACGGACCGGACTGAATCTCAATGATCTCGACAGGCACATGCCCGGGATTGCCAAGACGATGCAGGGACGTCTTGGGGATGTCCACGGACTGATTCTCGTACAGCAGAATTTCCTCATCCCCGACCCGAACCTCGGCCGTACCGCTGATGACCACCCAATGCTCACTGCGGTGGTGGTGCTTCTGCAAAGACAGACGCGCCCCCGGTTTGACCTCGATGCGCTTGATCTTGTAGTGCGGCCCTTCCTCCAGCACGGTATAGCTACCCCAAGGGCGATAGACCGTGACGTGGGCCTCCACCAGGGAACTGCCCTCGCCCTTCAATTGGTTGACCACATCCTTGACGCGCTGGACCTTGCTCGTGGGGCAGATCAACGTGGCGTCGCGGGTCTGGACCACAATCATGCCCTTGAGTTCCACAGCGGCCAGCTTGCCCCCGCGAGAAAAGAGCAGGCAGTCCTCGCTATCCAGATTCAGCACATCGCCCTGAACCACGTTGCCTTTGTCGTCCTTGTCTCCCAGACGGTGCAAGGCTTCCCAACTACCGAGGTCATCCCATCCGAAATCAGCCTTGACAACGGCCTGCTGACTCACCTTCTCCATGATCCCGTAATCGACTGAAATATTGGGTAATTTTGAATACCCATCCATCAGGCTCTGCTCATCCCGCCCGTGCCACCAAGCGGCCAGCTCAGGCTCGTGCTTTTCAACAGCCGCCACAAAGGCAGCCACGTTGAATACGAACATCCCGCTGTTCCAGAAATGCTCCCCACCACGCACAAACTGCTCCGCAGTGGCCAGGTCCGGCTTTTCCACGAAAGCGCCCACCTCGAAGCAGTCATCACCCAGAGGAGCCCCCTGCTTGATATAGCCGTAGCCGGTTTCGGGTTTATCCGGCACCACACCAAAGGTCACGAACCAGCCTTCACGTGCCAGGGCGGCACCCCGGGTCAAAGCCTCGCGCCAGATCTCGGGCTTGTGGATCAGGTGATCCGAGGGGAACACAGCGACAAGTGCTTCAGGATCGGCAGTCAGGGCGCGGTCCATGCCCAGCAGAATGGCAGGCAGGGTATTGCGTCCCATGGGCTCAGCCAGAACCTGTGCTTCCAGTTGTGGCTCCAAAGCCGCCAACTGACCGCGGACTTCGAACACCTGCTCCTCATTGGTGACCACCCAGATGGACTCAGTCCCAAAGACCTCCATGGAGCGGACCGCAGTCTGCTGAAGCATGGTAGTCTCTCCGGTCAGGGCCAGCAATTGCTTGGGAAGCAAGGTCCTGGAGTACGGCCAGAGACGCGTACCCGACCCACCGGCCAGGATGACGGCATGGCAATGATCAATCCGATCGGCTGAGTGCTGCTTGGCGCTCATGACCCCTCCTCTGAGTTTATCCGGCCTCCCGGATTGGCTAGCCTTCGTAGACGAAAGGCGAATCAAAATCCTTCAGAAGCGGCAACTTCATATCCTTGTCGGATAACAGGGGAGCCCCCCCCGGCCACTCGATGTTCAAATCGGGGTCATTCCAGGCGATGCCCGCATCGCGCTTGGCGTCGTAATAGGCATCGACCTTGTACTGGAACTCTGCGATTTCGGTCAGGGTCTTGTAGCCATGGGCAAAGCCGCGCGGGATAAGAAGTTGCAGATGGTTCTCTGCGGACAGCTCCACTCCGTGCCATTGTCCGTAGGTGGGCGAACCTTGGCGCAGGTCCACCACCACATCATACACAGCCCCGTTGGAAACACGCACCAGCTTGGATTGAGCCGATGGCGGCAACTGAAAATGCAGCCCCCGCAAAACCCCAAGCGTGCCCGAACGAGCATGATTGTCCTGGATCCAATCGTACTTCAGCCCTTTGGCGTCGAGCACGTCCTTGTTCCAGCTTTCCATGAAGAATCCCCGCCCGTCCTCAAATACCTTTGGTTTGATGACAAACAGGCCGGGGATATGGGTGGTTTCCACCTGCACCGTAAACCTCCTCGGATGAACCCCTTGAACTGTGCACTGTGTACCCGAGAACGCCTGCCAAGACAACAGCATGCACGCCGAATTACTGCCGTCGTCCAGCACTCTTTCTTCGCAGGAGACTGTTGACAACAAGTCAATTTTCAATAGAATTACTCTATTCTGGGAATTCGTCCGGCACGTCTCTCCCCCTGAACAACGCCAACAAGGCCACAAGCATGGATCGCAAGTACACCGCCAAGGAATTCAAAGACTTGGAGCGAAAGCTCAATACCGTAACCAAGGAACTGGAAACCCTGCGCCGCGAGAACGAACGTCTGGAGAGTGCTCTGGGCGACAGCCCCGTCATTATCTACAGGGCCGATCCTTCCCGTGATTACATCACGACCTTTGTCAGCGAAAACGTACACGACATCCTGGGCTACGAACCCGAAGAAATCACGACCCAAAACGGTTTCTGGCGCGAACGTGTTCATCCCGACGATCGGGACCACGCCATGAGCTTCCGCGACGAACTCAAGGTCGGGATCTGCGGTACCTACGAATACCGTCTACTCCGCAAAGACGGGACTTGGGCCTGGCTGCGGGATCGCAAGTGCCTTGTGGCCGACGCCCCTGGCGAACCCGCTGAACTCATTGGCTACCGGGCCGACATCACCGATACCCATACCGAGCAGGAAGACCTGCTCAAGCGCAAACGCCTGTTCAAGACGATCTTTAATAATGCAGCCTCGGGTATTGCCATCTGCGGGCCCGATGGAACCTTTGGCAAGGCCAACGAAAAGTGGCTGGAGCTTTTGGGACGCCCTCTGGATGAACTGATAGGCAAAACCCCGCTGGACTTTACCCATCCCCATGACCAGCCTCTATGCCGGGAACGCATGGAGAAAATGCTGGCCGGCGACACGGGTTCCTACCGGATGGAGAAACGTTTTCTGCGCAGCGATGGTTCAGCATTCTGGGTGGACATCGTCACCAAGCGCATCGATGGCCCCGAAGGCGACACCCAAGGACTGGTCTGCGTGATGAACGACATCACCGAACGCATCGAGATGGAGCGCTCTCTGCGCCAGTCCGAGCACGAAAAAAAGGCCATCCTCGACACCATTAGCGAGGCCGTCACCTTTCAGGATCAGAACCACAGGATTCTGTGGGCCAACCGCGCCATGTGCGAAACGACCGGCCTGCCCCCCGAGGAAATCATCGGAGCCTACTGTTATGATCTCTGGCAGACAGGAATCGGAGCCTGCCCGGACTGTCCGGCTTCCGCCTGCCTGGAGCAGGGCAAGCCCGTCGAGGCTTTGGCCCGGGCAAGTAACGGCCGCACTTACCGCACCAAGACCTACCCTGCCCGCCTTCGCGATGATCAATCCCCCGGAGTGCTTGTGGTCTCTCAGGATGTGACCGAGCAGACAGCCTCGGAAGAGGAAATGCGCAAGGCCATGGCCATGGCCGAAGACGCCACCAAGATGAAGGATGAATTCCTGGCCAACATGAGCCATGAGCTCCGGGCCCCCCTGAACGGCATGCTAGGCATGCTCGATGTCCTGATGGACTCGAAACTGGACGCCGACCAGCGCGACTCCATCGAGATTGCTCTTGCTGCTGGCGAAGGGCTGCTGGCCATCATCAATGACATCCTCGACTTCTCTAAGCTTCAGGCCGACAAGATCACCCTGTCGCGCAACGAATTCGATCTGCGCCAATCCATCCGCACCGTGATCAATACCTATAAGGACCAGAGCGTGAAGCGCGGTGTGGAAGTCAGCTCCATGGTGGACAAGAATGTGCCTGAACTGCTCGTCGGCGACGAGGGGCGCATCCGCCAGATCCTGTTCAATCTGGTGGGAAACTCAGTCAAATTCACCAAGGAAGGGTCCGTCCGCCTGGAAACTTTCATCCTGCGCAAAACAGCCAACCCGCATAATGCACGGCTGCTGTTCACTATTACCGATACGGGCATCGGCATCCCCGCCGATCAGCTGGAAACAATCTTCGAGCCGTTCGTGCAGCTCAATTGGGCCAAATCCCGCAAGTATGAGGGGACAGGACTGGGCCTGGGTATCGTCAAACGGCTGGTCACGCTCATGGGCGGTATCATTACCGTAGAGAGCGAAGTCGACAAGGGCACCACCATCAACTTCTGGATCAACGTTCAAGTGCCCTGACCCCCCTGCCCCTACCGGAGCCGGGCATGTCCGCCACCCAAGGAGAGCCCATGGTCCCGCCCCATCCCCAACGCCGAAGCCGCCTGAGTGGCAGCACGATCCCGACGCTGGCTTCCTCCACCCGGCAGCAGCTTCGCGCGCGCCTGCTTCGGATTTGCAACGGCCTGCCAAAATTCATTGCGGCATTGCTGATGACCTGCGCCCTCCTGTCAGTCACCACTCCGGTTCGGGCGGAACTCTCGCACTTCAGCCATGACATCCCGTCCCAGACCGATGATTCCCAACTGGAACGCGCCGCCGCACGCGGCAATGCCCAGGCCCAATATATTTTGGGAGCCATGCTCATGGTTCGTGCCGAGCATGAGGAACGCTCCGGCTGGCAGACCAAAGCACGCATCTACTACAAGCAGGCGGCAGTCTGGTTTCACAAGGCCTCAGCATCCGGGCACGGACGGGCTCAATTTTCTCTTGGGCTTCTGCAACGCAATGGCCTGACAGGCAAGCGCGACCCAGCTGGTGCTCTGCGCTGGCTCAGGACCGCTGCAAATCAGAACGTGCCGGACGCACTCTTCCTGATGGGCGTCATGGCCGCTGGCGGCGAGGGAATGCGCCGGGATCGCAACCGCGCCCTTGACCTGCTCACTCAGGCAGGCACCATCTTTTTGAATGAAGGCCGTTCCGACTGGACGCTGGAGGTCTCGCGAACCATCAACCAGGTGGCTCCGGGGCACCCGGCAGCCACCGAGCTGGCCGAGGCGGCCAGACAATTGAACAGCAGAACAGGTGCAACGCCAAACGGCTTTTCCACAGGTACGGCCTGGATTGCCGCACCGGGCTACGCCGTCACCAACCTGCATGTGGTACAAGGGCACACGACCATATCACTGGTGCACCCCGACGGCAGTTATGTTCCGGCGACGGTCGCCGCGTCGGATGAAGACAGTGATCTCGTCCTGCTGGCAGTTGAAGACCCCTGCGTCCTGCCTCCAGCCCTCCCCTTGGCAGCCGAAACTCCTGGTCTCGGGGCCGAAGTCTTTACCGTAGGCTTCCCGCAGGTGGCCATCATGGGCTCTTCACCCAAGCTCTCCGTGGGGCGTATCACCGGGGATACGGGCGTGGGCGGTGATCCCCGAACCATGACCATCTCCGTGCCTGTAGCCAGGGGCAACAGCGGCGGTCCACTCATCAACTTGCGCGGTGAGGTCGTCGGTGTGGTTCAAGCCATGATCGATACTGCGGAAGTTTATCGGTCAACCGGTGAACTGCTTGAGAACGTCAACTACGCCATTCACATCCGCCTGCTGCAGCAACTCATTGACCAGGTTCCCTCAAAAACTCCCGGAATATCAGTCTGGATTAAGAATCTGGTGGGGAAATCATGCCCTCCGGTCAACGAACCGAAATCCGCCAACCTGGAAATTCATGCAACTCGAGCACAGGTTTCGACCCTGTTGGTGGTGGCAGAATGAGATCATCCTGTGTAGCTTTTTGATTGATATAACAAGAGTATACATTCCCGGAATATATATGCTACACTCAGTTTACCCCGTTTAACCGGAGGCAGGGATCGTATCCCTGCCACGGCAACCCGCTAAGTAAGGACTGTGCGTATGAACTTCAACAAGAAACTTATGGCCTCGGTCATTGTCACCACGCTGGTGCTACTGACTGCAGCAGTGGGGACCACGTATTTCATCTCCGTCCGTTCATTGGATTTTCTTGGTCACTCCACCATGGAAGACCTCATCACCAATCTGACGGATACCCTGGAAATGCAGAACAGCATTACCCAGGAAAAACTCGTCTCGGACCTCGGGCTGATGGACAAGGAAATCGCCACACAAGGCGGTTTCAGCCTGGCACCCGACGAGCCAGTGACCAGCACCATGGTCAACCAGGTCAGCAAGGAATCGAACACCGCAGACATCCCGGCACTGAAACTGGGTGAAGAAACGATCAACAACAACTTTACGCTGGTGGATTCGGTGCAAAACATGGTGGGCGGAACATCCACCATCTTCCAGGTGCTGCCTGGCAGACTGCTGCGCGTTTCGACCAACGTCAAAAAAACCGACGGCAACCGCGCCACCGGCACCTACATCCCCGAGAGCAGTGCAGTCTACAAGACCGTCATGAGCGGCGAGACCTTCCGCGGCAAGGCCTTTGTGGTCAACGACTGGTACCTGACGGCCTACAAGCCCATGAAGGACGCCTCGGGCAAGATCGTTGCGGTTATCTACGTGGGACGCAAGATCCTGACCTCCCAGTTGCGCAATGTCCTTGAAAAGACGTCGTACAACGGCGAAGGCTCCTGTTTCGCGGCATTGTCGAACGGCAACGTCATCTTCAAGAAAGACGAATTCGGTGAGCCCACGCCCGAGACCATGAAAGCCCTGCTGGATGCCAAAGACGAATTCATCGAATATGAACAGGGCGGCAAGACACAACTGGCCTATGTCAGCCATTACGAACCCTGGGACTGGCACATCGGCCTGACTCTGGATGCCTCCCGGCTCAGCATGGGTACTGATCGAACCATGCTCATTGCAGGCTCGTCCATCACCATCGTCGGCATTCTGCTGGCGGCGCTGCTCTTTGTCTTCCTGATCCACAGATTGATGAAGCCGTTGCGCGACCTGTCTGAAGTCACCGCCCAGATCGCCGGTGGCGACCTGGATGCCAGGGCCAGCTACGCGGCTGATGACGCCATTGGTCAGACCGTGAATTCGGTCAACGCCATGGTCGAAACCCTGCGCGACAAGATGAGTGAAGCCGAACAGCGTGGTGATGAAGCCCGCCAGGAAAGCGAGCGCGCCAAAGATGCCATGGAGGCCGCCGAGCAGGAGCGCCAGCGCGTCATCTCTCTGCTGGAAACCATCAACGAAGTCACGGAACAGGCCCTGGGCATCTCTGCCAGTCTTGCCAGCGGAGCCGACGAACTCGCCGCCCAGGCTGAGCAGATTCGCAATGGTAGCGACATCCAGAAGACCCGCACTCAGGAAACCGCCACGGCCATGGAAGAGATGAACGCCACGGTCCTTGAGGTCGCCCAAAACGCAGGTGCCGCCGCCGAAGGTGCGGACAAGGCCAGCGGCCACGCCACCGAGGGCATGGAAGTGGTCACGCAGGTCATTGCCTCATCCAAGGATGTGGCCTCCCACACCAACACCCTGACCGAGGTCCTGAACGAACTCGGGCAACAGGCGCAAGGTATTGGAGCAATCATGGGCGTGATCAGCGATATCGCTGACCAGACCAACCTGCTGGCGCTCAACGCCGCCATCGAAGCCGCCCGAGCCGGTGATGCCGGACGCGGGTTCGCAGTGGTGGCCGACGAGGTTCGCAAGCTGGCCGAGAAGACCATGCAGGCCACCGGAGAGGTGGAATCCGCCACAAAGGCCATCCAGAACAGCGCGACCAACAGCATCGAGGCCATGACAACAACCTCGAAGCTCGTTGAACAGAGCACCGCGCTCTCCGAGCAGTCCGGTGCCAAGCTGGAGGAGATCATCGATCAGGTCAGGGAAACCGCCGACCGGGTGCGCTCCATCGCCACGGCTGCCGAACAGCAGTCCGCCACCAGCGAGGAGATCAACCGTTCCACCGAGGAAATCCACACCATCTCCATGGAAACCTCCGAGGGCATTACCCAGTCCGTGGAGGCCATCCGCCAGATCGCGGACCTGTCCTCCAACCTGCAACAGCTCATCGGCGAATTGCAGAAGAGCAGCGGCGAATAGATCGCCCTCAAAGATCACCATCAAGAAAGGCCCGGAGCAGAACGCTTCGGGCCTTTTGTTATCTGGAGCAAAAAAAGCAGCGCCAAGCCTGTCTGCCATCCAAAACAGAACCTTGACTTAACCAATGGAACTGATTCAACTTGCCAATAACAATGGGGGAAAACCTTATGATGAATCTCGACGAAGCACGGCAGACCGTCACGGCCTTTCAGGAACTACTGGATTCAACGCCCGTTGAGGCTGCTCAGGTTCGGGTCTCGCCAGACGCCTGGACGCTGACGGAGATCGTGGGCCACCTTGTGGACTCGGCCAGCAACAACCATCAGCGATTCGCCCGTCTGAGCCTTGGCAACCTCGAGGACTTCCCCGGTTACGATGCCGAACCCTGGGTCGAGGCCCAACACTACGCCACGTTCGATTTCAAGACCCTTGCCACCCTCTGGAGCAGCTACAACGCCCTCATCCTGCATCTGGCTGCCAACATCCCCGAATCGGCGCGCACGAACGCCTGGATACGGGAAGACGGCCCCCAAACGCTGGAATTCCTGATCGAGGACTACTACAGCCACCTGCGCCTGCACACGGACCATTACACCGAACGACGGGAGAGGTGGCGAACCAAGTGGCATCACCTGAAATACGAGAGAAGAGAGGGGATCATTACCCCACCTAGCGAGGGAGGCAGCGGCCCTCCCCGAGGCTGATGCGCCAAGAGATAAGAACGCAGCCTGCTGCAACTGCAACCTGAAGACTCTTCAACCCACTCTCGGGCCTATTTCTTCGTCCCGGCCACGCCGCGCATGGTCAGGGAGATACGCCCCCGCTTGAGGTCGACCTCCACAACCCGCACCATGACCTCCTGACTCACGGAAACCACCTCCGCAGGGTCGGACACAAAGCGGTCCGCCAACTGGCTGACATGAACCATCCCGTCCCGATGCACCCCGATGTCCACAAAGGCCCCAAACTTGGTCACGTTGGTCACGATGCCGGGCAGCTCCATGCCCTCGGACAAATCCTCCACCTTGTTCACGCCATCGGCAAAGGCAAAGGCGCTGAATGCAGCGCGGGGGTCACGCCCCGGCTTTTCCAGCTCGGCCATGATATCCGTGAGCGTAGGCAAACCAACGTCCTCGGACACATAGTCTTCCAGGCGCACCTTGGCCCGCGCCGCAGGATCGGTCAGCAACTCGGCAGGTCGGCATTTCACATCCTTGGCCATGCTCCGGACAAGGGCGTAACGCTCGGGATGCACCGCGCTTGAGTCCAGCGGCTCCTTCCCACGCACACGCAAGAATCCTGCGGCCTGTTCAAAGGCCTTGGGGCCCAGCCGCTTCACCTTGCGCAGCGCGGCCCGGCTGTCAAAGGGGCCGTGCTCATCCCGATGTTCGACCACGTTCTTGGCCAGCACCGGTCCCAACCCGGAGACAAAGGTCAACAGCTCCTGACTGGCGGTATTCACGTCCACGCCCACGGCGTTCACGCAACTGGAGACCACATCGTCCAGAGAACGACGCAACCCCGCCTGATCCACATCATGCTGATACTGGCCCACGCCAATGGACTTGGGGTCCAGCTTCACCAGCTCCGCCAGCGGGTCCATCAGCCTGCGGCCGATACTCACGGCCCCGCGCACGGTCAGATCCAGATCCGGGAATTCGCGGCGGGCGATTTCCGAGGCCGAATAGATGGACGCCCCGGACTCGTTGACCAGCACCACGGGCAGGCCCAGCCCGAGTTCACGCACAAAGGCTTCGGTCTCGCGCCCGGCAGTGCCGTTGCCCACGGCCACGGCCTGCACCTTGAACCTGGCGCAGAGTTCCTTGACCACCTTGGCAGCGGCCTCGCGCTGGCTGGTGGAGGTGGTGGGGAAGATGGTGGTGTGGTGCAACAGGCCGCCCTGCGCATCCAGCACCGTCAGCTTGGCTCCGGTCCGAAAACCGGGGTCCAGCGCCAGCACGATCTTCTGCCCCAGCGGCGGAGCCAGCAGCAGCCCGCGCAAATTGGAAGCAAAGACCCGGATGGCCTCGGCATCGGCCCGTCTCTTGACCTCCGCCCTGATCTCGTTTTCCAAAGACGGCACCAGCAGACGCTTGCAGCCATCGGCAAGAGCGACGCCCACCTGCTCGGTATCCGGGCCACGGCCCCGCAACGCCCCGCGTCGGGCCAGCTCCAGAATTTCATCCTCCGGCGGCCGCAGACTCAGGGACAAAAAGCCCTCGGCCTCGCCCCTGAACATCGCCAGAGCGCGATGACCGGGAATGGCGCGCAAGGGTTCATCCCAGGCGAACCATGAACGATAGGTTGCTCCGGCCTCCTCCTTGCCCTTGACCATCTTGGACGTGAACCGCCCCCGGCGCAGAAACAACTGGCGCACCGCCTTACGCAGGCTCGGATTTTCGGCCAGGCCTTCGGCAATGATATCCCGCGCCCCGGCCAGAGCTGCGTCCACATCCGGCACGCCCTTGTCCGCATCGACAAAAGGCTTGGCCAAGGCCAGCGGGTCGCGCCCCTGCTGCGCCATGAGAGCATTCGCCAATGGCTCCAGCCCCCGCTCCCGCGCCATAGACGCACGGGTCCGTCGCTTGGGCCGATGCGGCAGATAGATGTCTTCCAACTGGGTCTTGTCCGGGGCCTTGTCCACGGCGGCTTTCAATTCCGGGGTCAGCAGACCGCGCTCCTCCAGCGAGGACAGGATCACCTCGCGGCGCTTGTCCAGCTCCGCCAGTGCTTCCAACCGATCACGAATGGCGGCAACGGCCACTTCGTCCAGCGAGCCTGTGGCCTCCTTGCGATAGCGGGCCACAAAGGGAACCGTAGCCCCCTCGCCCACTAGCCGGGCCACGGCAGCCACCTGAGACACCGCCAGGGACATGCCCTTGGCGATCTGTGAGCAATGCTTGTCATTCATATTGATGCTTCTTTGCGCCAATCGGCGGCGCGGTTGGGTCATGAGATCATCGGGATCAAGAAGGGCATTTTGGCTTGGCTTGCCGATTGGCGCAAGGGGAGAAGGGATTTCCAAGAAGAAATGCAAAAAGCCCACGAAAATCGGGGGCTTTCTGAACAGCGATGGATTTCGCTGGATATGTCGCTGGCGGAGGGGGAGGTATTCGAATACAAACTATTTTATCAACATAACCGTATATTTATACAAATTCTGAAACTTAGTTGTACCTTTTCTTGTACCAAATCAGTACAACCACTCACCCTCATCACTCCACTTGACCACCCACTCTACCCAATCATAGGGGTCTAACCCTTCGAAACAATCGATATCATCTTCCGTAATTCGGTACATAGACGCCGGGTACTTAACATCACGCATAACTGTCCCCTCAAACCTCACCATAAACTTTTCGCTTAAATCCCGGATCAGTGCATTGGGCAAATTAAAGGGGTCCTGACGCCAAACATCTAGTGTAACTTCCCCCTCAATCAATCCTGCGCTACGCAACTCACTCAACATCCAATCGACAGAAGATTCTTCCATTCGATTACGACGGATCACCCACTCAACAACTCTAAATGCTCCGTGAATATGATCCTCCCAACACGAAATCTCCGACTTGCCGCCCATCTGAACCACCGGAAAATTTGATTCAGCCCCCCAGCACCACGCCTCACTGGGCAATTCATAGGGCAAAGCGGACTTCGCACCCCGGCTTAACGGGACCCAAGAAGGCACCCCCAACTCGGCACGCAGCGTCATATTCCGAAAGGAAGCCACCCCACGTTCAACCACATCTGCAGCCACCCTTGCGGCATTAATCAAGAAAGCTCGCTCTTCGCCAGAAAACTTCATCGTTACCCCCCAAAAAACTATAAACAGACCAACCTCAGCACTAGCTTCGCTTGCGCCTAAGCAAAGGCGTCCCACAGATGAACTTCGGCTCCGGCCTTTCCGGCTTTGGCCCTTCGGGGTAGATTTCTCCGTCATATGGGTCGACATATTTCAACAATGCGTTCTCAGCTTTAACCCACGACTGGGCAAATTGTTCGGTAGAAACCACAAGCATAAACAGAGTTAGAATGTCGAAAGGTGCGCTACTTGCGATCTCCTTGAAGTCTTCAGTCGTCGCCCTGTGCAATTGCAAAGGATAGGTCACCATCTGAGGTACAGTACACCCGAGCAGGTTCCAAAAATATGGAGACAACTCCTGGAACAAACTCCTCGCGAATCCTTGTGGATGAGCCAGACACCCATCGAGAGTCGTCGAATCAGTTATATACTCACACTGAAGCAAATCCTCGAAAGCCCACCCCAAACGCCAATCGGGTTCATCCAGCGACCTTATACGCCACTCCACTAGCTTCAAAAAAGAAAACATGTGCTCCTGCACGTTCGCAATGACCGGCGAATCATCAAGCTCCCGGAGAACCAAAAAATTATCCTCCGCGTTCCAGACCCAGGCATCACTCAAATCCAACGGCAACGGCTTCATATCCCCCCCCTATACATAATCTACGCTAGATACCCACACCTAACCTGATCGATTCAAACATTTCTTCGCCAACTTGAAAACCGATAAACCCTGGCAAAGAGTTCCCTCGCTGATGGGCCTGGACTGAAAACCCTGTATTTTCAGCATGTTTCCTCTCAAAACATTCCACCTCACCCCACATGAAATAAGGAGATCTTTGCACGACGTCAGACTGCGCTGAATGCGCCACCAATGCAGAGGATTCCTCCTTGCCTTTCTTCATTGATTCGTGCTTGGTATGATCTAATCAACGGATTGTAATAAGGAGAGAGCATGCGGATGCGCGTTTTTCAGACCCTGATATTCCTGATCATGCTGGCGGCTTTCGCCTTCCCGGCTCAGGCTGAAACCAAGATCATCACCAAGACCATCCGCCAGTCCTTTGAAGGCATGCAGTCGCCTGAGGACGCTCGCATTACGGCTGTGACACGGGCCAAACGCATGGCCCTGGAAGAGGCAGGAACCTACCTCGAAAGCCTGACCGTGGTACAAAACGGCAGCCTGGCCCAAGACCAGATCATGGCCCTGGCAGCGGGTGTTCTCAAAACCGAAATCATTCAGGAAAAAAGATACGTCACGGACGACACTTTTGGTATCGAAGTCACCGCCCGCATCAACGTGGACACCTCAATACTGGATCGCCGAGTCCGAGAGTTTCTGGATAACGCAGGAGCTTTGCAGAAATTTGAGGAGTCCGAAAAAAAGCAGCAGGAATTGCTCGCCCGCATCGAAGAACTGGAAACGAAAAACCGCGAACTGACCAAGCTGAGCACCGAGCAGCGCGAGGAACTCAAGGAAGAGTTCAAGCATGTCTCGCAGGGTTTGACGGCGGAAGAGTGGACCCACAAAGCTTTCGCCCTCTGGGATAATGGACGATATACAGACCCGCAAAAAGCACTGGAATACCTGAATCAGGCTATCGAGCTGGACCCGCAATATGGCATTGCCTACAACGACCGTGGCAATGTCCACAATAACTTCAGCCAATACAAGCGGGCAATCGCGGATTATGGGCGAGCTATCGACCTGACTCCCGGCTTTGGCGAAGCCTACTATAATCGCGGCGTTACCTACGCCACACTCCAGCGACACTCGCGGGCAATCACGGACTTCAGCCAGGCCATCAAGCTCAATCCGAACTATACCAAAGCCTACTACAACCGGGGCGTTGTCTACGCCACTCTCGGGCAGTACCAGCGTGCAATTTGGGATTATGATCGTGCGATCGAGCTGAATCCAAATTACGCGTTTGCATATGGAAACCGCGCCTTCATGCACAAGGCGCTGGGGAACATCCTCCAGGCCAAATCCGATGCCAACAGGGCCAGGCTGATAAACTTCAACATCCCTGTCCCCACATTCTAACCCCCCAAATACTTCAGCCGGATGATCTCAAAAAGAAATCATGGGGCAGACCTGTCATTTCAGCTTTAACTCCCAAGGGATTGGTCGATCTCGTGGCACAGGGCGTGAATCCACTGGGCACAATCGGGGTAACGACCACGATTATCAAACCAGTTACCCAAAAAGTTCCTCACAATGGATCAGATAAAGCGCGGATTCAGCCAAAAGACAGCGGCAAAAACAGATGGCAAAAACAACAAAAGCCCCCGAATTTCGGGGGCTTCCTGAACAGCGTTGGACTTCGCTGGATGTGTCGCTGGCGGAGGGGGAGGGATTCGAACCCCCGGATGGTTACCCATCAACGGTTTTCAAGACCGTCGCATTAAACCGGACTCTGCCACCCCTCCGCAATTTGGGGACGCCGAACATATGCGGCAAGCCATCGAATGTAAACACCCTTTCCATACCCTAGCCCACCTCACGATATCAAGCACATCATTTCGCCGATCAACGCGCCCAGACCACCACATTCCGCATTCCTTCCCGGTAGTTGAGCCAGTCGCCTCACGGGCAAGGAGCAAGACCATCTGCGCTTTAGGCAAGTTGCACCAACGGCCCAATCCGCGTAAGGTCCGACACTGAAATAACATTCAAGGGGATCATCCGGTCGCTCACGCGAGCGCACCGCAAGGCCCTGAAAGCAATACGGAGGAACCATGGCCCCCGCGAAAAGCGGCGATACTGTACGCATCCATTACACCGGCAAACTCGAGGACGGGCACGTCTTCGATTCATCCATAGAGCGTGACGAACCCTTCGAGTTCACCCTCGGCTCGGGCAATGTCATCCCCGGATTCGACAAGGCCGTGACCGGAATGGATGCGGGAGAAAAAAAGACCTTCACCATCCCCGTGGCCGAAGCCTATGGCGAACGCAACGCAGAAATGGTTTTTGAATTTCCCAAGACCGAACTGCCCGGCGAAGTCGACCCCGAAGCCGGCATGGTGCTGGAAGCTCAGGGCGAAGACGGCGGCCAATATCGCCTGACCGTGACCGAAGTCAACGAAGATACCGTGACTCTGGACGGCAACCACCCCCTGGCTGGCAAGGATCTGACCTTTGAGATCGAGCTGCTGGAAATCGCGGAGTAGTGAAGCCGATGGAGTTGCCGCAAGACCGGCAGCAGAACACCATCAGGCCTCACCTCGACAAGAGAATGAACATCATAAGTATTACTCGGGTGGCCGCCCTGCTGGCGGCCATCTGCATCCTCACCGCGCAGCCGGTCCTCTCATGGGCCGCAGATAAAGCGACAATGAAGCAAACGCGGCAAATCACCCTCCTCGCCTTTGGCGACAGCCTCACTGCTGGTTACGGTCTGCCCGTGGACCAATCTCTGCCCTCGCAGCTGGAGCAACTGCTCCTGGCCGACCAATACAACGTGCGCATCATCAATGCGGGAGTCTCCGGCGACACCACCGCTGGCGGCCTGGCGCGTCTGGCATGGACCCTGGAAGAGCCTGTGGATGCTGCCATTCTGGAGTTGGGCGCCAACGATGCCCTCATGGGCCAGGACCCGGCAGCCATGGAGCGAAATCTGGACGCCATGCTCATGATGTTCGACAAGAAGGGTATCCCCGTGCTGCTGGCGGGAATGCGATCCATAGCCAACTACGGCGAGGATTACGCCCGCGCCTTTGACGGCGTCTTCCCCCGGCTGGCAGGCAAACACGGCACGCTGTTTTATCCCTTCCTGCTGGATGGCGTGGTCATGGACCCGACCATGAACCAGATGGACGGCATCCATCCCAACGCCCGTGGCGCTCGCGAAATCGCCAACCGCATGTACCCGCTGGTGCGCGAGCTGGTGGAACAGGCGTATCGGAACTGAGCCTTTTCTGAACGGACCAATTCTCAACCGCCCTGTCAGCAATACCCACATACCAATTTCAGTTTACTGTTCTTCCCATTTAAAAAGACGCACCGCCATCACAGGTCGTTCATAAGTGGCCAGATGCAAGGCGCAAAAAAAGTTCAAGTCCGACGCGTATCCAGACATACGCGAGGGCTTGAATTTTTTGCAGAAACGACGCAGATGACCGCTTAGGGGCGGACTGCATCACTCGTTGCGAAGCACCGGCCAAGCACTGCCCGCCAATGACTTCCTCACCCCCAGCACCCCCAACGTCACCGTGGCCGCAACGCCGCCCAGCACCACTGCGGCCAGTGTCCCCGGCAGGAAGACCCAGCGTCCGTCCATGCCTTCGGTCACGAACAGCCAGCCGCCCACCGTGCCCAGGGCTGCGGCCAACAGGGCCGCAGCGGCACCGAGGATGGCGAACTCCAGAACAAGGGCCAGCATCACATCCCGGCGCGTAGCGCCCAGCACCTTGAAGATCACCGCGTCCCGGTGCCGGGTGCGCAGGTTGGCGCGCAGGGCCTCGGCCAGCACCAGCAGTCCGGCCAGCAGCGTCACCGCCGCGCAGGAGCGCACGGCCAGACCGATATCCGCCACAATGCCTGCGATCTCCTCAAGCACCTCGCGCATGGAAATGGCAATCACCTCGGGGAATTGGCTGGTAATCTCCCGGAACAGCAGCGGCTCGGCCTCGCGCTCGGCATAGGCTGACACCAGCCATGTGTAGGGCGCACGCTCCAGAACTACCGGCGAAAAGATGATGGCGTGGTTGATACCACCGGTGGTGTAGTCGATGTCGCGTGTGGCGGCGATGGTCCCGGTCACGCGACGCCCCAGAATGTTCACGGTCAGTGTGTCGCCCACCCCAACCCCGAAGTCCTTGGCGATATCACTATCAAAACAGATCAGCGGCGGGCCAGCGTAGTCTTCGGGCCACCAGTCGCCCGTGACCAGTTCGACCTTTTCCGGGCGCGGCCCCGCAAAGGTCAGGGCGCGGTCCGAACGCAAGGCCCAGGACGAGCCCTTCCCCACTTCGGCCTCATAGGCAGGAATGCCGTTGATCTCCAGAATTCGCCCACGGATGGTTGGGGTCTTGTCCACGCGCTCGACTCCGGGCATTGCCAGAGCGACCTGTTCCAGTTCGGCCATGCGCCCCTTGGGTACATCGATAAAGAAGAACGATGGCGAAGTCGCTGGAGTCTGACGGCGGATCAGATCCTGAATATTGCCATCCGCCAGCAGCACGACCACCAACACGGTCAGCCCCAACCCCAGTGAGAACAGTACGCTGCCCGTGGAGGCTCCGGGGCGGTGCAGGCCAGCGATGGCCTGACGGAGATGCGGTGGCCCCACGCGCGGCATCCGCGCCGCCAGCAGACGAATCACCCAGGCATAGACCCAGAACAGCCCGATGCTGATCACGCTCCCGGCTGCAAACCCCAGAGGCAGACGGGGGCTGGGCGAAGTCAGAAGCAACAGGCCCAAAAGCATTCCGGCAGCGCCCAGACAGACCAGCACGGCCCACAGACCGGGGCGACGGCTTCCCGGATCGGCGTAGCCGCGGAACAACTGCGCAGGACGAATCCGGCCCACGGCAGACAAAGGCCAAACCGCAAAGATCAGGGCAATGAGGATTCCGTAGACCAGAGCCAGAAACACGGGCTCCCAATACAGACCATACCCCAACGGCACACCGATGCGTGCGGCCAAGGGTCCCGCTCCCAGCACCGCCACCAGCGTTCCCACCACGGCTCCGGCCAGACTTCCAGCCAGGGCCAGCCCCATGGTCTGCAACAGATAGATGGTGTTCACCAGCCGACGGCTCGCGCCCAGGGATTTCATCACCGCCACGGATGATTCACGCCCGGCCAAAAACGAGCGTACGGCCCCAGCCACGCCAATACCACCGACCAACAGCGCAGCCAGCCCCACAAGCGTCAAATTCGTTTCCAGACTGTCCAGCAGCCAGGTCAAACCGCCACCGGAACTGCGATAGGTCCTCAGCCGCAGTCCCCGGTCCGGGAACCGCTCGCGCAATTCCTCCATCAGACTCTCGGCCGCATCCGGTCCTGCACCATTGTTCAGACGCACATTGGCCCCGAAGCGGATCAGCCCGCCGGGCCGGATCAGCCCGGTCTCCTGCAAGGCATCCAGGGAAATCATCAAGCGTGGCCCCAGGCCGAAGAACTGGGTCACACGGTCCGGTTCCTTGCGAATCACATCGGTGATCACGAACCGCACCTGCCCCACCCCCACGACATCACCCGGCCGTAGGTTCAGGCGCAACAACAGTTCCCGTTCGGCAACGGCGCCGGGCAGACCGTCCTGCCCCGCCAGGGCCTGATGCAGGCTGCGTCCGGATTCCAAAACCATTTCACCATACAGGGGATACGCGCGGTCCACGGCCTTGAGCGACGACAGCACGGGCACGTCCCCAGTAGCGGGACGAACCATGGTCCGCATGCGGGCAAAATGCGAAACCCTGCCCCGCGCGGAAACCAGATCGATCACATCCGCCCCCGGCTGCACATGAGTCCGGGTGAATTGCACGTCTCCTCCCAGCAGGCGGCGTGCATCGCGAGTCAAACCATCATCCACCGCTGCTGAAAACACGCCCACGGCCGTGACTGTTGCCACCCCCAGAGCCAGACAGGTCAGAAATACACCGAACCCGCGCACTCCGCCGCGAAGTTCCCGTCGAGCCAGACGCAGGGCCAGGCGCAGTCCGGCAAAAAAGCCCAAGGATGACCTCCGGGTGGCCCTCATGCCCCGGCCTCCATCGCCTGGGCAGCACCATCCAGACAGCCGTCGCGCATGGTCACGGTTCGCGAACAGCGGGCGGCCAGCCCTCGATCATGCGACACCAGCACAAGGGTCGTGCCCAATCGCTCGCGGGTCTCGAACAGCAAATCAGCAACCCGCGCTCCGGTGTCGGCATCCAGGTTACCCGTGGGTTCGTCCGCCAGCAGCAATCGGGGTTGCGGAGCAAAGGCCCGGGCAATGGCCACTCGTTGCTGCTCACCACCGGAAAGTTGCGAGGGGTAATGCCCGGCACGGGCTTCCAACCCCACCGCCGCGAGGTTGGACCGTGCCCGGTCCATGGCGTTGCGTGCCCCGGCAAATTCCAGGGGCAGAGCCACATTCTCCAGAGCGGTCATGGTCGGCACCAGATGAAAGGCCTGAAAGACCACTCCCACATTGTCACGCCGGAATCGCGCCAGGGCATCCTCACCCAGCCCGGACAGATCGTGGCCCGCCACGCGCACCAGCCCCGAAGTCGGACGCTCCAGCCCCGCCGCCACCATGAGCAACGTGGTTTTGCCCGCTCCCGAAGGGCCGACGACGCTCACGGTCTCACCAGTGAGCACGGTCAGGTCCACTCCACGCAGCACGTCCACGCTGACGCCTCCGGCCCGCAGTGTCAGCCGCACATCCGCCAATTCCATGATGGGCTCGCGCCCGGATTCCGTATGGTTCATCATGCCCGCATCCTCCACGGGTGCATTCATTTTTACAGTTCTACCTGCATGATGCGATGAATTCTCCAACGAGGCAAGTTCCGCTGACGTTTAAAACGAGTCCTCATGCCATAATGGATAATCGTGCCGTTTTGTTCTATATCCCGAGCAGGCGAAACATGCGGTCCCACATCGGAATCCCGGGTACTCCAATGCGTGTGCCCTCAATCATATGGATGGAATTTCCCGACCGGAGCCGTCGCCCTCGAAACCAACGCCAGGAGTCTCGATCATGAAAGTCGTCGCATTCAACGGCAGCGCCCGTAAAAAAGGCAATACACAAGTCCTCATCGATCACGTCCTGGGAGAACTCCGGACCGAAGGCATCGAGACCGAGTCCATCTCCCTTGCCGGAAAGAATATCCGAGGCTGCGTCGCCTGCCTGAAATGCTTCAAGAATCAGGACAAACGCTGCGCCGTGGACATCGATTTTCTGAATGACTGTGTGGAAAAAATGCTGGGAGCAGACGGCATTATCCTGGGATCGCCCACCTATTTTGCCAACGTCTCCACCGAGATGAAAGCGCTCATCGACCGAGCGGGGATGGTCTCCAAAGCCAACGGCGACATGCTGGCCCGCAAGGTGGGAGCAGGTGTGGTGGCAGTGCGCCGTGGTGGTGCGCAGCAGGTCTTCAACGGCCTCAACGCCTTCTTCCTCATCGGCCAGATGATGGTGGTCGGCTCCAGCTATTGGAATGTGGGCTTCGGCCTGAACAGGGGCGAGGTGGAAAAAGACGCCGAAGGCGTGCAGACCATGCAGACTCTGGGCCGCAACATGGCCTGGCTGCTCAAGAAAATCCATGAATAAGCCCTGCGCCCAATCCGCTCCGGACCTGCTCATCAAGGCACTGGACGAATTGAATACAAGTTTGTGGTTCGAATGCCACGAAACCTTGGAAAGCCTCTGGAAATCACTGCCCAAGGATGCACCCGAGCGCGATCTGTACAAGGGAATCCTGATGATCGCCGTGGGCCTGTACCACAACGGTCGGGGACATCGTCTGGGCGCACTCAGAAAACTGCCCCGGGCTGTGGAATTGCTGGCTCCATTCGCCCCTGCCTGTCAGGGCGTGGATGTCAGCAAGCTGCTGGCCTGTTGCGGAAGGCTGCTGGTCTTTTTTGCCAATGCCGCTCCGAGCGCCCCCATTCCGCCCCAGTTACTGCCAGACATCCCACTCCCCGATCCTGCATAAAAAAACCCCGGAGCATAAGCCCGGGGTTTTTCATCAAAATCATCTTGAAAAAGCAACGCGTCACGTATTTTCGCAACGCATCAAGGGAATCTCACATGTCGCATCGCGGAGCCTATGCTGGCTCGGGTTAGGTCCCCAGAAAATTGACGATGCCTGTAAAGATGATCTGCGCTGCCAGGGCAGCCAGAATCAGGCCCGTAAGCTTGGTCAAAATTTCGATGCCCATCTTGCCCAGCACACGCTGCACATGGTGGGACATGAACAGGATAACACCAACGCAAATCACCGCCGCCACCAGCGCGGCGCAACCCACAAGCCTCTCGGTCCCTTCCAGACCAGCGCCCATAACAAGAAGCGCACCCGTGCTGGCAGGCCCCACGGTAATGGGAATGGCCAAGGGCACGACGCTGATGTCCTCCCCACTCTCGGACGGTGCCTTGCCTGGCTTGCCATGCACCAGGGACACCGCGGACAGGAACAGCAATGCTCCAGCCCCGATGCGGAAACTATCCACGGTAATGCCCAGCACGGCAAAAAGGCCATTGCCGAAGAAGAACAAGACCAGACAGGCAACAATCACCGCAAGGGTGACGCGAACGGCCACAGCCCGCCTCGCGGCCCGGTCCATGCCCTTGGTCAAAGCCAGGAACATGGACAACACAAAGAATGGAGCGAGCAGTACGAAAAATTTGATGAAAATGGAAACGAACAGATTCATGGAGCCCTCCGGGCAATCTTCAGACGCGTTATGCTTACGGTCCTTACCATACCCCGATCGGCAAAGGGGATTCTATCATATTCAGATGCAAATGCACCAAACGCTCATGGAACAGACCATTCAGAAAATCAGCCGGGCATTCGGCAGTTGTTCCCGCGTCGGTCTGTGGCGGGCAGCGGATGTAGCCGGGCCAGCGCGTGAGGTCAAGCCCTGTTCTCCGGCCAATGGTTCATCATCCGTAAGCCCTGGCCCCCAAAGACAGCAGGCTGCTGGTTCCGCCAAGCACCAAATCACTATAGGCCGAGCGTTGCCTGGCTGCTGCCGATGAGGCCTGACTGCCATAATTTGCAGCACCAGATCGCCCCCGGTACCGGGCCTGTTCGGCCCGCAGCTTCCCGTCATAGCCCAGCCAGGCCACATTGCGTCTGCCATCGGCAGCCGCACCGGACAGGATTTCCAGTGCCGATCCCGTGGAGGACGAAACTCCGGCATCCGCCAGGGCCACATTGGCACGCGCCAGATCCCGACGGACTTCACTCCGGGCCACTTCCTTATCCCGGCTGACCTGCGCCTCGATGAGTTTGGCATTCTCCTCGCCCTGCTTGAGGGCATTGTCAGCCTGCCGATCCGCTGTTCGTTGCTGATCTCTGGCTGCGTCGGCACTCTGCATTCCATCCATCACCTGATTGGCCAACCCCAGCCCCATAATGGTCCATGAAATCGGATCCGCACCCATTATCGTACCCTCGCATACAGATAGTAATCGTCATCGCCCACAAGCCTGCGCAGCAGCCCTTCGCGGGAAAATCCCAAAAACGCATACCAACGCGGCGGCAGGTCCAGGCTGTGATGGGCCGTGGTCTGTATCCGTGTCAGCCCATGTTCGCACTCGATGTCTTCCAACCCGCGCCTGATGGCCCGCGCCACTGCCACGGGCTGCTCACCAATCAACGTACCGCTGAACATCCAGGCATTGCCCGTGGCTCCGGGCTGCACCGCCACCCCCGCACAGGCTGCGACACAGCCCCGAACGAGGACCGTAAAGGCCGGACCGGACCGGGCATAGAACTCGGCCAATCGCCCAAGGTCACGGCCATCTCCCAGCCCGACCACACCCAGGCGATCAAATTCTCGCAACTCCAGACGCTCAAGATGCGCTGGTTCAAAAGGAACCAGCCTCATCATCCACCTCCCTGCACCCGCGGTACACAGCAGATCACGGTCATGGGCAAGGGATCATCCTGGCGCACGGTGAACAGCCCGTCGCGATCGAACCCGGCAGACAAACGAAGTTCCCTGTCCCCGGAAAAAGGCCTTGGCGCCTCGCCTGCACGGGCAGGCTGCACGTGCGGCAACACTCGTTCGTATTTGCCCGACACATCATCCCCCGGGCAGACCTTGCCACCCACCGTATCCTTGAATCGCAGGGTCACGGCCAGAATACGCTTGGGCATGGTCTGAGAAGTCCCTGTGGCCGCACCAGTCTCCAGGCGCATGGGTTGCAGCACTGCCCCAAAGCCGTATCCGGCATGGACCTTCCAGGCAGGACGATTCAGACGCACGCTACCTCCCTGCACGGTCTGGGCGAGATGCACGGCCCCATCAGCCAGGATATCAACGGTTTCACCTTCCAGGTGATCCAAGCCGCTCACTTCGCTCAGCAGACGCCAGACTGTTCCGCCAGGAGCCGATGTCCCCAGACCGGAACCGTCCACCCCGGACAAGGCAAAGGAATCCTCATCCGGTGCCGTCACAGTGTACTGCCCCTCGCCTTCCATCCCCTGTACGCCCTGTACGCGCACGGTTTCGCCCTCACTGGCTCCGTGGCCGGGCACAATCAGACGCAGGGGATTCGCGGCTTCAAATCCACTCACGGATAATCCGCTACTCAGCCCACAATCCACATGAAAGGCATCCGAGGCGTCGCCATCCACAGCCGGAGCCGGAACCAACCGCTCCAGCATGCGCTGCACCTGCCCGCCGATGCTCCGCCGCACCAACAGCCAGGTCTCGTCGCCGTCTTCACCGGGAATACTGGCCACGCTCTCGCAGGCTCCATCGCCGCCCAACGGATGGCGATGCCAGGCCACGACACTTTGCTCGGCCAGATAGGTGCATCCGGCCAGCACCCCGTCACTGCGCACCACCCACAAAATACCATCAGGCTCGCGTGCAAAATCCAGATCCTGCAATCCTGTCCCGGTGATATGGTCTGCCAGCAGGGTGATTTCCGGTGCCGTGTAACGGTCACTGGCAAAATCAAAGGCCATGCGCCGCACCTTGCGCCCGCTACGCGAGATGAACAGCACCTCATTGGAAATGAGTTGCGCGGGCAAAAAGGCACTGCCGTGAGCACTCTGGCGTTTGCGCTGCACACGCGACGGGGTCATACCCTCGCCCGAGGTCCCGGACCAGACCTTGACCTCGCTGGCATTGGTGCCCACCAGCAGTTCCTCAGAATCCATGATCCAGCGAATGGGATTGATGCGCGAACCGGACAGGCTGATCTCGATGGCATCGTCGTCCAGGGGTTCGTCCTGAATGCCATCCACATAACTGGCAGTGTTCAGGCGAAAATCCCCATAACTTCCCGTGCTGGACAGCCACAGGGTCAGCGGTTGACTCGGGGTGGCCGCCAACACCAGCCGATCTTCGTACAAGGCGGCCACACCGGGCCAGTTTCCTTCGACCCAGACCTCGGGCATGGTATGATCCACATCCACCGGCTCCCAGAACTTGCTGTTCACCGCGCCCCCCGCCTTGTGCACGGACTCGATCTGATCGCTGTCCTCGACCGGTGAATCCTTGAACGTCAGCACCCGGTCCTGATCCCCGGCATCAAAGATGCCGCCGCCCTTGTAGACAAACCAGCGGGCCGTGCCATTCGGGCTCTGCCCGCTCACGAGCATGGACACCTCCATGGGGCAACCTGCAGGGACACTCAACGTATCGTTCTGTTTGCCATCGGCCAGACCATCGCCGTTGGCATCGGCAATGGCGTAATCGTGTCCGGGCCAGGAAAACGCCATGGGTGCAAGGGTCCAATCCGCATGTCCGGCGCGAGTCAGCTTGTGCGGGCGCACCTGTGGATGCACCAGATACAGCACGTCACAGCTCTGCACCGTGTTCACGGACCAGAGCATGTCCTCGGTCCAGGGGGTGGCGATCTCGTAAGGTTCGTTCTCCTCACCCAGAATCACACCACCGTCCTTGTGAAAACGCAGGTACTCGTGCCCCAACTCGAGGACATAGCTCTGACTGGCGGTACTGTTGAAATCAAAGGCAATAAGACGCGCCGCACGATCACCATATTTGGCCCGCGCCACAAACCGCGTGCCCGGGCGCTTGTACACGCTACCGTGGGGCCGGGGGATGAAGTTCTCCAACCTGCGACAGCCGCTATAATATTTCTCGTGGTCCGTGCGCCCCTCCAGGTGGGGCGACAGCTCCCCGGCGGTAAAGGCATTGATGATGGGGATTGTCTGCTGCCCCATGATTACCTCCGTGCATTGACGAACAGGTCCGGGCGTGCGGCATCGGGCGTGCCACCACCCTGCGCATCGCGCCCCTTGGCCGTGCGCAGCCGGTCTCGATACAGGGTTTCCAGGCGCTCCTTTTCAGCACTGGAGCCAGTGATCTTCTTGCAGACACGCGCGGCAATGCGCGTAGCCAGAGCGACCCGGAACGTGGGTGGCATCTGTGTAGCATCATCGACCCGGCGCACGTAGCGAATGCTCAGGGCCTCGAGGTCTGCCAACAGATTCCCACCCTCGATCTTATACGGAGTCTCCGGCTCTACGCTGATCACATACAGACAATCGGCGGGCAGCCTGAAACCGTGGGCAAAGCCGAAGGCAGGCACCAATTCCAACCGGGCCAGCCCGGCCCGGAAAATGGCAAAATTCCAGGGATGCTCCTCCAGCAGGGAGTCACGCTCGTCCTCATAGACCTCGGACACCACCCGCGCCCGCTCGGTGTCCTGGTCCGCCGAGGTGATACGGTCCTCGCCCAGTTCGAGTAGTGCCCCGGACAGGATGCGTACGCTCATGGCCTAGGCTCCCCCCTGGAACAGGGAGCGGAAGAACTCTTCCTGGGCACCTTGCCCCCCACCCTGCTTGCCACTGCGCTCGTCAGTCTCACGCTCTTCAGACCGTTCCCGCTGCCCGGCTTCGGGATCGGCCAGATTCGTGAGCCTGATCTCCAGGGCTAGGGCCTCTGGGTCCGGCGAATTGCGCACCACGGCCTGCCCCAACACGTCCAGCACCTGACCGGGACGGGGCAATTCCTTCAACCCCAGAGCCTGAATCTGCTCCGGGGCCAACCCGAGCATCAAAGGGGCCTCGGCGTCGCGCTGTCCACGCCGGGTTTCGGCATCCTGCCCTTGGGATGTCTGTGCGTTCTGTCCACCGTCCACGCGCCCGTCATTCATGAGAGTTTGCATATGAATCTCCATTGCCCGTCTGTTCCCAAAAGAAACCGGGCCTGTTGTCGGTAAATGAGGGCGGGGTTATGAAACCCCGCCCAGGATGGATGTGAGGCGTAATAAAAGTGTAAGCTTACCGAGTATTTGACATACACAAAAGTTTACACTTTTTGCGGCAACAAAGCAGATGCAAACAGCCTCTGCGCAGATCGCTCAAAATGGTCAGATGCAAGACGCAAGGGCAATTCAAGATCGTGGCGTAGTCGGTCCTACGCGAGAGTTTGAATTGCCCGCTGCAACGCCGCAGATGGCTGTTTTCAGCGCTACGGCAGGGCGCTCAAAAGCGCTCAAATGTGAGGCGCAATAACAGTGTAAGCTTGCCGCGTATCTGACATACGCAAAAGTTTACACTGTTGGCGGCAACAAAGCAGATGAGTGCTTAGGAGCGCCCTGCTAACGGGCGAGGTAGTGCGGATAGATGGATAGGAAGCCACTGGCCGCAGCATCGTCCGTGGTAATCACGGCTCGAGTCAGGGCCTTGGTGTCCGTGGGCGGAATAAATCGCCCGAGCACGGTTCCGGCCTCGATGGAAAGCGGCCCGGAGGCCGTCAGCTTGCAGACCTCGCCCAGCGGTTCCCAGCTTTGGCCGGAATCGGAATGCTCCAGGCCCACGGTCAGGGTCTTGGTGTCGGCCAGGGCAATGTCACCCGTGACCTCAGCCAGGACCTCCACCCCGCCAAGAGAACCGGAGAAGTTCAACGTCTCACCGTTGCCTGCCTGCGAGGCGTTTTGCGGCAGGGCCATGTCCTTGGCCAGATACTGGTCATGCACCTTGAGGATGTGGTTGTACATTGCGCCCTCCTAGTCCACCTGGACGTGGGCCTCGGCCCCGTCCTGGAAGTTGTAGCTGGTGATGATGGGCACGCCGTTCCATTCTGCGATGCGGCGGTCCACCTTCTTGTCACCGGGGGTCATCTGGAAGGCCGCGCCCTTGCCAACCTCGGCCAGAATGGACAGGGCCTTGCGATGGCAGAACAGATAGGTCCCGTTCGCGGCGCGCACCATGTCCAGCAGATTGTCCACCTGAATAGCCGTGGGGGGGCTGTCCGGGGTCACGTTGACCAGAGCGGCCACGGTGTCCGGGTTGGCAATCTGGATACCGAAGTAGCCCTTCATGCGCACTCCGTAACCCAGAATGCCCTGCTCGTTTTCATACAGTCCACCACCACTGACCGCACGCATGTCGATCAATCCACCCTGCTTGAAACCGGTGGTTGAAAACAGCCCCGTGGTCTCGCCGGGCACAAAGCGCACGGCCAGCAGGCTGTAGTTTTCGTTGCCCGCATCACCGGCATCGATGAGCCGGGCATGATCCACGGCATACTGACGGAAATTGCCATAAACGATGGCCTTTTCCGCATCCACACCCAGCTTTCGCAGGGCCTTGGGAGTTTTCTTGGCAAAGTAGCTGTCGCGCCCACCAAAGGCCTTGGCCTTGTCCTCGGGGCAGAACATCTTGGCCCCGAGGATGGACAGATCCACCTTGTTCAGACGCGTATCCACCTCGATCATGTCCAGGGGTGCGTCCATATCCACAAATCCGCCGCCGGAGACGTCGGATACCTCGTCATAGACATTCCACAGAGTGTGGGATGCCTCCTCGAAGGGGATCACATCAAGCACCGGAGTTTCCTCGGTCAGCCAGTCCACCTGTTTGGGTTGGCGGGTGGCGAACTGCGCGGAAATCTCCTTCAAGGTGCCGCTGGTCGTCATTGTTTATTCTCCTCTGCCGCCGAAGACTTCCTCGGCGAAAAACCGTTTGGAGGACATCTCGCGTGCGCGACTTCCGGGACCGCTGGAACCCGACACGAATCCGTCCTCTGCAAAGGCCATCCCCACGCCATGAAACAGGCGAATCATCAGCGGATCGTCACCATGGGCCGAAAGGATCATCTCCTGCTCGACTTCGTTGATTCCAGCCCGCTGGGCAAAGGTGGAAAACCCCCGCCGCGCCAGTTCCAGATTGGCCGCCGAATCGCCGCCCCATCGCGTATTCAGATCGCGCAGGGTTTCATGCCTGCGCCCCTCGCGCTGACGGGCAAACTCCTGAACGGAGTCGGTCAACCAGTCGTTGTAACGCTCGGACAATCCCCTGGCCTGCTCCGGGGACAGGCCCATCTCATGGGCGCTGTTCCTGAACCAGTCCATGAGCCGCTCATCCGCAGCCATGCCCTTGGGCGCGTCCAGCTCGTATCCATCCGGGGAGTCGGGCACTCCGGTCATGCGCTTGAGTTCGGCGTGATACTGCTCCCAATCTTCGGGGGTGGCATCTTCCGCCGGGCGAGTCAGCCCCACGGTCTTGCGGCCCACCAGAGATTGGGCGTGCAGGAGGGACTTGGCCATATCGGCCGCGCTGCCGTATTTGCTCAGTTGCGGATGCTCCCGCAGGGGAATCTGTTCCCCGCCATGCTCGGCCAGCGCGTCCTCGGGGAAGGCCTGTTCCAGCCAATTGTTTTGCGTGGAAGGTGTCTCTTCGCCGTGTCCAGTTTCGGGGGCCTGTGAGGCTTCCTGCGTCATGGTCCATTGCTCCCGTAAAAAGTTTGACCCGGGCGGGCCGCGATTCCCGCCCGGAGAGGATGAATGGTGTGCACAAAGCCGCGTCTCAGCGCACAGCATGCAGATTGTTCAACGGTGGTTGGATGTCAGGCGCAAGGACGATTCAGACGCGACGCGTATTTTCACACACGCGAGCGGTTGAATGACCCGAAGGAACGCCGCAGACAGCCGCCGAGGAACGATCTGTTAGGCTTTGATGCAGTAGAGAAACGCGACGTTGCGGGGACGGGTTTCGTCGGCAGTGCGGGCCACGCGGGACGCATCGAATCCGATATTGCAGAAGTCACTACCGATGGGGGTATCGGTCCCGGCGTCGTAGTCACCAACGCCACCGTTCTCGTAGAACGGACCAGTCGCCCGCAGACCGTTTGAGCTGGCAGCGCCAATATCCTTGATCTCACCAATAATGTTCTGCAAGGCATCCTCCTGCGCACTGCCCAGCACACGATCGACATCCACACCCCGGCCATCGTCCCAACCGCGCACAAACTCGCCGCGCAGGTCGGGCAGGTTGAAGGTCGTGCTGCCATCACCCGCGCCGTAGGTCTCGCCCACCACGGCAAACAGAGGCGCGTAGTCCACACGGGAGATTGCCGAGCCCTCACAGACCAACCAGCCGGAAGGAGCCGAGCCAGCGCCAAAGGCCATGACCACGCCCGAAGGCACGGCAGCCTGAATCAGAGCGTCGATCTGTTCAGAGGTATAGGTGCCGGTCTGTCCGGCGGTCACCTGATGAGGGTTGTCAATACGTTCGGGATGAGCGTCGATCTCAGCCATCCGATCCAGAAAGCAGGTGCAGTCAGTGGTCATAGTCATTCTCCTTGATCATTGATTTCACACACAGTTATTCCTCCGCCGCACACCCGGTGCGTGCGACAAAAAATATCTCTAGCGAGTGTCCGCCTAGTCTTCGGGGTGGTTAAAGTTCGCAGGGTTTGCGAAATAATCCAGAAGCTGGAACAAAGTCATGCGCCCGTAGCGAAACTCCACCTGCTCGTGCCCGGTCCATTCCCGGGGTCGTGGGGTAGGCTGCATGAAACAATGTGAACGCAGAAACTCCATCAGCACCTTGCCTGAAGGCGACGACAGTGCCTTCTGGATATGTCCGGCCAGCTCAGGCTCGCTCATCATGCTGGCAGCCATCAACGGCGCTCCGTATTGCCGTTGGACTCAGTTGGTTCTGGCCCTCCGACTTTGGGAGCTGCGACTGCTTCTTGCTGCGTGCCGTCGCCTCGGGTCACCGAGTTGGCCGATCCGGGCACCGGGGCACTCCCCATGGCCTGCCCGGCGGTTTGAGCCAAATCCTCCAGCACCTCGCCAAGCTTCTCTCCGGCAGCTGCCTGCTCCCTCAGTTCACGCAGGGCCGCGACATCGGACCGCGAGCGCACCCCGGTCTGGGGAAAGCCCCGCTGTTCCAAGACCAGACGCACGTTCTCGTCATGGTCGAACAGGTCCAGAACCTGCGGCGATACGCTGGCGATCCCTCCAACCTCGGCATAGGTCCGGAGCACTGCGTTGGTCCGCGTTTCCTGCTGAGCCAGCATCAGCGGACTGACGTAATCCACATCCAGGGACCGCCCAGCCAAATCAGGTGGAGGCGGAGGCAGTTCCCCACGCCGATCCAACAAACGAAAGAGCCGGTCAAAGAGCCTACGGAAATTCTCCTGCTGCTGGTTGACCAGCATCGGCCCCAGCAGGAACATGCGCTCCCCCGCCAATTCAGCCACTTCCATGGCCGTGGGCGCACCGCCCTGGCTGATGCGGCTCTTGATGGCCAGGAACAAGTCCACGAAAAAGGCCTCGTTGATGTCTTCCTTGGTGGCGGAGAGCAACTCCCAGGAGAAGCGCGGATCGCCGCCGATGGACAGAGGACCGAAGTCGGCCAGAGAATTGCCATCTCCCCGGCGGTAGTAGTTCATGGCCCGCGGTTCAAAAGAGAACCGCCCCACAAACCCGTCATCAGGCACCAGATAGGGAGGAGCCACAGCCAGTTGCCCGGCCTCCAGAATCAGGCGTTTCATCTCGTTGATCATCTTGGCATCGGCCAGGGCCTCGGTGCCGGGGCTATAGCTGTAGGGCGTGCCCGGCAACCGATGCGAGCGTGTCACGATATAGGGAAGCTCGGCGTATCCGCCTGTCGCAACAATACGGCGCGAAACACGCTCCAGATACACGGACACATAGGGACGAAGCGTCTCACCACCCTGCGTGCCGAGGCTTTTACCCGCGACACTTTCCGCGCTTTTTCCGCGGTCAGTGTCACCTGGGCTGCCGCTATCCCGACGCGGATAGACCGCATGCAGAAAATCGAATTCCTCGTCGCTGTTCCCCCGACGATGCAGAGCCCGGCGCAGCGCATCCGACAGGTTGGCTTCGCCCCATTTCTGAGTGGCCTGCCGTGCCGTGAGTCGAAAACTGCGGAAGACCGTGTCCACCTCGCCATGAAAATTCTCGGCAATGCAGACCTCGTGCAGGGGCAACGCCCTGAAGCGGACCCCGGTCCCCGGTTGCCCCGGGTCTTCATCCACATACAGGCATTGCCAGCCGAACAGCCCTGCCTGGTGGTAACCCAAAGTCTGCTGCGGGTAGAATCCGCAATGCGACAGAACCCGATAGGCGATGTCCTCCACCTCCTGCAACCAGGCGCGTGCGCCAGGGGCCTCGGCCAGTCCCCTGTCCTGCATACCGAGCCTGAACCAGCGTTGCGAAGGCGATGACACGCCCGACAACATTCCGGCTGCAAAGACATTGGCAGCCCGCCGTGCCGTGGAATCCACCAAATCCTCGCGCTGTTTGCGCGGATGCCCGGGACGTGCCGTAAAGCCTGAATAGGCCGGCCCCATGTATTGGGCTACTTCCTCCCAGATGGGGTCAAAGGCTTCGCGCCCTCTGAGTAGAGATTCGTGCCGTCGGATCACCTCGTCGGCGATGTCGCCAGGGCCCAAGGGCAGAGACATTTCCGTCATTTCAGCATGTGCAGTCATGATCTATCCCAGGGTTGATTTCCCCACGTTGGCGGTCCCGAGATCACCTTGGGCACCAGTGGCGACCGTGGCACGGGCCTGTTTTCTACGACGCTCTTCTTCCCTCTGACGTGCTGCCTCCAGCAACTCACGGGAGCCTTCATCCTCGGCCGGAGTTGGCGGGATTTCTACCGGTGCTGGAGCCGATGTCACCGAGGGCACGGATTTACCGATGCCTGATCCACCCATTTCAGACCTCCTCATGAGTCAGGATTGAAACAATGGCCCCGGTTGTCTCCCCCTCCAGCATGGTGACTGCATGAGGGATTCGGCCCAGAACCCTGAACCCGATGTCACGAACGAATCGGATGGCCAGAGGATTCGTCTCCGGTGTCAGGCCAATGAGGGTCTGCACCAGCGGCAAGCCTCCCTTGCGCTTGGCCCGCAGCAACCAGCCCGTGACATAGCGGCCAATGACCCGCGCCGTAGAACCATAGGCCCGGCGAAACACTACAAAGTGGATAAACGCTGCCCGGCCCGACCAACCATCCAGCCAGAACAAGGCTGCTGGTGTCCCACTGACAAACACCGCGTACAACAATCTCTGTGGAGCCTGTGCGAACCGGGCAAAATCCTCAGCCGTGTTCATGCTGCCGTCGTAGAACAAGGACCGCGCACTCCCTTCCCGCTCAAGTTGCTCCCACAAGGGGCACAACCCGTCAGTACCCAGGTTCCTTGCGTCCACGAGGGTCAATGTCATCAGGTCCATCAACTTCGCTCTCCCAGCCAGAGATCTTCGCCCCGGTCTGCAAAACGCTGCTGCGGTCGCGCACGGCGCACCGGTGCGGCAAAGGTCAGGGCCAGAGCATCGGCAATATCCGGTGATCTGAGACCCCGCTGGCGCATCCGTTCCTTGGGTTCAAGCACCAGGCGCCCCTGACTGTCATAGGAATATCCAGGGCCCGTGAGATCGGATTGCAGTGCATCCTCATCGGGCAGTGAGACGGGCAATTCCCCCGTCAGCCACTCGCGCAGCTCGCCCCACATCTCCGCACGCTTGTTTCGATAGCGTTCCTGACTGGCCGCCCGCCCGCCGAACTGCACGGCACTGACCCGAAGCCCGAAGCCCATTTCACGCAAGCGATCCACCACTCCCGCACCCAATCCTCCCGCATCCACAAACAATCGCTCCACTCGCGGGGTGTCGGATTCCAGCACACGCCGGCAAAGACCAGCCACCTCCATGGTGTCCTTGCCACTCCAACTCCTCAGCCCAAAAGCCCTACGGCCCTGGCGAAAGACCATGGCCGTACGATCGTCTCCAAACCGTGCCGGATCCACTCCGACAACGACCGGGCCGCTGCCCGGCTCCTCGGTCTTTCTGGCTCGCAGCACATCGGCAGCCTGAATGAACGAATCCTCCCCCGTATTCTGAAAGGCCTCGTCCGGGGTGCAGGGGTATTCCTGACGAAACAGCAACGGGTCACCCAACTCGCGGATCTTGAACCGACGCCACACAAGCTGCGGCGGTGTCAGGCCGAGAACCGCCATGAGATGGCGCTCCTCGTCGTCGGGCCTGAATTCATCTCCGACCTCGCTGCGATATTCCCGTTGCCAGAACCAAGGCAGAAATACGGCCTCATAGCCGGAGTCCCCGGCCTCGGCCGCCTGCCAGCCCGCATGGAAGAAGTTTCCCATCCCGTTGGCTGTGGACTCGAAGACCACTTCCGAGCCCGGGGCATCCGGAACGGTTTGCAGTACGCCTGCGACGTGCTCCCTTGCATTGGGCCAGAAGGCGACCTCGGAACCGTGGAAGTACTGAACGGTCATGGACCGACCCGCACTTCTGGACCCGGCAGTGCCCACCCTGTAGCCGCTTCCAAGCCGGGGAAACGCCAGCTCGCGCTCGTTGTCCTTCCCCGCCACGGGGCGGACAGCCACCGGGCAATTTCTGTAAAACCTCTTGGTCATGGCAAACAGGTTCCGGGAGGCCTCCATGTCGTGAGCCAGAATGAACGCGCGCATTCCTCGACCATGTGTCACTCGGTGGAAAAATCTCGCCCCCACATAGGTCGAGCAGCCCTGCTGACGGCCCTTGAGCACAAAGACACGAACTCTGCCCTTCTTCCTGCGCTGCTCCTTCATGGCCTGATGCAGGTGCAACTGCGCCCGGTTCAATACCAACCGGTCCAACCCACCAGACTTGCTACGAATGGACAAACAACGCTGGCTGTAATGGATGAAGTCATCCTTGAGCCGTTGCCTTATCTGCTTTTGCCTTTCGGTCATGCCAGTTCATCCAAGGCGTCTTCATGGACATTGACCTGATGCTCCACCCGCTCCGAGAACATGCCCAAGTTCTTGCCCAGCAGGGTCAGCCCCCGAATGGCTCCCGCAGTATCGAACTTCCACTCTCCTGCGGCCTGTCCCGATGAGGCTGGGGCCTGGGCGCTTTGCATGCAGCGCTCGACAACCTCCACCAGCCTCTGCACGACCCATTGTTCATCGGGCTCTCGAGCAGGGATTTCGCCCCTATTCATCGGCTCTGGAGCGTTTTCAACACGTGGTGCAAATATATTTTTGCCCTGTTCAGAGGCACCTGCTGCCCCCACGGACAACCATTGCTCCGGGTTGGCAACAATCAGACCCTTGATTTTGTGTTGCTTTGTCTCGATGTTAGCACTCATTGTTCGCTCACTGAAAACAAGGTTCCTTAATATCAGCATAATACATACAACAAATAACCGTTGATCTATGCACGAAAGGCTTCGATTTTCGGCACTGATTCCTTGCCACGAATAAGGAAAATGATTATGTTGAATTTACCTGGGACACAGGTGCAGCGGTCTGACCAAAGGGATGAACATAATGAATACGCGACGTCCCCGCCCACGGGGGAGCACGCAGGGGAGACCGCCCCATTAAAAAATAAGTGCGTTCAATGGTCTTGCCGCACACGGTGTCCCGGGTTTTTTATGGCCTCAACTCAATAGCTCATAGATCGCCCGCCCAAGCAGACCAAAACTCACCATCATCAGCCCATAGACGACCCGCTCCAAATTCCTGAGTTTTTCCGAGTGAGTATGACAGCGCCTGGTTCGTCTCAGATCGGCAACATCTTCCATGATGGCCTTGACCCGCTCGTCTATGCGCGCCAGCAGCAGTCTGGCATCCTGATCCGTGGTCATTTGGCACCCATGTGCAGGCGCACCGCACCCTTGTCAAAAGCCGAACGCCCCAGAAAATAGTACCCGTAGATGCCCCATCCCAAACCGGTCAGAGCCTCCAGCTTGTCCACGGCAATCTTCGTATCCAATGAAGCGGCAACAATGGCCACGGTAACGATCAGCAGGCACAACGGTCTGACATTTTTCGACAACCACGAATCAGAGGCCATGTCCGCCTCATGCCGCCGACCCAACTCGCGCTCAAAGTCCCGCTCGGCCTCAAGCTGTTTTTCCTGCCAGGCCAGCAGGCGCTCTTTCTCGGCTGACTCCAGTTCCTTCAAACGCAGCAGATTTTCCGGGTTGCCCAGCGCCCGAACCACACGATCCGGCTCCGGCTCCACACCCAGAAACGATGCGGCCAAGGCACCAGCTGCGCCAACCACCGCTCCTGCCGGACCGCCAAGAATCCCAGCCAAGACCGGTGCGGCACCGGCAACGAGATTCCCCACATCCTTCCATTCAGCCACATCGTCCTCCTGAGCACCTGCTGCGTCTATTGCTGCTACCTTCTGGGGGTATCATCAATTGTTCCCTGGTCCGAAACACATGCCCACACGTGTGGCACGCCCGAATACGATGCGTCTCTTCCCCTCGTTGCAATGTCCTGATGACCTGTGTCCGTGCCGCACATTTCACACAGCGCAAATCCGCCTCCACAGCTGATCAATCACTCTGAAGTGTTAATAGCGCTCCAGAATTGTCAGATGAAAGCCATCCACTCCGCTCAGATTTTCCATGAACAGATTGAAGGCGTTGCGGCTCCCAAGGACTCCGCGCTCTTGCCCCAGCATCCCGTAGGACGTTCCCAGCAAGACGCACCCTCGGGTATCCTCAACAGTGTTCCCGGAATGGAACAGTACACGGGTCCGTCCCGGCACATCCTGCACCTGAAAAGTGTTTCCGAACCGTGGAGAATCCACCCGTGCACAGAGATACTGCTGTGCAGGAATGCTGGAAACATCCTGCGCATTCAACTTGTCGGGCGGCTCCAGGGTCACACAAACCACCTCCTTGTTCATGCGCAAAACGCCGAATGAACCCAGGGGCGCCTCCTCCAGCCGAATCAATTCAACAATGGGCATGTTTCGCATCATCACTCCCGCGTTAAAAACCCAGGATCGGGTCAGCACCGCGCGCATCACCAACGATCCGGGATCGCTCCCAGGGACACCCCCTGGACAACGTATTCAACAAGGCAATAAGATAATCGCCCTCAGCTTCCTGGAGCATGGCCCCCAGCGGATCGCGCAAGCGGGCACGCTCCTCGAGCATGCGATTTTCGGCATCCACGATCAGACGAGTCTGATCTATCCATTTCCAATCCGCTTCCACTCTGGTCCCGAAGGCTTTAAAAATGTCCTGAAGCGGGAGCCAACCCTCGCGCCCCGAGAAACACAATCGATACCCAAGGCCAGCATCATCGCCATGCTCGGCTTGCGGCAGCAGCCACCGCCCCTGCCCTTCGCGTTCTCTGCAACGCACAAACCCCGCTCCGTTCATCTCGAAACCAATTCGGAATCCCCGCAGATTAACCGGGACCCACACTTCGTCCTGATTCATACCCATCACATCACTCCGTCAGGCCGCTTGATGGCGACCCCTCATCGTGAATGAATATATAGGCCATTTCCGCCTAAGTGTCAACAGGGCAAGCCAGCTTTTTAGGCTTTTTTCGCCTATTGCCGACATTCCATATTTGGCTATAGTAAACGCATGGACGAAGCACTGACCTTTACGCAGAACTATCTGGATGCCATCGAGGCTGCCCGCATCAAGCAGGGGCGCAGCCATTCCGACATCGCCCGCTCGGCTTTTCCCACCCAGCGCGACCCAGTGGGCACCTATCGCAAGGTTCGCAACTCGGGTCGCACCCTCAAGCTGCCAGATGCTTACCGCCTGGCCCATGCAGTCCACCAGGACTTCTCTTCACTCTGCTGGCAGGTCTCCCAGGCCATGCAGGGCTACTCCCTCAAGGCCCCCTCCCCCGAATAAGCACCTCTTGCTCCCCTGACTGTGTTTCTTTACGTCCATCAATAAAGTTTTATCTATATCTATAGATACAGCACCCTAACTCTACATTGCAACTCGAAAATCATTAACGGTAGGAAAAAGCCAAACAGCACTCAACCCCTTACACTGAATGGATTTTTAGCCCACTTGCAGTTTACAAAATACATGATTTTAAGTAGTAACGTATTTCAGTTATCGCCAATACTAAGCGGTTTTCCCCACGATCACACTTCAACAGGTCAACTGCGAGGTCAGATTCATGGACAACGAAATACCCTTCAGCACCAGCGCGAAAGACCCGGTTACGGAGCTGTATGACGTAGCCTCTGCCCTGAGGTTCCTTGAGGATGCTTTTGAAGGCCATGACGAATCAGGAGTTCAAATCAGAGCCTCAGGTGCTGCCTATGTCGCTGGACTTATGAGTAAACGAGTAAACGCCATCGCTTGCACACTATGGAGCATGGAATCGCCCTCAGGGACTTCTCCAACCATCGTAGAGACTCGCGACATCATAGACCCAGAATAAAATATTTTGACTTTCTTACAGGGCGTCATGGCCTGCCCCCCCATTGACATAAAGGCGATTTACGCCTATACAATGACCAGGCTAAATCACCCTTTTGGTGATTCCTCCGTATCCAGGAGAAACCAATGGCAAACCTTCGCTGTTCGGAAAAATACTGGGATGAATCAGAAGCCCAATGGCAATGCAAACTGAATGGTTATTGCTGCGTAGACGGCAAAGAACCACGTGAATACAGCGCTCTATGCCCCGACATGCGAACAACTCCTCACCCCTGTCCCGAATGCCTGGGCCAACCGCAAAGCAAGGATGAACCGCCCCCCCGTCTAAAGCGAATGGTACAGCACCCCACAAGCGACCTGATCTGTCCGACATGCGGACACAAGACCAGCGCCCACCAATGCGTCGAGGATCTATTGTATACCTTGTGAGTTGTTGATCCGCAGGCCGCGGACACAAACGAGAAAAGGGCTCACAGCAATGCTGTAAGCCCTTTTGATTTCATGGCGGAGAGGGAGAGATTCGAACTCTCGATACCCGTAAAGGTATACGCCCTTAGCAGGGGCGCGCCTTCAGCCAGCTCGGCCACCTCTCCAAGGGTTGTTCATCTAGGCCGCCGGAGCCATAGGACGATCAACAATCAAAGCCCGCTTGTGATACCGGCGCAAACGGGACATACTGAATAAGGGGTACGCCTCAAGTTTGTCAAGACAATTCAGCAAGTCGCAAGAGGCCCATCAGCCCCTCTCGATCAATGCCCCAACATCTTGAAATAAATATCACTTTCACATTTCGACCTTAGCTTTACAACAGGGCTTATTTACAGATAAATAACACCGCTTAAGGAGTCGACGTGAAGTGTTCCCACTGCGGTCATGATCTCATGCTGGGCCTGGTGCCCAAGGGCCTCGGTAAATTCCTGCCGATGACCACCTACACCTGTGTCCGCTGTGGTCAGGTCAACCGGCGCTTGTCCGAATCCCTGACGCAACGCGGCCCCCGGCTCCTGCTGGTGTTGCTGCTGATTGTCGCGGTGAGTGCTACGGCCTGGTTCGCTCTGCTTGCCCCCCGGATGCAACAGGCCAACTCCATTCGCCGCGAGATTGTCACTGTTGTGGAGGAACCCGCCCCCACGGTACAGCAAGAGTCTTCCACCGACACCACACCCACGCCTGCGCAACCAGCATCATCGGCTCAAACTGATGCTGGCGAATCCCCAGCTGAAGCCACACAACAGGCTCCTCCACCGCCGACCGAACAAAAAACCGTAGCCGAGGCTTCGCCCGCTACGAATTCCATGTCCTCCACGCCTGCAATTCCTGCCCCCACAAAGCCGGCACAGGTATCGAAGGACGGGCCCAAGACCCAGGACAAACCGGCCATCACTCTGCCCGCTCCTGCGCCACAGCAAGTGGCTACGGCACCAGCCGCCCCCAGGCCAGCCTCCTCGGACCTTGAGGAAGTGGAAGTCACTGCGCCGCCCAAGGCCTCGCGACCAGCCGTTGTCGGCACAACCCAAAAAAAGAAGCGCTCCAGCTGGAACGCCACGTTAACGGGTATCCGCTCCGGGATATGGAAGGACGCCCTTATCCTGAACCTGAGCGTGAAGGGTTTGGCTGGAGATCCCACTGGATTCCAGTTATCCTCTCCGCCGCGCTACGTGGTGGATGTTCCCGGCAGCTGGACCTACGAAGGTGACAAGAAAGTCGCGGTGGGCAAAGGTGGCGCAAGCGCCATTCGGCTGGGTGTCCACTCGGATAAACTGCGCATTGTGCTGGATCTGGACCGCGAGCCAAAACAGGCATCGGTCCGCCGCACCCCGGATGGCCTGACCATCACCATCCGCTAGCCTCCCGTTTTCCGACAAACATTCACGGCCAGCTCACCCCGCAGTCCTCTCCTCTGCGAAACCACATTGCCCCGAGGCGCATCCGCCTCATCCTGTAGTGCGCCCATCGCATCCCGCGCGAACAATATCTCCAGCCAGCACATGATGGGACTACAGCTTCCGACTCACAGACAGACGAACAGCCCCCGAGCCTGCACTTTCAGTGCTTGCCGCAGTCTAATCTCGATCCTGAAGCACCGATTTCGAGATCAACCCGAAATCATCCAGAATGGCATACAGCGCAGGGATCACCAGAAGCACCAATACCGTGGAGGCAAGCAACCCGAAGATGATGCTCACTGCCAGCGGAATCAGCACCTGAGCCTGGAGGCTACGCTCGAACATCAGCGGGATGAGCCCCATGATTGTGGTCATGGAGGTCAACAGCACTGCCCGAAAACGCCCACGGCTGGCCATACGAGCCGCGTCTGACGCACTCAGTCCCTCTTCACGCATGCGTATCTTGATGAACTCCACAAGCAGGATCGAATCATTGACCACAATTCCGGCCAGGGACACAAAGCCCATGATGCTGGGCATGGCCAAGTCCTGGCCCATGATCAAATGCCCCCAGATCACGCCTATCAGCGCCATGGGGATAGCCGAAATTACGACCAGCGGCTCCGCGTAGCTCTTGAACTGGAAGGAAAGAAGCACAAAAATACCAAACAGGCCAATCATGAGCGCCTTACGTAGCGAGGCCCCGGTCTTGGCTCCTTCCCTGGCTTCACCTTCCAGTGAAACCGTCACGTCGGGGTAGCGCTTCAACAGTTCCGGCACAAACTGCGCCTGGGTCTCTGAGATGATCTCGCCAACATTGGACAACGAGGTATCCACATCGCCCTGAATACTTACCGTACGCAAGGAATCAATACGCCCGATTCTGGCCCATCCCCGTCCCTCCACCAATTCGGCCACAGCACCCAACGGGACTTGTGAACCATCCGGTGCCGTCAGGTGAAAGTACTCCAGATCCGCCATGCTATCCCGATCCATACGCGCCAGACGCACGTTGATTTCGTAGCTTTCCGGCCCGGCCTGAATCTCGGCGGCATCCACGCCATGCAGGGCAGCACGCAGTTGACGGGCAATGGAAGCGGCATCCAGCCCCAGTGCCATGGCACCCTCACGCATCCGCACTCGGACTTCCGGCTTGCCCGGTCGCAAGTCATCCTTCAAGTCCAGCACTCCCCGGTACCCATTCAGCCAGTCTTGCAACTCCAGAGAGGCCAGTTTGAGATTATCCAGGTCATGCCCCTGCAGCCGGATATCGATGGCCCGGCCTGCCGGTCCAATGGCTGGCTCGGTGTAAGAAATTGAGATTACATCAGCCACCTGCCCGACACCCTTGCGCCACAGGGAGTTGAATTCGTCGATGGTGGCATCGCGCCGTTCGGCATCCAACAGATCGATGGAAACGGTGGCCAGATGTGCACCGCTCTCATTGGCGTCACTATTCATCCCGAACTGAATATTGACGTTCTCCACCAGGTCCCGTCCCTCGGGTTGCCGATCATTCAGATTTTCACCCACAGCAGTAGCCGCCTGGGCAACATGGGCTGCAATCTGCTCGGTTCGCGCAAGAGGGGTACCTTGGGGCAGCAGGATGCGGGCTTCCACGACATCCCCATCGATCTCCGGGAAGGCTCGCGTCTTGAGATGCCCACCGGCAATCATACCCACCGACAGCAGAAAAACTGCCAGCACACATCCTACCCACAAATATCGCCAGCGCACGCACCAGTCCACGGCGCGCCCCAGGCGATCCTCTCGAAAAGCCTCCAGCCTCTGCTCGAACCTTCTGCGAAAACGGTTCTTGCCATTATCCTGATAGCCAGCCAGAGAATGCGCCAAATGGTTAGGCAAAATGAAAAAGGCCTCGATCAGACTGGCCATCAGCGTCAGGATCAGAACCACAGGCATGGCCCACAGGATCTTGCCTATGGAACCCTCCAGAAGCAGAGCGATGGTTCCAAAAATGAGTACCGTGGTGGCAAAGGATGAAGCCACGCCGCGGGCCACCTGCGCCGTCCCTTCCACAGCAGCATCAAGGGCATTCTTGCCCATCTTCAGATGCGCGGCCACATTCTCCGCAATAACGATGGCATCGTCCATGATCAGGCCCAATGCCAAAAGCAGCCCCACCATGGACAGCAGATTCAGGGACAGTCCGAAAATCTGCATGGCAAACACAGCCCCCATGAACGACACGGGCAGCCCCATGGAGACCCAGAACGAAAAGCGAAAGGCAAAGAACAGCCACAGGGTCAAAAACACCAGGATCAGTCCCTGCACACCGTTCATGGTCAGCAAATCCAGACGATCCTGGACGATCTTGGAAATATTACGCGTCACCGTAAATGTCACCGTTGGTGGCGCAGCCAGACGTTCCCGATCCAAAAAGCCATAAACGGCGTGCATCACATCCAGCGTATCATCGGCCTTGACCTTGTTGACCTGCAAAATGGCCGCGCGCTGACCATTGAAGATGATCTTGTCTTCATCCAGCTCAAAGCTGTCAGAAATAGTGGCGATATCCCCCAAACGAATTTCGGCCCCTGTTCTACCGGAAATCACGATCAGATCTTCATACTCGTGAACATTGCGGCGTTCCTCATCCATGCGCACCAGGATATCCGCCTCACGGGTCTGGACACTGCCCGCAGGCAAATCCACACTCATGCGGGCAATGCGGTCCGCAACGTCGGACACGGAAAGCCCAAACTTCATCAACGTCCCCGCAGGGATCTCGATGCGAATCTGGTGATCGGAAAAACCCTGAACCTTGACCTCTGAGACTTCGGGCAAGGCCATGATCCTGTCCTTCAACTGCTCACTGTACAGCTTCAGGTCAGGCACGGACATCGGCCCGGTCACAGCCACTGACAGGACAAGATCCGTCCGGTTCAACTCGCCGACAACAGGGTCCTCGGCAGCATCGGGAAAATCATCGATGGTATCGATCTCACTACGGATGTCAGCCAGGAACTGACTGATGTCACCCCCTTCGACCATCTCCACGGTAACCCGCCCCACTCCCTCGCGGGCTTCGCTGATGACCTCTTCAACCTGAGTAATCCCATCCAGGGCGTCCTCGATACGCAGGCAGATGGCGTTCTCAACGTCTTCGGCCGAAGCACCGGGGTAGGCCACGGAAATCTCCACCATGGAGGAATCAAATTCAGGGAATGTCTCGCGCTTCAGATCCGCGGCTGTAGTCACTCCCAGGAACAGGAACAACAACATCAGCAGATTGGCTGCCGTGGGGTGATCTGCAAAATAGCGCAGCAGGGGATAACTCTTCTTCATCGCAATCCGGCCTCCCCGGTCGCCTCGGCCACCACGCGCTCAAACAGCGCAGTGTCCTGTTCCACGCTGAGCATCATGCCCTCGATGGCCGGAGACACATCGGAGACAATTACCCGCTCACCCGCCTGAAGCCCACTGGCAATGCTGGCGACATTCCCTTGCAGATAGTCCACGACCACCTCACGGGAGAGCAGCCTGTCATCGGGTCCTGCCACATGCACACGCCCCTCACGCAGTGCGGATCGAGGCACGATCACTCGCGCTGCCCGCGGCTGCCCACGGAGCTCGACCTCGCAATACATGTTTTTGACCAACGGCGGACGCCCTCCGGGAATGGCCTGTAAATAGGGGTTATCCACCACGACATACACGCCCACGGTCCTGGTTTGCGGATCGATCTCATCGGAAATGCGCGAGAAACGAGCCTGCCATTCCACGGGGGTCCCTGCCACATTCAAGCGCACCACCGCCTTCAACCCCACGGCCTGTCGAACAGCGTCCATGTCAATGCGCCCAGCAGCCAATGGCGAGCTCTTCATGTCCAGCAGATTCCGAAACGCCGCGATGGGCACTTGAGCCGGGATTTCTGAAATACCGATGGAATCGGCCACGACAACGACCTGCCCGGACTTGGCGTATTGGGACAGCTCCACGTTCACTGCCGCAATTCTGCACTCGAAAGGCGTGCGCAAGACGGTTTTGTCCAGATCGAGACGCGCATTCTCCAGGCTTGAACGGGCAGACGCCAAATCCGCAGACAGGGCCTGTCGCTCTGACGGAACCAGCTCAAGGGTGCTTTGATAGCCTTGGACAATATTCTTCTGAGTCAGATAGCGCTTTTCCTCGGTCTCCATCTCGGACTTGGAAATGGTTCCGCTCTCCTGAAGACTGCGCTTTCGTTCCAACTCCCGTTCGGACAACTGCAGAGAATTCTGTTCCACACCCAGCGAACTCATGGCATTGCGCTCTCGTTGATCCAGTTCGCGCAGCTTGGCCAGGACGACAGCAACTGCGGCTTCCGACCGGTCTCGTGCCAAACGGTATTCCACAGGATCAATACGCATCAGGACCGCACCGGCAGGCAGGATGGCCCCCCGGTCAAGGCTTTCATGCACCTCAACGACCTTCCCACTCACCTCGGCCACGGCCTCCCAGACCTGACCGGGCTGCACACTGCCATAGCCCACGGCCCGGGGGACCAGCGCCAATTCAGTGGCAGGCACAACGCGTACGGCCCGGGCGCGCTCGACAATCCCGACACGTTCAGGAGTCAATCGGGTCTTGACCAGCACAATCAGGGTCAGGATTCCCAACAACAGAACAGGCAAAACAAGCATTCGTCTGGACATCTTCATCGTCATCCCCTTGCCTAGGAAATATCCTATCGGTTCAATAAATGATAAGCGTCCTCGGCCGGATCTGAAAGATCGGATGGTTCGTAAAACAACCCCGAAGTCAACATGGTAAACCAGGTCAGCCAAGCCTGCTTTGGAGTAAATTCGGCATTGCGGAACGTATCCGGCACCATGAACTTCTGAACCACGCATTCCATGATTCCAGCCACGATCTGCGGATGAACGCCGGAGCGAATTTCTCCGCGTTCGACACCCCGGGCAATGGCATGGGCGAACTCACCCAGCACCCGAATACGCAACTCATCGAACTCCTCCCAGATATCAGGATAGCAGGACCGCGTATCCGACAGAAAGATAGGGGAAGCTTCGCGCACCATCTCACCCAATCTGCGATATCCGGCAATGAATGATTCCCGGGCCGACCGCCCTCGAGACACTTCAACCAGCACGACATCCAGATGGCGGGAGTATCTCTTGAGCACCAGCTCACGGACCAGATCCTTCTTGCTCGAAAAATACCGATACAGGGTCTTCTTGCTGATACGCAGCCCCCCCGAAATCTCATCCATTGTAACCCGACGCACCCCGAACTGCCTGAAGCTGGCATAGGCCGCCTCCAGAATCCGATCACGCATCTCTTGCGACAAAGCACCCATCTTATACTCCAGAAACGAAAAGCGTTTTTTAAGTTTCCTAGCGCATCAGTACGCTTCGGTCAACACCGTTCCGAGAACAATAAAATAAGCCTCAGAACAGTTGTTCCGAGGCTTATTGTTCAATCGTTAAACATTTGAAAGTGATGCCAAGCCCTCAAGGCCGACCGAGTCACCCCTTGCAAGGGTTTACGTGGCTCAAAATAGCGCCGCTAACGGAGAGTTTTCATCACCCTGCTAGGGCTGGTGACGATAGGCCTTCTTGATCACTACAGGCACCAGCGGCACATCACCCATACCACCCTGGCGGCCGGTCTGAACCTTGGCAATTGTGTCGACCACGTCCATCCCACGGATCACACGGCCAAAAACGGCATAGCCCCAGCCCTGGGGGTTCTTGCCCGTGAAATCCAGGCTGGCATTGTTCTTGTGGTTGATGAAAAACTGACTGCTGGCACTGTGCGGGTCAGAGGTCCGAGCCATGGCGATCGTACCACGGCTATTGGGCAAACCATTATTTGCTTCATTCATGATGGGAGCCCCGGCAGACTTGCGCATCATGCTCATGTCAAAACCTCCGCCCTGAATCATGAAGCCCTTGATCACCCGATGAAAAATGGTTCCATCATAAAACCCGGCATCCACATACTTGAGGAAATTGGCCACGGTCACGGGGGCCTTGGCTTCCTCCAGCATAATGACAATGTTCCCCTGGCTGGTTTCCATGACAACCACCGGATTGGCGGCAAAGGCCCCGGAAACGGAAAAACACAGCAGCAACGCTGCCAGCACGATCATGCGCCCTATCTTCATCAGCAATCTCCTTGAACGAATTGTTGTTGCTCTTGGATAAAAGAGCAGCACGAGGAAGTCAAAACAAGTCCCACTCTTTTGTATTGAGCTTCTCAATCCAAACAGCCTCAGCCCATCAATATCCAAGGGCAATATTCACGCCCCCCCAGATTTTCAAATCCGCCCTAAACACTAGGCTATTGTGAGAATTATAATGAGATATCAGCATAAAAATCAAAAAAATCAATACGCGAACATCCCCATATCGAAACTTTCTATTTGCAGCCAGCTCCACCCCGCACTATAGTACATCTTGCTCACTGGTTCTCCACAGGCTGTGGATGCATGTGGAGAAATTGAATAACATCCTGGATGTTGGGGAACTCCTGGATGCGGCATTGCATTAAAGGGTGACAGCCTTGGGGAAGGCATAACGCCCGCGACGGGTAAACAACCCGTCCAACCACCAGGCAGGAGACCATGGATAACATCATCCAGAAACACATCCGTGAAATGAAGGCCCTCAGGAATTCCCTGAAAGATTCCAGCAAGCAACTGCATGAGCAACGTCGCCAGAACGATTTGGCGGTCGTGGCATTGAAGCGCCGTATCGCAGACATCCCGCTCACCGTGCCAAAAGCCAGGAAACCCATTCATTCGCGCATCCTTTCTTTCATTTTCTAGACACTACAATCCATTCTGCGCCACCTGTTTTTTCGGGTGGCGCTTTTTTTTTGTCCAACTTTCCGGTAACAATCATATTTATGGAGACCCCGGCCCACGTTCCGAGCCTTTCGCTCGCCCCAACACCACAGCGCAAAGCCTACATGCTCTTTGCCATGGCAATCGCTGCCATCCTCGGGATATTCGCATTGGGCTCGCAGTGGGCTCAGGAAAAGGCCGACCAGGAACGGCACAAGGCCTTTAGCGATCAGCAGTACACCCAGGCTGTGCTCATCCGCCAATCACTGGCTGGACTCATCAACTCCCTCCATGCCCAGGCAGACTCCCTGGCCACCCATGCCCTTCCGGCTTTTGCGACCGGCACTCTGGACTATGAATCCCTCCATGCCCTATTCCGCTCGGCCAACAGCGTCTTTCCCGACCTGAAGGCCATGGCCTATTTCTCCGATGATCAGGTCCTGGAGTTCATGTCTGCGTCCGACCCACAGGTCATCAAGACCATGCGCAACGCTGCCGAAGAATGGATCTGTGGCCCGGCCATCCTCACAACACCCCCCGGACAGGTTTACACTCCACCGCTTCTGATTACGGCCGAGCATCAATTCATGGGCATGGTTGCCCATATCAAAGTCAAAAATCGTCCCGCAGGAAGCCTGGTCCTGATCGTCGATCTGGGGAATATGCTCGCCCGCCTGGCTGGCGGACTGCATGCCCACCTCAAGGGCTCCATCTACGTCATGGCGGCCGACGGTACCGTGATCTATTCACGCAACAGAGAACAGACCGCGCGTAACCTGTTGGCCGATCTGAAGGATATGGGCAAGCAAAGTCAGGACATGCTGCTCTCCATGCTGACCATGCCCACAGGTCGCCACATCTGCACAACGCCCCATCTCACTCCCGATACCAGAGATTGCGAATTCATGTCCTGGGAATCCGTACAGATGGGAGAGCGCCGAATCATCATTTCCCTACTGGCCCACGAAACAGATATCTTTACCCTCCAGGCAAGCCTGAGCCGCCAGAGATGGATCCTGGGCGGATTACTGGCGCTCATCCTCACAGGAGCCACGGCCTTCTTTTACCGCCAGCGCTCACGCCAGCGTCTTGAAGATCACAACCTGCTGCTGGCAACACAGCTGGAGTCCACTCCCGACGGAGTGCTCGTCATGAACAACGAGCCACGCCCCCTGCTTTGGAACTCTCAGTTGCTCCAACAATGGCAACTCGGTCTCAATCCCCGGGATGACAGATCAGGAAAAGAAATCCTGCGACAGGTGACACGGCAACTCATCGACCCCCGCCCATTCCTGGAGGCGTTCAGAACCCTGTCTTCCGCACCCGGTGCCGAAATGCGAGGCACCACCATCAGCCTCAAAAATGGAACAGTGCTGGAGGTCAACTCCAACAGCCTGGTGGACGAACGCGGAAACTACCGAGGACGCGCCTGGTTTTTCCACGACATTACGGAACGCATACGCTCGGATGCAGCCCTGAAACAGAGCAAGGACCTGTTGCAAAGTATTCTGGACAACGTCCCCTCGTTGGTCTACCTGCGGGATGCTCAAAGCCGTTATGTCCTTGTCAATCGCCGTTATGAACGCTTCTTCGGCTGGAAAACAGGCACCTACGAAGGCAAGACCCCCCGCGAAATGCTCACCGAGAGCCACGCGGCCAGCATTTACATGAATGACGCCAAAGTCCTTCAGTCCAAAAAGCCTTATGAGCATGAGGAGACATTGGACTTTAAGGGGCGCCGACACGTGATGCTGACCAGGGAAGTTCCCCTGTTCAACGAGCGCGGCAAGGTGACAGGCATCGTAGGCATCACAACGGACATCACCTCACGCAAGCAGATTGAAGAACGCCTGCGCAGTGCCGTCGAAGAGTTCGAAGCCATTTTTGACAACACCTTGGTGGGAACCCTACTACTCAAGAATGGTCGGCATATCGCCAAGGTCAACGCACGATTTGCCGAGATGTTCGGCTATCCCCCCGAGGAGATGGTCGGGCGCTCCACCCGCTTCCTTCATCTGTCAGACAAGCACTATGAAGAATTTGGGGAACAATTCTCTTCCAAGCTGGCCTCACAGGAAATCATGAAGGTCGAGTATCCCTATCGCCACGCCAATGGATCAACGTTCTGGTGCCAACTCTCCGGCAAGGCTTTGGACCCGGACCTGCCCGAATCCGGAGTACTCTGGATTGTCGACGATATTACCGATCGCAAAAAACTGGAACAACTCAGAGATGATGTGGATAACATCGTGCGCCACGACCTCAAGTCCCCCCTGAGCGCAGTCATCCACGTTCCACAGCTGCTTCTGGACGACGACAATCTGAATCACGACCAAAGGGCGCTCTTGCGCGAACTCGAACGCTCCGGGCACCACATGCTGGAGATGATCAACAGATCGCTGGACATCTACAAGATGGAAAGGGGCACCTATCACATGGAGGCACGGAACCTGGATCTCACCGGAGTCCTACTTCGTGTTCTGCGCGAATTGAACTCCCAGATTCTGTCCAAAAGCCTACAAATTGAAATTCTGGTCAACGGCAACCCCACGGGAGCAAATGAGTTTATCGTCAGCGGCGAAGAACTGCTCTATCACTCCATGCTTGCCAACCTGCTCAAGAACGCCGTGGAGGCTTCCCCCGAGGGTGGGCGCGTCACTATTTCCATGGTTGAAGGAACCGCCAGGACCGTCGCCATCCGCAATGCCGGAGCAGTACCGGAGCCCATTCGGAAGACATTCTTCGAAAAATTTGCCACAGCAGACAAGAGCGGCGGCACCGGCCTTGGGACGTATTCAGCCAAACTCATTGCCGAGGCCCATGGCGGAGCCATCGGCATGCATACGGGTGAAGCCGAAGGAACCACAATCACCGTGACTCTCCCCGGCCCGGTGCAGGACAACTCCGACCCCTGATCCAGAACGCTGCAATCCATGACTATGAACCTCTTTCACTGGAGCAGGAGCTATCATGAGGCTTAGCCGTCGCAACGCCATCAAAGTCGTAACCGCCGCCACTCTGGCCCCCATGTTCGGACTCAGCGGGGCAACGTCCGCTGAAGCTGCAACCAATGGAGCCTTCGCCACAGGCTCGCCCATCAATGTCATTATCCCCAAAAACTATGTACAGCCTCTGGACGGCAAGCAAGGCCGTATCGTTCAGGCCCGTCTGGGACGAGCCGTGCTGGAGACCGTGCGCACCCATTACAAGGGGAAGAACCTCCCTGTATGGAAACAGAAATACGGAACCATGGACCTTGAAAAACGGGTCATGAACATCTGTCACTGGATCATACAAAGCGTGCGCGAGCATCGCGATGTCTATCCACTGGACCCGGCTTGGGTAGCGGCCCAGATCATGACCGAATCATTTTTTTATGAATTTGCCGTATCCCGGGCACTGGCCGTGGGCATCTGCCAGTTCATCACTCCGACAGCTCGGGAATACAAACTGGTCTGTGCCGGAACCCGTTCGGAACACAGCGCGCCTCCGTATCGCAAAACAGACTGGTCAGGAGAACAGGATATCTACTATGAACAGCGTACGGCATGGAAACAGGCCCGGCGCACCCGGCTCAAAATCTCCGGGGACGAGTCGGACTTCCTGCTGAAGGCTCTTCGGGCTGGCATCGACGGCAAATCCGTTGACGGAGCCCAAAAGTATCTTGAAGCCTGCGACAAAATCGAGGCCCTGGACAAACAGGTCAAGCAGGCACGTGAGCGGTTCACCTCATACCTGCAGCAGAATTTCAAGGGTCGCAGCATCTTTGCAAGCAAGGATGTGGCCTTTTTCAAGGAATTTGATGAGCGCGTGCTCTACAAAAAGCCAGTTAGCGCCATGGTTCTGATGCTTGCCCGATTCCTGCGTGCCAGAAATGGCAACATCATCGCCGCCGCAGCCGGGTACCATTCCGGACTCTCCAACACCCGCGAAGATCATGGCGTATATGGACGCTATGGTCGTATCCCCGGATTCGATTCCACGGTCAGTTACATCAGCCGCATTCTGGTCAACCACCACGAGATCGCAAGCCGCATGGTAACGACCTGAGCACTGAGGCGGCGACAAACCGACTCCCTCCCAGAACAGCCCAACATTATTGATGGAACACATGACTTCTGGATTGCGCGCCCCCTAAGGATCATTTACTGTTCCTCTCCGCCAAGGAAGGGAACATCATGCTCAAGGGATTCATCTGCGCCATCATCTCCGCCTGCTGCTACGGCACCCTGCCCATCCTGGGCAAACTGGGCTATGCCATGGGCATGGAGACCTACGAAATGCTCTCCTACCGATTCGGATTGGGCACCCTCATGCTGGCTCTGTGGCTGGCAGCCACCAATCCCCGGGCACTTCGCATTGCTCCCCATACCCTGCTCAAGGCCGTGGCCCTTGGCACCTGCATCTATCCCCTGCAAAGCATCTGTTTTCTATCTGCGTTGAAATACATCACCGCCTCCACCACGACCCTGATCCTGTATTTCTATCCCATCTGCGTCACACTGCTGTCCGCCGTGCTCTTCAAAATGCGCCTGGACAGAAAAGTCATTATATCCCTGGTCATCGTCACCACAGGTTGTGCTCTGGTTTTTTACGACGCCTTTTCACAGTCGGTCAGCAGCATGGGGCTGGCCTACGCCTTGGGTGCCATGGCAATCTTCTCGCTGTACCTCGTCGCCTCACAGGTCATACTGAAGGACGAACCACCCCTGACCGTGTGCCTCTATGTGCTGGCTGCGGCCACAGTGGTGTTCACGATACTGGCTGGTCCTCCAAAGCTCGCGGAAATGACCTGGCCCAAGGCAACTCTGGCGCTGGCGTTTGGATTCTTCCCCACCTTGCTGGCTGTGAGTCTCCTGTACACGGCCATCGACCTTGTGGGCAGCGCTTACACTTCCATCTTCTCCACCATGGAGCCCGTGACCACCGTCGCCCTGGCCTTCCTGGTTCTGGGCGAACCCATCGCCCCCTGGCAATTGGCCGGGGCCGCATGCATCATCGCAGGAATCGTACTGCCAAACCTGGGCCTCATCCGCCGAAAAACCATTGTCTCAGCATAAGACTTAACTACTCAAGTCTCTCCGTTCTTTGCCTTTTCCCCGAATCATGCTTATTGAATAAGTAATCGGGGGAAGCCGTCATGCAGATTCTGGATAACACACTGGCAATCATCTACCGGGCATTGTCCATCTCACTGAACCTCATTGGTCCCGTGAGCCTGCTGCTGTACCTAGCATTGATGTGCCTCATCTATCTGGCCTACTACAAACGCGGCCTGCGCCTTGGTTCCTTTGTGCATATCATGGGCTGCATCTTCTTTTTCTTCATCGTCTGGAATCACCCCGGCTACCGCTGGTACAAGATGCGCCCCTGGAACGGCGGGTACGTCTATACCCTGGTAATGATCGTTGTGTACGTCTACCTGCCCATGAAACTCGTCATGTTCGGCACCGAACTCTGGCGCAATCTGACTCCCAAGGGGAAAAGCGACAAGCCCCGTTGACCAGCCACTTCTGATTGTTCTTCCATCTCTTTGCATGAGCCCACAAAAAAGCCCGCCCGGCATTGCCGGACGGGCTTTATATAACGAGGGTTTTCACCCGAATAATCAGTTTTCCAGAAGCTGGGGTTGCACGACCTTGAGTTCAATCTTGTCACGCAGCCCCGAGAGGTATGCCATGAACATCTCATTGGTCTTGGCCTGCTGAATCTGCGTACGGAGCAGTTCCTTCTGGCGTTCCCACAATTCTTCAGGCGGAGCAACCCGCTCCACCAAACGGGCGAGGGCATAGCCGCTGCCCACGGAATAGCTCTTATCCAGCCACTGGCCCTCAGTTCCGGCAAAGGCTGCTTCCACCAGTTCGGGATTCATACCGAGCTCGGGAATCAGTCCACGGCGGGCGAAGGGCTTGCTGGTGGCAAGTTTGGCCTTGTACTGCACCAGAGCGGCTTTGGCCTTGGCAGGATCGACCAACTCGGTCAGCACGGAATCCGCTTTCTCCTGAGCCAGCGTCAAAGCGCCCTCACGTCTCAGGGTCTCGACGATAACGCCCTTGACCTCGTCCAGAGGAGCCACGGTAGACTCGACGAACTTGGACTTGGCCGCCAACAGATAACCACCTTCGATGCTCAAAGGCGTTTCGGAGGCCTTGCCGGTCTCCAAATCAAACAGCAACTGAACGCTCTCGGCATCGATGCCCAGGCGCTGGACCAACATATCCTTGGTCATGGCACCGGTGGACTCCAGGGTCATCCCCAATCCTTCGGCAACCTTGACCAGAGTGTCACCCACGATGATCTGGCCGATGGCCTGATCGAGCTTGTCGGACAGGGCATCAGCAGCCTTATCCTCAGCCAGGGAGGAACGGATGTCGGACTCGGCTTCTGCCAAGGCCTTGACACCCTCGTCGCGGTGATCCTCGAGTTTGAGCAGATGCCAACCGAATTTGGTACGAATGGGCTCACTGACCTCACCAGGCTTCAGAGAGAAAGCAGCCTCCTCAAAGGGACCAACCATCATGCCGCGTGAGAACCAGCCCAAATCGCCGCCGGTGGCGTTGCTGGGGCCTTCGGAATATTTCTTAGCCAGCTCCTCGAAAGTAGACCCCTTGGCCAGACGAGCCTTCAGACGCAGCAACTTGGTGCGTACATCCTTGACTTCAGCCTCAGGGGCACCGGCATCCAGCTTGAGCAGAATGTGTCTGGCCCGGACCTGTTCGGGGCGGGCAAACTCATCCTGATGTGTATCATAGTAGGTCTTGATCTCTTCAGCTGAAACCGTCTGGACTCCGGAAAGCGCCTGGGGCGTGAACTGCAGGTATTGCAGCGTCGCGCGGGCCGGACGCCTGAAGCGGTCCTGATTGTCGGCGTAGTATTTTTCAACCTGTTCGTCGGAGGACTGAACCTCAGCAGCAAAATCTTCCCAGGGAAAAAGCAGATAGTCGATGGCAACTCGCTCGCCACCATACTGGAAGAAATCGCGCACTTCAGCGTCATCCACGACCACGGTCATATCCAGATACTTCTGGAGTTTCTCGGCCATGATATCCTGACGCATACCGGTTTCAAAGTCTGCGGGAGTCATGTTGCTGCCCCGCAGCACTGCGCGGTAGATGCCCGTATCGAAACGGCCATCCTTGCCGCGGAAGACCTGATAGGAAACGATGCGCTTCTGCAGTTCGGCGTCGCTCACGGCCAGACCCAACTCCAGGGCCTGCTGACGAATGAGTGTGGAGTTCACCATATTCGCCAGAACCCGGTCCTTGATCCGCATCTGCGAAATGTCCTCGTTGGACAAACCAGGCATCTGGGTCCGCACAGCATCGAGTTCACGACGCAGGCGCGACTGGAAATCGGTGATCATGATGGGCGTCTCGCCCAGGTAGGCCAATACGCCTCCACCCTTGCCACCGAGGGTACCGGAACCGTAGGCAAAAACGAACGCCAGGATGATGACGCCGAATAGAATCTTGATGACCCATGATCCGGCATTCTGCCGCAGTCCATCTAGCATTGAGACTCCAATCCTTTAAAGGCTTGACATTACGCGTGGTCAGCTTGAGCGCGGACAAAGTTCAGGAGGCCGCCTGACTGAATAATAGCCAGTTCATTTTCCGTCAAATCATTTTGGAGCAACACACCACCGATTCCGGCAACTTGAACCTCGATTTCGCCCCCTGGCGTAATGGAACCAACAGGCACCGTCAGGGCTGCACCCTGCTCCAACCGCTCGTAATCACCAGGATTTACAAATGTCAGTGGCAGAATACCGAAGTTCACCAGATTCGCACGGTGAATGCGTGCAAGAGATTTGACAATCACGGCGGCAACGCCAAGATGACGCGGGCCAAGAGCTGCGTGCTCACGCGAGGAGCCCTGGCCGTAGTTTTCCCCACCCACGATGACGCCGCCTCCGGCTTCACGGATGCGGGACACGAAGTCCGCGTCCACGCGGGAGTAGATATACTCGCTGATGGCCGGAATATTGGAGCGCAACGCAGTGATCTGTGGCCCGGCAGGCAGAATGTGGTCCGTCGTGATGTTGTCGGCCACCTTCAATTGCACCGTCGTTTCCAAAGTCTCCGTCAGTGCTTCGAAGTTCTCCAGAGGCACGATGTTGGGCCCACGCAGGACCTCCACTTCGGAGCCATCGGCTGGCGGCATCAGGAACAGATGACGAATTGACGGCACCTCGGCCGGGAACTCGGGCTTGGCCGGTGGCTCACCCCAGGTGGCCGGGTCCGTAAACTCACCCTTAAGGGCGCACATGGCGGCAGTCTGCGGGCTGGCCAGATAAACCTGCCCGTCCTGAGTGCCGGAACGTCCCTCGAAATTGCGATTGAACGTTCGCACGGACACACCGCTGGAGACTGGCGAACCACCCATACCGATGCAAGGGCCGCAGGTACATTCCAGCAGGCGCGCACCGGCGGTGAGCATGGGAGAAATCAGCCCCTCGGCAGCCAGCATGTTCAATACTTGTTTGGAGCCGGGCGACACCAGCAGATCGGTCTCGGGCTTGATACGTTGACCGTCCAGCATCTGGGCCACGGTCTTCAAGTCCGCGTAAGAGGAGTTGGTGCAGGAGCCGATGGCCGACTGATCAACCTTCTTGCCCGCCAGTTCACGCACGGTCATGCGCACGTCGGGCATGTGCGGAGCGGCGACCAGAGGCTCAAGGGTGGAAAGATCGATACGCACTTCTTCGTCGTACTCGGCGTCCTCATCGGCCAACAGGAGCTCAAACTCATCCTCACGTCCCATGGCCTTGAAGAAGGAGCGGGTTTGCTCATCACTGGGGAAGATCGAAGTGGTGGCGCCGAGTTCAGCCCCCATATTGGTGATGGTGGCGCGCTCGGGTACGCTGAGGCTCGCAACGCCGGGACCGGCGAATTCCATGACACGGCCCACGCCGCCCTTCACGCTCAGCTCTCCCAACAGATGCAGAATGATGTCCTTGGCGGCTGCCCAGCCGGTCAGTTCTCCTTCCAGCCAGATGCGGACGACCTTGGGCATGGAGATGGTATAGGGCTCACCCGCCATGGCCAGAGCCACAGACAGACCGCCAGCCCCCATGGCCAGGCAACCCACACCACCCGCTGTGGGGGTATGGCTGTCCGAGCCAATGAGGGTCCGCCCGGGGCGGGCAAAATTCTCGAGGTGCAGTTGATGGCAGATACCGGTACCCGCAGGAGAGTAGACCACACCGTAACGCGCAGCCACTGTGCGCAGATAACGATGATCGTCCGGGTTGCGGAATCCCATTTGTAGCGTGTTGTGGTCCACGTAACTCACCGATAGTTCGGTGCGTACACGAGGCACGCCCATGGCTTCGAACTGAAGATAGGCCATGGTGCCTGTTGCGTCCTGGGTCAAAGTCTGGTCGATGCGCAGTGCGACTTCAGATCCGGGGGTCATCTCCCCGGTGATGCGATGGGCGTCGATGATCTTCTGGGTCAGGTTCTGAGGCATGGAATTCTCTCTCTTTCGGCAGCGGGGAAGCCACCGGGCAGGGGGTTACTGCACTATGCCCGTGGGCTTGTTCCCAAGCCGCAGTCTATTGGCTTTGCACTTACAAAGCTCAGCTTCGGTCGCCAAGCGCAACTTATCCTGTGACAGGCGGAAAATTTCCTGGGCGTAGTACGTTCCGGTCGCTGGGTCCTCTGCTTCTCTCAGCTGGCGAATCTGCGCCACCACGGTTTCCCGCTGAAGGAGGATTTCCTCGGCCTCACGCTCCAGATCAGCAATTTCATCGGACACGGATACGTCGTCCTTTCTTCTTTCCGTCATCCTCGGGCTCCTTGTCCTTGGGATTGAAATTTTCGGCGAACAATCCCCAGAATCCGGGCCAGGTCTCGGACAGGCCTCCGGGGTTTGCCAATGTGACACCCGGTGCGGTCATGGAAGCCAGGGCCAAAGCCAAGCTCCACTGCGGCGACGGGCTGGGGAATGGGGTCATGGGATCGGCCCAGCGATTAGACGGCTCGCGGCCAGCGACGATCACAACCCGACCGGGCTTGACCCGGGCAAAACGGCCAATGCGCCCTGCGATTTCTTCGGCAGTGGAGGTGTCTTCATCTTCACTGATGGCAATGCGGGCGTCACCCGGTGCGGCAATGCCCATGGCCACGGCCAGCGGGAACAAACCTCGACTGGCGTCGAAATCCAGCTTGTCAGGCCAGCTTCCAGCGGTGACGGTGATGCCGGACTCGGAAACCTTCAGTTCCAGCCCTGCATTGCGCAGCATCCCCTCAACCACTGGGGCATCGGGACAATCGTCGGGCCAATGCCCGGACAGAGTCACGGAGCCCCCTGTGAACCGGGGCAAAGCCAGCAACGTGGCACACAGTTCCGCATCCAGGGGCAGGACGGAACGATCCGGCTTGGCTGGGATCTTGTAGCTTCCGGCTTCCACAGAAAATTCATTCTTGCCCAGAGTGGCGGTCACTCCACAGTCAGCCAGGACCTTTACGGCCAAATTCATCAGACCAGCGCCTTCCCAGCCCTTGTCCCAATTGAAACGCAATCCTTCCGGATAGGTCGGACCGGCCAAAGCCATGGCCAAGGCGCACAGCGGCGGAAACCCTTCAGGGACCTTGAAGGAACCGTGGGTCATGCCACCGCTCTCCAGGCGCACAGGAGCACCGGTCAGGTGCGGCTCGATGGAGGTCAGGCGTGCACCCAACCCGGCAAACACCCGCCCAACAACAGACAGGTCCAGAACCTTCAGCGGAGTGCCACCCGTAATGGTGGTTCGTCCCACCTGCGGTAACCCCAGAGCCAACAGCAGGTACAGGTTCAGCGGGTCGTCACCGGCATGGATGGTCTTACCCGGCAGGGAAGCCTTGGCTCCAGTGCTCTTGACCAGGGCCTCTTCCCACGACAGGGAAGCTCCAGCCTGGTTGAAAGCCTTGACCAATTCCACGAGGGGATCGTTGACCACCACGGGAGCCAGCTCGATCGAAGAGCCGGACAGCACGGCCAGCACGGTCAGCAGGCGGGTGATGGTCCGATTGCGAGGCCCAGCCATTTCCAGGGCAAGATCCTTGACTTCGGGGTTCATGATGAACTTGCGGCTGGCGGATTCGGGTTTCACGGCACCGGCATAGGCAAGGCCATTGGCCAAGGTGAAAATCTGGCGCAGTGGACGAATATCCAACCCATGGCGCGAGGCCACTTCATCCCAGGAGCGACGCATACGGCGTTCCTGATTGGCATCTGCCAAGGGCCTGCCCTTGGCCTTGCGCGCAGCCGCAGCGCGGCCCAGGAGCTGGGTTCGCTTGGCAATCATGTAGGCCAAGTCGAGGTCCAGATCCACGAGTTCGTCGGTTAATGATCTATTCTGCGACTTATTGAACGGCTTGTTGCCGAATTTTTTATCTTGCATGGGTGGAATCTCGATCCGGATAGGGAGTTTATGGGGAACCGATTTCTATACCAATATCCCCACAAAGCGCAAGCCCGGCAAACACCGTCATTTTCCACTGTCATCGCGGTATGATGCCCCAGAACTCCAAAAGAAAAGGGGCGCCCGAAGACGCCCCCTATATCATAAATCGGTAAAAACCGATCTATTTCATGACGTCGCCGGAAGCAGCGCCCTGCATCTTGACCTCGACCTTTTCGGTCAGGCCAGCGTAGTACTTGCGCAGCTCGACGAGGACTTCGTCGCGACCGAAGTGATCGACCACTTCAGCACCCTCGGAGAGGGCCTTACGCAGCTTGGTACCGGACAGGATGACGCGATCTTCCTTGGTGTGAGGGCAGGTACGCAGGGAAGCCATGCCGTCGCACTTGAAGCAGTAGAAGGTCCAGTCAATCTTCATGGGCTGGCAGATCAGATCCTTGCCAGGACCATTGGTGGGCACGCGGTCGAAGATCTGCTGAGCTTCGAACAGGCCGTAGAAGTCGCCAACACCAGCGTGGTCACGACCGATCAGCATGTGGGAAACGCCGTAGTTCTGACGGAAGGCAGCGTGCAGCAGGCCTTCGCGAGGACCAGCGTAACGCATGTCCAGGGGGTAACCAGCGTTGATGACGTTGTCAGCAACGAAGTAGTTGTCGATCAGGATCTGAATGCACTTCACGCGGACTTCGGCCGGGATATCGCCGGGCTTCAGGTTGCCGATCAGGGAGTGGATCAGGCAGCCGTCACACACTTCGATGGAGATCTTGGCCAGGAACTCGTGAGAGCGGTGCATGGGGTTACGAAGCTGCAGGGCGGAAACAGTGCTCCAGCCGCGCTCTTCGAACATGGCACGGGTCTCGGAAGGACGGAGGTAAACGCCGGGGAACTTCGCAGCGTAGTCGCCCTCGGACAGCACTTTCACAGGACCGGCCAGGTTGAACTTGCCCTGAGCCAGAACCATCTGCACGCCGGGGTGATCTTCAGGAGCGATCTTCCAGAAGTTCTCGCCTTCGGACTCTTCGCCCTCACCGCGATAAACTTTCTCGCATTCCCACTTCTTGTCTTCTTCGGTCATCTCGAACTTCTCGGTGACCTGCATGGTCGCGTAGACAACGCCTTTGTTGACCAGGGCGATCTCTTCGCCAACGGCCACGTCAGCATCAGTGTCCAGGCAGACCGGAACGGGCCAGAAGGTGCCGTCGGCCATGGTGAAGTTCTCACAAACGCTCTTCCAGTCAGCCTTGGTCATGAAGCCGTCCAGCGGAGAGAATCCGCCGATGCCCATCATGATCAGGTCGCCTTTGGCGCGGTTGGAAATTTCAATCTGCTTCAGGCCTTCGGCCTTTTTCTGCTCAGCAGCCAGCTCAGCGCCGGTCAGCAGGCATTCAACCAGGCCTTTACCACCATGAGGGGGAACGAGTTTGGACATAGTCGTCTCCTTTCGAGAGGTTTGAATAGTTTCCTTAAGCCTCGAGAGGCATCAGCTTCCTCGGGAAGTATTTATTCCACGATCCGAGTCAAATTCTGGGTGCCTATTCTCGTAGTAACCAATTTGAAAGTACGTCGAAGGTGTTTGTGAAAAAAATGCGCAAATGTCAAGCTTGTATCTTTAATCAATTATTATAGATAGATAGATGTCAAGCTAACCTTGACGACACACCGCACATCAGGAAACCCCCCTCTAAACAACCGTTTCCGAGCTCAAGGATGAGCCAGTGATGACCACCCAAAAAATCATATAAATGCCATATCATCCGGATTTAGAGCCAAATCTGAGTCTTTATTTAATATGTATATATAAAATCAACTTTCAACCCTTGCCTTGGTCTTTCAATCTTTGTATATAGCCGTGTGCCAAGCGCCTCGGCGCGCTCTCGACCTGATTTGAAGTACGTAAAAAGATCAAGCATTTCGTTGTTTTTTATCCTCATAGCCGAGCTTGGGATATTATTCACTTTCGCCTTGACAGGCGAGGGGCGGAGTTGCTAGAGATTTCCAGCTTGTTCTTATCATCACAAGCGTGTAGCTCATGCTAACTTGCATGTGAGAAAGGCGCCCATAAGTCACTATTAATGACTCTTAGGGCACCACCGGCACAAGATCATTGAAAGCCCCGGAAAATCCGCAATGACAACTCATTGCGGTTAGACCAGGGTGACCTGTGTCTGAGAGCAACGTCATAAGGCGGGGAAACTCGGTGTTTCCCTGCTTTTCATATCTCCGTCGTTGAGGCGGCTGATATGTTCTAGGAAAGGTTGTTTTCATCAACCCTTATTGTTTGGAGGATTCATTATGCCGACTTTTGTTGACCCTTCGAAGTGCGATGGATGCAAGGGTGGCGAGAAGACCGCTTGCATGTACATCTGCCCGAATGACCTCATGATCCTCGACCCCGAGGAAATGAAGGCCTACAACCAGGAGCCTGATGCATGCTGGGAGTGTTACTCCTGCGTGAAGATCTGCCCCCAGGGCGCTATCACTGCTCGCCCTTACGCTGACTTTGCCCCCATGGGCGGTACTTCCATCCCCATGCGTTCTTCCGAGGACATCATGTGGACCATCAAGTTCCGCAATGGCGACGTCAAGCGCTTCAAATTCCCCATCCGCACCACCCCTGAAGGCTCCATTAAGCCTTACGAGGGCAAGCCTGAGCCGGGCGACATTGAGTCCGAGCTTCTGTTCACCGAGACCGCACTTGTTGCTCCCAAGGAAGCCCTTGGCAAGAAGTTCGAGATCACCGATGACACCAAGACCCAGTGCTGGGCTGACATCCCGTGCGAGGACGGCGCCAACCGCTAGGTTGAGCTGTTTAGGGAACTGATTGAAACGCTAAACTCAAAGGAGTTTAAACTATGCCTCGTATTCCTATGAAAGAAGCGGTGAAGGGCATTGCCATCGCCGAGCCCACCATCGTTGAGCATGAAGTAGACATCCTCATGATTGGTGGCGGCATGGGCAACTGCGGTACCGCCTGGGAAGCAGTTTGCTGGGCCGACAAGTTCGCCCCCGAAGCCAAGATCATGATGGTTGACAAAGCTGCCATCGAGCGCGGCGGTGCTGTTGCACAGGGCCTGTCCGCTATCAACACCTACATGGGCAAGAACGACCCGGACGATTACGTCCGCATGGTCCGCACTGACCTCATGGGCCTGGTTCGCGAAGACCTGATCTTCGACCTCGGCCGCCACGTTGACGATTCCGTCCACCACTTCGAAGAGTGGGGACTGCCCGTCTGGTGTAAGGACGAGAACAACAAGAACCTGGACGGCGCCCAGGCTAAGGCTGCTGGCCTGTCCCTGCGCACCGGTGCCACTCCGGTTAACTCCGGCCGTTGGCAGATCATGATCAACGGTGAGTCCTACAAGTGCATCGTGGCAGAAGCTGCCAAGAACGCACTGGGCGAAGAGCGCTACATGGAGCGCATCTTTGTCGTGAAACTGCTCCTCGACGCCAACACCCCCAACCGCATCGCCGGTTGTGTGGCCATGGACGCTCGTGAGAACAAAGTTCACATCTTCAAAGCCAACGCTATCAGCATCGCCTGTGGTGGCGCTGTTAACGTTTACCGCCCCCGCTCCACCGGTGAGGGCATGGGTCGTGCTTGGTACCCCGTCTGGAACGCTGGTACCACCTACACCCTCGTTGCCCAGGCTGGCGGCGAAATGACCATGATGGAAAACCGCTTCGTGCCCGCCCGCTTCAAGGACGGTTACGGCCCGGTTGGTGCTTGGTTCCTGCTCTTCAAGGCCAAAGCCACCAACTACAAAGGCGAGGATTACTGTGAGACCAACCGTGCCATGCTCAAGCCTTACGAAGAGCGCGGATACGCCAAGGGTCACATCATCCCCACCTGCCTGCGTAACCACATGATGCTTCGCGAGATGCGCGAAGGTCGCGGTCCCATCTACATGGACACCAAGACCGCCCTGCAGAAAGCTTTCGAGACCATGACTCCTGCTGAGCAGAAGCACCTCGAAGCCGAAGCATGGGAAGACTTCCTGGACATGTGTGTCGGCCAGGCCAACCTCTGGGCCGCCACCAACTGCGCTCCTGAGGTGCGCGGTTCCGAGATCATGCCCACCGAGCCTTACCTGTTGGGTTCCCACTCCGGTTGCTGCGGCATCTGGTGTTCCGGTCCTGACGAAGAATGGGTTCCCGAAGACTACAAAGTCCGCGCTTCCAACGGCAAGGTCTACAACCGTATGACCACCGTTGAAGGCCTGTGGACCTGCGCTGACGGCGTTGGCGCTTCCGGTCACAAGTTCTCCTCCGGTTCCCATGCTGAAGGCCGCATCGTCGGTAAGCAGATGGTCCGTTGGTACTTGGATCACAAGGACTTCACGCCTACTCTGAAAGAGTCTGCTGAAGACCTGAAGAAAGAGATCTACCGTCCGTTCTACAACTACGAGGCTGGCAAGCACGCTTCCACCGACCCCGTTGTGAACCCCGAGTACATCTCTCCCAAGAACTTCATGATGCGTCTGGTCAAGTGCACCGACGAGTACGGCGGCGGCGTAGGTACCTACTACACCACCTCCAAGGCTCTGTTGGACACCGGCTTCTGGCTCATGGAGATGCTGGAAGAAGACTCCATGAAGCTTGCTGCCCGTGACCTGCACGAGCTGCTCCGCTGCTGGGAGAACTACCACCGCCTGTGGACCGTCCGTCTGCACATGCAGCACATCCAGTTCCGCGAAGAGTCCCGTTACCCCGGTTTCTACTACCGTGGTGACTTCATGGGTCTCGACGATGCCAAATGGCATTGCTTCGTGAACTCGAAGTACGATCCTGAGAAGGGCGAAACCGCCATCTTCAAGAAGCCTTACTACCAGATCATCCCCGACTAGGATGAACTCTCTGGGTGGCTGCGGGCGTATGCCCGTGGCCACCCTTTTTCAACTTTCATCCCAAGTCGAAAATGGTCTAAGCCTGAGCAGTACCTTGAAGTTATCGTTTAGGCTTAGGCCATTTTTCAAGTATGGCCCGAACCTGATCTAGGGAGGAACAAATGCCAAACACCAGCGTGCTCGTTGTCGGTGGCGGTTTCAGCGGCATCACGGCCGCGCTTGAAGCCGCAGAAGTCGGACACGAGGTCTTTCTCGTTGAGAAAAGCCCGTATCTGGGTGGACGGGTGGCTCAGCTGAATAAGTATTTCCCCAAGCTGTGTCCCCCTTCATGCGGTCTGGAAATCCAGTTCCAGCGCATCAAGAAAAATTCTCTCGTCAATGTCTTCACCCTCGCCGAAGTGGTCTCCGTGACCGGGCAAAAAGGTGATTATACCGTTAAAATCAAAATCAAACCCCGCTTTACCGCGCCCTTCGCGGCCGACCTCTCCGAGGCCGCCGATGAAATCGGCAGCGGCAGCGTGAACGAGTTTGAATTCGGCCTGGCTCAGCGCAAGGCTCTTCATAAGGACATGCCCTTCGCATATCCTGCTCGTTACGTCCTGGAAAAGGATGAACTCTCCTCCAGCGATGCCGAAAAGCTCGCGGAAAACGAGTTCATCGATCTGGACGAGACTGAAAAGGTCATCGAGGTCAACGTCGGCGCCATCGTTATGGCTACCGGTTGGAAACCCTACGACATGACCAACCTGACCAATCTGGGCGCAGGCCTCATCGAAAACTGCGTGTCAAACATGCAGATGGAGCGTCTGGCTTCGTCCCACGGTCCCACCAACGGCACCATTTCGCGCCCCTCCGACGGCAAAGCCCCCAAGCGGGTTGCCTTTGTGCAGTGCGCCGGTTCCCGCGATGAGAACAATCTGAGCTTCTGTTCCTACATCTGTTGCATGGCTTCCCTGAAGCAGGCCACCTATGTACGCGAGCAGCTGCCCGACACTCAGGTCACCATCTACTACATCGACCTGCGTACCCCGGACCGTTATCAGAAATTCCGCGATCGCGTGCTTTCCGATGAAGGCATCCACGCCATCAAGGGCAAGGTTGCCGATGCCCAGAAGGGCGAGAACGGCACCGTGGTCCTGACCGTGGAAGATGCCGTGGCCGGTACCAAATCCAAAGAAGAATACGACCTCGTTGTGCTGGCGACCGGAATGCAGCCCACCTTGGCCGGAGAGAAGCTGCCCTTCGACCTCCCGCTGGACGAAGAAGGCTTTATCGTTGGCGGCGAGGACAACGGCATTTTCGCCGCTGGCTGTGCCAAAAAGCCTCTTGATGTTATGAAATCCGCTCAATCGGGCACCGGCGCCGCGATGAAGGCGATTGAAACGGTGAGAGGGAGGTAGCTTACGATGGCCGAGAAAATTGGTATCTATTTCGACGAATCAGCCGTCGGCCCGTACCTCAATGTCGAGGAGCTGGTCGAATTTGCTGAAAAAAGGTGGGGCACCGAATGCCCCGTGGTAAAGAGCCATCCCGTCCTGCCGGGCGAGGAAGGCCGCAAGATGATCCAAGAGGATATCGCCGCGGGTACCATTGACGGTGTTCTGGTTTGTGGTTCTTCTCCCCGTTGCGACTGGGAGGCCTATGACTTCGGCAAGAATATCCTGGTGGAACGCGTCAACCTGCGCGAGCAGGTGGGCATGTGCTTCCCTCAGGGTCTGGACGAAGAGCTGAAGAAAGGTATGGCCATCGACTATATCAATATGGGTGTCATCAAGCTGCAGAAGTCCACCGTGGCTCAGCCTGAAGACATCGAAACCGTCAGGACCATCATGGTCGTGGGTGGTGGCTGGACCGGCTTGCATGCCGCACAGCACGCTGCCAACGCCGGTTACGACGTCGTTCTCGTCGAGAAAGACGCCGTGCTGGGTGGCCGCGCCTTGGGCCTGCACAAGACTGTGCCCCTGATGCACCCTTATACCGAAGCTCATGAAACCGGTATCGAGGCTCTGGTTGAGCAGGTGCAGGCCAATGCCCGCATCGAGGTGCTCACCGGCACGACCATCACCGCCCTTGAAGGCGCTCCCGGCACCTACACAGCCAAGTTCTCCACCGGCTCCGAAAAGCCTGTGGGTGCTGTGGTTCTGGCCACCGGTTGGGTTCCCCAGGGAACCAAGGTTCTGGAACCCTTCGGCTACGGCACCCTGCCCGGCGTGATGACCACTGCCGAGTTGGAAGCCAAGGTCAAGGAAGGTTCGTTCAGCGGCAAGAAAGTGGCCTTCATCCTGAACATCGACAAGCTGATGCCCAAGGATCTCTACAAGCCCGTTTGCGACGAGATCTGCACCGATGAGGCCGCAGCCGCCGATGGCGAGGAAGAGGAAGAGAAGTTCAAATTCGAGGACCTCGAAAATGATCGCCACCTGCCCTACTCCAGCGCTGTAAACTCCGTGGTGTCCATCAAGCAGGCCGGCTATGTCCGCGAGCTTGATGACAACGCTCAGGCCTACATCATCTATGAAGACATGATGGTTCAGGGCATCCACGAGAAATACTACAAGGCTGCCACCGACGATCCGGGCATCATGCTCACCAAGGGCTATGTGTCCAGCATCGAGCAGGACGGCGACGGCCTGCTGGTAACGGTCAAGAACAACCTGATCGGTCAGGACTTCAGCCTGAAGGTCGACACGGTCGTTCTGCCTACCGGCATCGTCCCCTCCACCGCCAAAGACCCGGTCATGAACTTCGTGTACCGCCAGGGCCCGGCCTTCCCGGATCTGGATCTCTTTGACGGCTTCTGTGACTCCAACTACATCTGTTTCCCGTACGAGACCCGCCGCACCGGTGTTTATGCCGCTGGTTGTGTCCGTCAGCCGATGTTCATGGACAATGCAGAAGAAGACGCCGCTGGTGCCGCCCTGAAAGCAATCCAGTGCATCGAGTCCGCCAACCGCGGTGTCTCCGTGCACCCGCGCTCTGGCGACTTGACCTTCCCGGACTTCAACTTCGTGCGTTGCACCCAGTGCAAACGCTGCACCGAAGAATGTCCGTTTGGCGCCCTGGACGATGACGAGAAGGGAACTCCCAAGCCCAACCCCACGCGTTGCCGCCGTTGCGGTACCTGCATGGGTGCTTGCCCCGAGCGCGTCATCTCCTTCGCAGACTACAACGTCGACCAAATCGGTTCCGCCATCAAAGCGATCAAGGTCCCGGACGACATGGATGCCGACGGCCCCCGCGTCATCATCCTGGCTTGCGAAAACGACGCCTACCCGGCTCTGGATATGGCTGCCATGCGCGGCAAATCCTGGAACCCGTATGTCCGCATCCTGCCCGTCCGCTGCCTGGGCTCCGTCAACGCCATCTGGGTTGCTGACGCCATGAGTAAGGGCATCGACGGTGTGATGATGCTGGGCTGCAAGTACGGCGACGACTACCAGTGCCACTTCGTGAAGGGCTCCGAGATCTGCAACCGCAGAAAGGAGAACATCGCGGAGACTCTGGCGCGTCTGGGTGTTGAGCCTGACCGTGTTGAGCAGTACCAGGTCGCCATCGACGAGTACGACAAGTTGCCCGACATGATCGAAGAGTTCATGGACATGATCCTCGAGAAGGGTCCCAACCCGTTCAAGGGATACTAGGGAGGCAATAACCATGTCTAATGCTGTTCGGATTGAACCTGATCTGCAGTTCATCAAGGATCTGCAAGAAGTCGGGGGCGAATCCCTTAAGAAATGCTACCAGTGTGCCACCTGCTCGGTGGCCTGTCCTCTGTCTCCGGCTGACGCCCCCTATCCCCGCAAGGAGATGATCTGGGCGCAGTGGGGTCTGAAAGACAAGCTGGTCAACGATATCGACATCTGGCTGTGCCATAACTGCGGCACCTGCTCGGATCTGTGTCCCCGTGGCGCCAAGCCCGGTGACCTGCTGTCCGCGCTGCGCAACATGGCGTACCGCAACCTGGTGACCCCTACCGTGATCGGTAAATGGATGAGCGCTTCCAAATACCTGCCCATCCTGGTTGCCATCCCGGCAGTCATCTGGCTGTTCGTGTGGTACCTGACCACCGGCCTGACGATCCCCGACGGCGACATCGTCTTCGGCAAGATCTTCCCCGGTGACTACACCGTTGACCCCATCATGAGCCTGACCTTCTTCTTCATGGTCGCTACGTTCGGGATGGGTGTTTCCAAGATGATCAAGTCCTTCCAGAGCACTGGCGGCACCTACTATGTGGGTGAACGCAAGAAGCCCTGCCTGATCGACTGCATCAAGGACGTTCTCGTCAATGAAGTTGGCCAACACACCAACTTCAAGGACTGTGAGGGCGAAACTGAGGACGTGCAGAGCGAGGAACGCTTCAAGGGCCACCTGCTGCTGTTCTACAGCTTCATTGCCCTGGCCATCGTGACTGGCCTTGTGGCCTTTGGTCACTGGGGCGGCAAGGTCATCGAGTTCATCTCACCCATGGGACACACTCCCATGCACCTGCTGAGCCCGGTGAAGCTTCTGGCCAACGCTGGCGCCATCGCCATGGTCATCGGCCTGACCAAGCTGACCCGCCGCCGCATGAACCTTGAGGATTCCAAGACCAAGTCCAGCTTCTATGACTGGTACCTTCTGGGAATCATCTGGGCTGTCGCCCTGACTGGTATCGGTTCCGAGCTGCTGCGTCTGCTCGGCGTCGCTGGCCTGGCGTACCCCATGTATTACATTCACCTGGTTGTGGTCTGGATGCTGTTCGCATACCTGCCCTGGTCCAAGCTCGGTCACGTGATCTACAGGACCGTGGCTCTGGTGTACGCCCGCTACATCGGCCGTGTGCCGCTGGGCTAGCAACGTATAGGAACTCATTAAGGACTATCATTTTTCCGAAAGGAAATAGGAGGATAATACAATGGCTGAGAGCGTTGACCGCAAGGTTTTCTCCATGGGCATGTTCGCCGCGTACCTCACCGGCGACGATAAGGACTCCAATATGGCTGGCATCAAAGAGATGCTCGGCTACATGACTCAGCTTGAGATCGACAATACCAGCCTGCCGTTCGCTGAAGCGATCGCCAAGGCTTGGATCTACGAGCAAAACCCCGAGCTCATCGACATCAAGGGCAAGGCTGACCAGTTCGGACAGCATGTGTCCGTGCCTGTCCTGCCCGAGGCCGTTACCGCTCAGGTAGCTGGCATCGTGGCTGAGCTGAAAGATACCCAGGCCAAGAACTCCGAGCAGGCTTCCAAGATCTCCGATCTCGAGAAGAAGCTTGCCGAGACCCAGGCCAAGCTGAAAGACGCCAGCGCCAAGGTGACCACCTACGAGGCACAGCTGGGCGAAGGCGAAAAGAAGCTGCAGGTCTCCGAGACCAAGATTGTGGACTACACCGGCAAGGTCGACACCCTGCTGGCCAAGATCGAAGAAGTTATCAAGCATGGTGTCGTGAGTGCAGCTCCCGGCGAAGGCGGCGGCGACGCTGCTGCACCTGCTGGTGATGCCCCTGCCGATTCCGCTGGTGAAATCTCCGATAGCTTCGGCTTCGGCACCGTGGATGATGGCGGCGACAGCTTCGGCTTCTAAGCTCAGTCCAACGAGCACTTATAAAGCCCCGGGCCCAAAAGGCCCGGGGCTTTTTCTATGGACTACAGTCAATACTCATTAGAACACAGGCAGGACTTACACGGTGAGGGCACGTCCAAGCACCTCTCTGGAGCGATCCATAACGTCATCAAAATCATGCGTACCGTCGTTATCTGCATTTTCATCGGCAGGCATCCCCCCAAACAACCGGGCCTATACTCTCGTTTCTCGCAATTCGCGATTCGTTTTTCAGCTCTATAAGTAGAATATCCACACTTTTAATGAGTATCCTACCGCACAGAATACCGCTGATTCATTCCTAAACAGACATTTATTCTGCACATGATAATTTCAAAAAAAAGCAACTAAACCGTCTTCAATCATGGCCGACTGCCATCAAACGCACTAATGGCAAAGGAATTAATCTTCTCATGCAGAGCACAATGTTTCATGCTTTAACAAAATCGAATAGAACTGATACATCAGCACAACTCAATGGTTGCGTGCATTAAGGCCACATCAGTCAAAAATTCCCTAAAACGATGAGATATTCAGAATGAGCAACAATAGGCTCCAATCATTGCGAATAAAGCGGTGGTTTCTTGATTTTAAGATGATTTTCAACTATGACTTCCTAGCCTATGACAACACTATCAGAACTCACCCTCACCGATGTCTGCGTCAACTTCGGCGGCCTGAAAGCGCTGTCCGATGTCAGTTTTGGTGTCAAAGCCGGAGAAATTGTCGGCTTAATCGGACCAAACGGAGCCGGGAAAACCACTATTTTCAATGTCATTACCGGGGTCTACAAGGCCAGTTCCGGTGGTGTCAGCTTTGGTGGTTCGTCCATTATTGGACAACGTCCATACATGGTTCTCGAGTCTGGAGTCGCCAGAACCTTCCAAAATATTCGCCTCTTCACGGCCATGACCGCGCTCGAAAACGTCATGGTTGCGCTCCATTGCCGCACCAAAAAGGGTGTTTTCGGAGCCGTTTTGCGAACCAAATCGCAAAAAAAAGAAGAAGAACTCATCCGCGAAAAGGCCTTCAAGGCCCTCCAGTTCATGGGTGTAGAAGAATACGCTGATGAAATTTCATCGAATTTACCTTACGGGCATCAGCGCAGACTGGAAATTGCCAGGGCTCTGGCTTCCGAGCCAAGGGTCATCCTTCTGGATGAACCTGCCGCAGGCATGAACCCCGCTGAAAGCCGCGAACTCATGGATTACATCCTGAAAATTCGTGATCACGGGGTCAACGTCCTGATGGTTGAACACGACATGAAAGTGGTCATGGGCATCTGTGATCGCATCGTTGTCGTCGACCACGGCGTCATGATTAGCGAGGGAAGTCCCGAACATGTCCAACGTGACCCAGCAGTTATCGAGGCCTATTTGGGGCAGTAGATAGTATCCACAAGAGAGGAGGATAGGATGAAGAAACTGATTACGATGACCCTGACCTTTGCGATGGTGATGTCGCTGGCTCTGGCTGGAGCAGCCGTTGCCAAAACCCTGAATGTCGGTTCCATGAGTCCCCTGACCGGCCCCTACGCCGCTGACGGTAACGACATTGCCAACGGTGTGCGTGCTGCCATTGCAGTCGTCCAGGATGAAGGCGGTGTGCCCGGCTTCGACGAGATCAAATTCTTCCCGCAGGACACTGCCTGCGACCCGCGCCAGGCTGTTGCCTCCGCCAACAAGCTGATCAATGACGAAGTCAGCTTTGTTATCGGCGCGTACTGTTCCTCCTCCACCATTCCCGCGTCCGAGACGCTGGATGAGGAATCCATCCCCATGCTGACCCCGGCATCCACCAACGAAAAAGTTACCGAACGCGGCCTGGAATACATGTTCCGCATGTGCGGTCGTGACGATGACCAGTCCGTTGTTGCCGTGGCCTTCATGACCAACTACCTGAAAGGCAAGAATATTTATCTGATCGACGACAAGACCACCTATTCTCAGGGGCTGGCCGACAACGTCGAGAAGAAAGCCGCTGCCGCCGGCATCAAAGTGCTGGGACATGACCACGTCAACCAGGGCGACAAGGACTTCTCCGCTGTTCTGGCCAAGGTCAAAGCCGCCAATCCCGATGTCTTCTACATGAGCCTGCAGAACTCCTCTTCTGGTGCATTGATGGCCATTCAGGCCCGCCGCGTCGGCATCAAGGCCGCTATCATCGGTCAGGACGCCGTGTACCACCCGCAGCTCATCAGCATCGCCAAGGAAGCTTCCGAAGGCATGTACCTGACCTTCGGTTTCATCGACAAGCAGCGTTCCCTGTACAAGAAGTTCCTGATGAAATACTCCGAGATGGGCTTTGCCGCTCCCGGCGCCTACTCGGGTTATGCCTTTGACGCAGCCTACGCCGCGATCAAAGCCATCAAGGAAACCGGCTCCACCGACCCCGACGCCATCAAGGGCGCTCTGATGAAGATGGACTACGACGGTGCCACCAAGCGCATCAAGTTCATGCCCAACGGCGACTCCGGTTCCAACTACATCATTCGTAAGGTTGATGGCGGCAAGTTCATCAACTACTGGAACCCCGAAACCGGTTCCACCTACTAAACCATCCCAAAGCTGAGGGAATCGCCACTGGCGATTCCCTCAGCCATTTTTCAACGACCACTTCGCAAATGCCCGAAATCGGACCTTAACGCGACAGGATTCAACGGAAAACGCACATGGAATTTTTTATTCAGCAATTCATCAATGGGCTCACTTTGGGCGGGGTCTATGCCCTCATCGCCCTCGGCTACACCATGGTGTACGGCATCATCCAACTGATCAACTTCGCCCACGGCGAGTTCTTCGCCGCTGGCGGGTACATGGGCGTCATCATCCTGTCGTTTATGGCCTCCATGGGCTACATGGAAACCCACCCCTGGCTCTGCCTGATGGGTTCCATGGCCCTGACCATGGGCTACTGCGCCATGCTCGCCATGGCAGTGGAAAAAGTGGCCTACAAACCCCTGCGCTTTGCCTCGCGCCTGTCGGTGCTGCTCTCGGCACTGGGCATGTCCATCTTTTTGCAAAACGGGCTGATGCTGACACAGGGCGTGTACGACAAACCCTACCCCACATCCTTTACCGACGGCGGCTTCAGCATTGGAATGGTCACCATGTCCTACATGCAGGTCATGATTCTGGTCATGACTGTGCTCCTGCTGATCGGGCTCAATATCCTGGTTTTCAGGACCAAGATCGGCACAGCCATGCGCGCCACCGCCCAGGACAAGGTCATGAGCGCTCTGGTGGGCATCAACTCCAACCGCATCATCAGCACCACCTTCGCCCTGGGCGCAGGTCTGGCCGCTGCTGCGGGCATCATGGTCGGCCTGTACTACGGTTCAGTTCGCTATGACATGGGATTCGTCCCCGGCATCAAGGCCTTTGCCGCCGCTGTCCTTGGCGGCATCGGCAACATCACCGGCGCAATGATCGGCGGACTCATCATCGGTATGGTCGAGATCATGGCTGCGGGCTATCTTTCAAGCGAATACAAAGACGTGTGGGCCTTCGTTATTCTGATCGGAGTACTGTATTTCATGCCTACCGGAATCATGGGTGAGAATGTCGATGATACGCGGGTCTAAAAAAACTTGGATGACCTGGGCCATTGCGATGGCCTGGTTCTATGTGCTGCTGTGGCCGCTGATGGGCATCCATCCCGATGGCACCCTGACCTTCAAGAACAGTCTCATTGTCTGGGGCTGGGTCGTGGGTCTCTCCGGCGCGGTACTGATCCTGCGCCAGTTGAATGAAACCGGGATGTTCAACGCCATCACAACACCTGTGGCCAATGTCAGGGCCGCAGCGAATCGGGGCATCGACACCGTACCCGTCTGGCTCTGGTGGGGAATCGGCTTTGCCGCAACCTTCGCCCTGCCCTTCTTCACCGGGCGCTATGTGCAGGACGTTGCCATCAACGTCATGATCTACATCTGCCTGGGGCTGGGGCTGAATATCGTTGTGGGACTTTGCGGCCTGCTGGACCTCGGGTTCATCGCCTTCTATGGAGTGGGTGCCTACACCTACGGCCTGCTGTCCATCCACTACGCCATGCCCTTCTGGATCTGCCTGCCCTTTGCGGCCATGACCGCCGCCCTGGCAGGTTGCATCATCGGCTACCCGACCCTGCGCATGCGTGGCGACTATCTGGCCATCGTGACTCTGGGCTTCGGTGAAATCGTGCGCCTGCTGCTCAACAACTGGATGCAACTGACAAACGGTCCCAATGGCATCCTGGGCATCAAGGCCCCGGGGCTGTATTATTTCTCTTTTGCAAACGGCTTCAGCCTGGAGCATATCTGGCTCAAGAAGCTGACCTACATGTACTACGTGATCCTGGGGTTGATGGTGCTGACCATCATTGCCGTACACCGGCTTAATTTCTCACGCGTGGGACGTGCCTGGGAGGCCATCCGCGAGGATGAAACGGCTGCCGAACTGATGGGCGTGAACACCTTCAAGCTGAAGCTCTTGGCCTATGCCATGGGCGCAACCTTCGGTGGTTTGGCCGGAGCCTTCTTTGCGGCACGGATGCGCTTTGTCAGCCCCGAGAGTTTCACCTTCCTCGAATCCGCCATGGTTCTGGCCATGGTCGTACTGGGCGGCATGGGCTCCATCCCCGGCATCATGCTGGGAGCACTGGCGCTGGTGGCCCTGCCCGAGGTTTTCCGAGAATTCGAGCTCTATCGCATGCTGGCCTTTGGTGGAGCCATGACCGTCATGATGATCTTCAAGCCCAAGGGCCTGTGGCCTGCCAAGCGATTTGGCACGCGTTCCGACGACAATGATTAATCAGCACCCGTGAGCAATATGAGTAAACAACCGATCCTCGAACTGAACAATGTGGTCACCTGTTATGGCCGCATCCAGGCCCTGAAGGGCATCTCGCTCAAGGTCTATGCCGGCGAGATCGTCTCCATCATCGGGGCCAATGGTGCGGGCAAATCCACCACGTTGATGACCATCTGCAACATCACCCCCTGCGAATCCGGTGAAGTGCTCTACAAGGGCCAACCCATTCAGGGCAAAGCCCCTGACCTGCTGCCGCCCATGGGCCTGTGTCAGGTGCCCGAAGGCCGGCGCATCTTCCCGCGCCTTTCTGTGCTGGAAAACCTGGAGATGGGCGCCTTTTTCCGCAAGGACAAGGACGAGATCAAGCGGGACCTGGAGTATGTGCTGGACCTGTTCCCCGTGCTGCGCGAACGCCGCCGCCAGAAGGGAGGCACCCTGTCCGGCGGCGAGCAGCAGATGCTGGCCATGGCCCGGGCGCTCATGAGCCGCCCCGAGGTACTGTTGCTGGATGAGCCGTCTCTTGGACTGGCCCCGCTCATCGTTCGCCAGATCTTCAGCATCGTGGAGCGCATCAGCAAGGAAGGCATGACCATCCTGCTGGTGGAACAGAACGCCAATCTGGCGCTCAAGATCGCCTCGCGCGGTTATGTCCTTGAGACCGGCAAGGTCATCATGGAAGACGATGCGGCCTCCTTGCTCCAAAACGAGGACATCAAGAAGGCATATCTGGGCGAATAACCTGGGCGCTGCCAATATGATTATCCGGGCCTTCCTTTGGGAAGGCCTTTTTTTACCTGCAACCACGCACTGTTGCGAGGAACGTTCTCTTGACAGGGAGCCGTTGCTGGACCTATTCAATTGCAAGACTATAGATTCCCCCCTGCCAACCGCGTGCAAAGGAGGCCTTGAATGCCCAGAATCGAATGGAACGACAGCCTGAAACTGGGCGTCTCGGAGATCGACGAGCAACACGAAAAACTCATCGCACTGATCAACGACCTGTACGACGCCTTTACACAGGGCAAAGCACAGGACGTCGTGGACAACATCGTCTCCGAAGCGCACGATTACATCGGCTACCACTTCTCCACCGAGCAGCGCCTGATGGAAGAGCACGGCTACCCCGTCATGGACGACCACATCGAAGAGCATGAGGACTACATCCTCAAATCCTCTGACTACCTGATGGCCTCCCAGGACAGTGATAAAAACCTGCCCCAGGATGTGCTGGACTACCTGACCGACTGGTGGAAGTCCCACATCAACGGCACGGACCGCAAGCTGACCCACTTCCTCAAGGAAAAGGGAATCCAATAAGCCAACCACTAAGTGGCCGCATATTAAAAAGAAGCGCCGCTCCCGGAAGGGGGCGGCGCTTTTATTATTCATCAAAACGAAACGGGCTTAGCGCGTACGGCGATTTTTGCATTTTAAACGCTCCGGCCTGTAGAGCGTTCAGGGATGGTCAGATGCCAGGCGCGAGAGAAATTGGAGATCGATGCGTATATGGACATACGCGAGATTTCAAATTTCCCGCAGCAACGCCGCAGATGGCCGTTCATGGACGCTCTAGCTACGCCAACTTCCTATAGGCCTTTTTGAACCCTTCAGCCGACCTGCGAATAACTTCCTCGCCCACACAAAATGCGAGGCGGAAGTAACCAGGGCAGCCGAAGCCCGACCCTGGAACCGCCAGAATCAACTCTTCCTGCAAGGCGGCACAGAACGCCACGTCGTCTCCGCCCGGAGCTTCGGGGAAGAAGTAGAACGCGCCCTTGGGCATGGTGAAGTTGTAGCCAGCATCGTCCAGGACCTTGGTCATGGCCTTGCGGCGCTCGGCGTAGACCGTCACGTTGACCTGCGAGCCAATGGCCTCGGCCATGACCTTCTGACCAATGGCCGGGGCATTGACGAAGCCCAGAATCCGGTTGGCCAGAATCAGGCCACCCAGCAACTGCTCCTTGCCAGGCATCTGCGGGGCCACCGTCGCGTAGCCCACTCGCTCTCCTGCCAGGGACAGGTTCTTGGAAAAAGAACTGACCGCAATGGCATAGTCATACAGGGGCAGAATGGAAGGAACCTCGATACCGTCAAAGACCAGGAATCGATACGGCTCGTCGGCCACCAGATAGATGGGCCGGCCATACTCCTCGCTCTTGGCCTTCAGGATCGCGGCAAGCCCCTCCAACTCTTCCTTGGCATAGACTGCGCCCGAGGGGTTGTTGGGCGAGTTGATGAGCACGATACGGGTCTTGGCGTTGATCCCGGCCTCCAGGGCCTCCAGATCAAGCTCGAAGGTCAGGGGCTTGGCGGGCACGGACTTGAACACACCGCCGTGATTCTGGGTATAGAACCCATACTCCACAAAATAGGGGGCAGGGCTCAATACCTCGTCACCGGGGTTGAGTACCGCACGCATGATAACGTTCAAAGCACCGGCAGCACCGCAGGTGATGATCACATCGCCCGCATCAATGTCCACGCCCTGCTCCTTGGACAGGTATCCTGCCAGAGCTTCACGCGCAAAGGGATAGCCGGGGTTAGGCATGTAGCCAAAGGCAAAGGGCTTGTCTGCCGCTTCTGCAACATTACCAATAGCCGTTGCCACGGCCTTGGGCGGAGCGAGGTCGGGATTGCCAAGGCTGAAATCGCAGACAGCATCTTCGCCGTGCTGGGCCTTGAGTTCAATACCGGTCTCGAACATTTTCCTGATCCACGACGACTTCTTGATGTAGCCGCCGACCTGTTCGGAAAGCATCTGCATGGTGAGTACCTCGATAAACCGCCCATGATTCGGACGGAGGACTTCGGCGCAAAGGCCGATGGCTTACGGGACCGTAAGGCCCCTCTTCTTGTAGTCTGAAATCTTGTTGCGCAGAGTGCGTACGGAAATCCCCAGCAGATCTGCGGCTTGGGTCCTATTGCCCTCGGTTTGCTCCAGGCGCTTTAAAATGGCAATGCGCTCGATCTCCGACAAGGGCAGATCGCGACCACCAAGGGCGTTGTGCAATGAGGCCTCATCCGCCGCCGGTGCTCCGGGAGATGGCGTCTCGTCCTGAAGTTCTTCCTCGTCGAACAGCGGCCAGTTGTCTCCATCCAACAGGAAATGCTGTTCCTCGATGGGGCCTGCACCCGCCAAAAGCACAGCGCGCTCCATCAGGTTCTGCAACTCGCGCACATTCCCCGGCCAGTCGTAACCCATGAGCCATGCCCGGGCGGCGTCGGAGAATGCAAGGCGTGGCAGGCCATATTCCTTGCTGTAGTGATCCACAAAGAACTGGGCCAGCAACATGATATCATCGCCACGCTCATTCAGGGCAGGCAGCTTCAGCGGGATCACGTTCAAGCGGAAATACAGGTCCTGGCGAAATTCCTTATTTTTCACCGTGGTCTCGATGTCGCGGTTGGTCGTCGCCAACACGCGCACATCCACCTTCACGGTCTCCACACCGCCCACGCGGTCCAACTCGCCCTCCTGGAGTACCCGCAACAGCTTGGCTTGCAGGCCCATATCCATTTCGGTGATTTCATCGAGCAGGATGGTGCCACCACTGGCCAATTCGAATTTGCCCAGCTTGCGGTTGATGGCCCCGGTAAAAGAACCTTTCTCATGGCCGAAAAGCTCGCTTTCCAGCAGATGTTCGGGCAGGGCCGCGCAATTGATGGCCACAAAGGGCGCATTGGCTCGATTGCTGTTCTGATGAAGGTACCTGGCAAACATTTCCTTACCGGTTCCGGACTCGCCGGAAATCAGCACCGAAGCCTTGGAAGGAGCGACTTGGCGAGACAGGGCAAGTACCCGGCGCACCGAAGCATCCTGACCAATGATCTTCACTCCGGTTCCCGCAGGGGGAGCCGTAGCCTGGGGTTCGTTGGCGGGGACAGGAGCCTCGTCAGACGGGATCACGGCCTGAATCTTTTCCCACGACAAGGGCTCAAGCCAATAATCCTTGGCCCCAAGTTCCATCAGTCGCTGGGCCTCTCCACTGGAACCACGATCCGTAAAAACCACTACGGGAGGAAAGGAAGAATCATCCTGCCCATGGATAAGCAGGTCCTCGAGTTTCACGCCCGGGAGCATGGCGTAGGCAAAGACCACGCCTGGCTTCTTCTTTTCGATGAAGTCGAGCGCGCCACGAATGGTTTCGGCAAGGCCAGCCTCGACCCCGGCTTCTTTGCATTGAGCAAACAGGGGAGTGATGGCCTGCGGTTTGGCGAGGAACAGGATCGTCTTTGACGACATGGGTACAGCTTTTATCCTTTCCATGAAAATTTATCAACGAAATGAGGCATGCTTCCTTCGGGAATCAAAACACTCCTTCATCTTTTCACGAGCGTTTATCGCATTGCCCTCAAGCACCAATTCGAAGTGTTTCACGCTGCTACGAGGCGCTTTAAACACGACGATGCTATTGACCTACCCTTGGCGCTCAACTAGTTTCGGGCAATATTTCAAGAACAAAGAGTACAAACATGACCGAAAAAAATATTCATGATGTTCTGGAACAGGTCTCCAAGGGGCTCTTGTCACCCGATGAAGCCCTTGGTCAATTCCAGAACCGCCCGCTCGGCGACTTGGCACAAGGCATCAATCTGGACGCCCATCGCCTTTCGCGCACGGGATTGGGCGAGGTGGTCTTTGCCACGGGCAAAACTCCTGCGCAAATCGTGGCCTGCGTCCAGGGACTTCAGGATCACGGCCCTGTGCTGGCCACCAGAGTCGGCAATGGTGCCGCCACGGCCCTGACCCAGACCTTCCCAAATGGACACTATCACGAACTCTCGGGCCTGTTCGCTCTGGGAGCTGACCTCGGCTTGACTCCCCCTTGGCCTCAAAGGGGCGAAGTGCTGGTGGCTACGGCCGGAACATCGGACCTGAGCGTCGCTCTGGAGGCCTATGGCTGCGCGCGATTCTTCGGACTGGACTGCGGCCTCATCGCCGATGTGGGCGTTGCTGGCGTCCATCGGCTAACACCGCATCTGCCTGCCCTGCGGGCCGCACAGGTAGTCATTGCCGTAGCCGGGATGGATGGGGCACTGCCCAGCGTATTGGCGGGCCTTCTGCCTACGCCAGTGATCGCCGTGCCCAGCTCGCAGAACAGTGGCAATCCCCTTGGGGGCATTTCCAGCCTGTTGGCCATGCTCAACTCCTGCTCTCCCGGCATCACGGTATCCAATATCGACAATGGATTCGGAGCCGCAGCCTTTGCCGCAAAATTACTCAAGACTCACCCTGCGGAGTAGCTTTTCATGACCCGAACATACACGGAACCATTCAAGGTCCGTATTTATGAAACAACAGCCGACTACACCACCAGCATCGGAACCATCGCCGACTGGCTGCAGGAAGCCGCCACCATCCACGCCGGACGGCTGGGCTTTTCCAATAAGGAGATGGTCAAGGCCGGAGTGGCCTGGGTACTTTCGCGCCTGTGCATCCGCATGGAACGTTACCCGGTCTACGGCGAAACCATCACCGTCTGTACCTGGCCAACCACCAGAAACAAGCGGCGTGCAGCCCGCGATTACCGTTTGACCGACGAAAGCGGAGCCATCATCGGCACCGGCACCTCCTCTTGGGTGGCTCTGGACCTCGCCACTCGCCGCCTGGGTTCCATGCCTGACTTCGTACTGGAACGCTTCCCCAATCAGGATGAACGGGCCTGCGAGTTCACGGCCAAATCACTGCCCAAGCTCCAGGCAACGCAGCATGAAGCCATTGTCACCGCCCGAGCGGCAGACCAGGACCAGAACGGGCACGTCAACAATGTGCATCTCCTCAAATGGGGGCTGGAACCCATCCCAAATGGCAGGCCCCGATTCCAACCCTCGGTGGTGGATATTGCCTTCAGGGCCGAAATTCTGCCCGGAGAGAGAGCCACAGCAGGCTGCGCCACGGGCGTGGAGCCGAACACGATGTTGCATACCCTGATCCGCAGTGACGGCACCGAAGCTGTACGCATGCTCACCCACTGGTCATGAACCAAAACACTCCAGGCAACAGAACACGCCAGCCCCAGGCAGGTCTGACGCGTTGCACTGCCGAAAGCGAAGCGTTATAGAGCGGCCTTGACGGGGCCCTTTCCCGCCCAACCACAACAATCACGAGACCTGGCATGAACACACAGACCTATACCGCCCGCCGCGACAAGCTCCGCGCCACCCTTGAGGAAAAGGGAGTCGACGCCCTGCTCGTGTCCCACGCTGCCAACCGCTATTACCTGTCCGGCTTCGAACTGCACAACCCGCAGTGCAACGAGTCCGCAGGCATGCTGCTGATCACCCGCAAGGCCGGGGACTGGCTGCTGACCGATTCGCGCTATCATGACGCGGCAAAGCGCCTGTGGGACGAAGACAAAATTTTCATCTATCGCCCGCCCGCGCACGAGCAGATGGGAGATTTCCTGCAGGAGCTCTGCCCAGGCCCAGTCGGATTCGAAAGCTCCGCTGTTAGTTTTGATTTCCACTCTCGCCTCGTTGAGCGCAAATCCGAACTCAAGCCTCTGTCCGGCCTGGTCGAAAAGCTCAGATACATCAAGGAACCCGCTGAAATCGACATCATGCGCCGCTCCTGTGCCCTGAACCACAAAGTCTTCGAGCAGGCGCAAAAGATCGCTGCCCCGGGCATGACGGAAAAGGAACTGGCCTGGGAAGTGGAAAAGCTCTATCGCGACCAGGGTGCCTCCGAGCTGTCGTTCTCCACTATCGCAGCGGTGGACACCAACGGCGCACTGCCCCATGCCATCCCCGGCGACAGGAAGATCACAGACAACTGTTCCGTGCTGCTGGACAAGGGCTGCCGCCTGGATGACTACTGCTCGGACCAGACCAGGACCTTCTGGGTCGGCAACTCGCCCTCGGACGAATTCAAACGCGCCCTTGAGCAGACACAGGAGGCCCAACAGCGCGCCATTGATGTCATCCAGCCCGGCGAATCCATCGCCGAAGCCTACCGCGTAGCCCGTGGCGTCTTCGAAGCCTATGGCGTGGCCGATCATTTCACCCATGCTCTGGGGCACGGTATCGGCCTGGAAACCCACGAGGGCCCCAGTGTCAGCCCCAAGGCCAACGGCGAATTCAAACCCGGCATGATCGTGACCGTGGAGCCCGGACTGTACTACCCCGAATGGGGCGGCATCCGCTGGGAGCACATGGTGCTGGTCACTGCCAACGGGCATGAGGTATTCTAATGGTCAGGCGACGACGCATCGGCAAAGCAAAAAGTGCCCAGTATGCACGCGACGCGGTGAAACCACACGATTCGCGCCGCATCTACCTGCGCATCGCCCCAAGTGACATCGCATTCTTCAAGTTCATTCTTGAATCATACGATAATCTGGCCTATTTAAGTGTAGTGGATAAACATACTGCGGTCCTGCAACTGGTGCACACAGCTGGTACCGAACGCGAGACCCGGGAATTCCTGGAGACCATGCGCGACGAGGTGCCCTTCACCGAAATCACGCTGCCATCACGAACCACTGGAGAAGCCTAGATGAACGCTTTGCGACGCCTTGCCGCCTTGACCGCCGTCCTTTCGCTGGCTCTGCTGTGCATGGGCATGGGCGGTTTTGGCGATACCGATATCGTCAAGAAAATCCCCGCACCTGACCGTTCCTTTACCGTGACCATCCTGGACGACACAGACACCACATTCACGGTGTCTGACTTTTCCGTGGAAGGGCTGACCCTGGTGCCCGTTCATCTGGGCAAAGCCAACATGGCCATTGATTTTGCCAAGGTAAAAAACGTGACCCTGTTCGAGCAGGGCTCGGAGCTGGCAGCCACCATTGTCCTCAGCGATGGCAGCACCAAAAAAGTGACCATGTCACCCAAGACCATGTTCTATGGTCGCACCCCGTGGGGCCTGATGCAGTTGAAGGCCGGGGACATCAAGGAAATTCACTTCTAGAGCGCAAGCACTATGACCAAGACAAAGGGGGCCACTTGGCCCCCTTTGTGATTCTTGTCTTTGCTGCGTCCTGGCAATGCTCAGCAGCGATTCGCGCTCATTGACCTCTCTATCTTACCCGGCAAAATGAATGCCACGCTGTATTGCCGTAGCGAGTCCGGCCGGGTTGTCCCAGGCCATGGAATGTCCGGCATTATCAACAATTTCGATATTGATGCCATTGGCTTTCAGTCTGGACTCCTCAGGGTCGGGCAATGATTTTTGTCCAAATATGAATGTTCGTGGAATGTTCAAGGAATACAATATCTGGCGCCAACTGCGAGCCTCGCCATCCACCAACGACTTCGACTCCCGATATACCGCGACAGGAGAGCTTGCCTCAAGGCCAACAGCCCATTCCTCACAGGCACTCGCCCTGGCATTCCTGATCATTGTCTGATGACCGGACTCCAGATAGCCACCCTCTTCATGACCTGCAATTCGTCTGCTGAAGAGGCCACCACCCGAGTCCAGATTCGCCTCACTGAGCACCAGCCCACTCAACCGTTGTTCGCACTTTCCGGCCAGTGAGATGGCGATGGCTCCCCCCATGCTGTGACCGTAGAGATAAAAATTATCCAAGCCCATGTGCTCAATAAGCTGCTCAAGGCAACTGGCGTGCGCGGCCATGGAGTAACTGAAATTTTCCGGGCTATCGCTATACCCGGAACCAAGCAGATCAACCAGGATTCTTCTGTGCTGCTGCAGTTCCCGGAATGCCGCGACTTGGGGATAATCAAAGGAAGAAGAACAGCCCAACCCGTGCAGAAACAGTATGGGCGGACCATCGCCCAGCAAGTCGTGATACCGAATCTTCGCCTTGTGATCTGTCAGAAGAAACCCTTTCACGCCTCACACCTCCAGCCCGAGAAAGCGCGTCACTCTTTCCGCCGTGATTCGCCAATATCCTCCGCCGCCAGCCTCTTGATCTCGGGCACGGCAGGAGCTTCAAAAACTATTCGCTGCTCAACGCGTCCACAGCAGCAACACAGATGGCCACCGCCGACTGAGCATCCTCAGCCATGAATTTCGTCTCGTCCTTGGAAAACACCGCCCGCCACAGGCTATCGTCCAGACTCTTGGGGCAGCAGTCCTTCATTGCAAAGGAAAACCCCTTGGCCTCCAGGCACTCCGCAAGCTGTAAGGCGGCGCTGATGTCCTTGGTCGGGTTGGCAGGCATTTCGTCACCAAAAACTTGTTGAAGCTGCTTTTCCACTTTTTCGATTTTAGCGTCGGGCATACATTTTCTCCACTATCAACTCAAAATGAATCGTCAAAAAACCTTTCAGTAGACACACCAACCAGTATTGAACGCAGATAATTTTTCATCTCATGAGTCCCCAGGCAAGAGGCGCACCCAACCACCACTAAGCCCTTGCCCAAAAGCGTAAGAGCTATTCCTCATCCAGCCTGAAAAAGCGCGTCGCATTCTCCGCCGTGACCCGCCAAATCTCTTCCAAGGGCAGCCCCTTGGCCTCGGCCACGGCCCGGGCCGTAAAACCGATAAAGGCGGGTTCATTGCGCTTGCCGCGCCACGGGTCCGGGGCCAGGAACGGGCAGTCGGTTTCCAGCACCAGCCGGTCCATGGGGATCATTTCCACGGCCTCGCGCAGCTCGTCCATCTTCTTCCAGGTCACCGCACCGGGGATGGAGATCATCCAGCCGTTGTCCAGCACCCGCCGCGCAAAGGCCGTGTCCCCACCAAAGCAGTGCCAGAGCAATGGCCTGTCCTTGAAGCCTTCGGCCTCCAAAACCTCAAAGGTCTCGTCCAGAGCATCGCGGGAATGAACCACCATCGGCCGATCGACCTCGCACGCCAGTTGCAGCTGTGCGGCAAACACCCGACGCTGCACGTCGCGCGGTGAATAGTCGTAATAATAATCCAGCCCGGCTTCGCCCACGGCTTTCAGGCGCGAGTCCGAAGCAAAAGCCGCACGCATGGCGCTTAGCGTCTCGTCGGTCCAGCCTTTGGCGTCGTGGGGATGAACCCCCAGCAGGAAGAATACCCCGGGCCGGGATTCGAACAACCCGCGCCCCTTCTCATAGGCCTCAGGCCCCAGAAAGACCTGACCAATCCGTGCGACACCACAGGCCTCGGCCCGGTCCAGAACGGCATCCAAATCTTCGGCAAAAGGCTCCATATCCAGATGGGCATGGGTCTCCACACCACCTGTCGGCAAGCCTAGGGCTTCGGGCAACTCTCTGGGCTTCTTGTTCTTCTTCTTTCCCATTTCGTATCCCATAAAAAGGCCTGCGTCGGACGCAGGCGCAATGTTTTCAGATCACCCCACCCCAAGGGCGGGAACGCATCACAAAGAGCCCAACAGCTTCGGCCACAGTGCGAGCACAGCCTCACGCTGCTGCTGCACGGAATAGGCAGCCGCCGTGATCCGCGCCTGTTCCACGGCCTGGGCATAACGTGGATCTTCCTGTGCCACCCATGTGGCAACACGTTCCAGAGCCAGCGCCGCAGCAGCCACATCGGCATCCACTGCGAACAGCCCATTACCGCCCCAGGAAACCTCGCGCAGAGGGAACCACGGCTGGGCCGCGCCGGGGATGTCTTCAGCCTGACGCATGTAGTCAAACCCGCCTAGACCGCCAAAACCGACGACCGGACAGCCACAGGCCATGGCCTCCAGCGGGGGCAGTGGGCAGCCCTCTGGATAGCCCATGGCCAGAAAAATATGTGCACGTTTCAGTGTCGCGGCCACACCGTCCAGCTCCAGGCCCTCAATGGGCAACCATTCGATCTCGGGCGCTCCCGGCGTTCTCGCAGCTCGCGCTTCGAGCATTGCCCGGACCTGTGCGGCCAGTGCCTTGTTCTTGCGGGGCATGAACGCCACGCGCACAGGACTGACGGCCTTGGGGACCTCCGGCGCCTGGAAACGTTCGGGGTCAATCCCCGGACGCAGCACGGGGACCTCTCCCCCCAGGCACTCACGAATATACCAACCCACAGGGTCTGACACCGCCAGGAACGAGACGTCCAGCTTGTCCCAACTCACGCCAGGAGGCAGCGCGGAAAACAGATAGGCCCAGTTCTGAACATAGACCACGGTCCTTGCTCCGGCCTGAAGCCCGGGAGCCAGGGCATTAACCCAGCCTTCGGGCACAAGCCAAAGGTCGTCGGGAGTCAACGCCAACGCGTCCCATGAGATCACGGGCACATCCCGGGAGATCTCCGGGGCCTCATGACCGCCTTCACGCGTGACCAGAGACACGGGCAAACCGCCCGCATGCAGATGCGCCGCCACCTGATGCAGCACATAGGTACCGCCAGTGGCCTTTCGCAGAGGAGGAAGAAAGATGTAAGTCTTGGTCATACTGCCTGTTTAGCTACGCCATCACGAAGCCCGTTGCAAGGCTCGTTCGCGCCCCCGTGCGAGCAGTTGTTGCAGTACCAGCAGCCCCATGAAGGACAGCGTCCCTCCCATGAACACCGAGCCTCCGCAAGCCACGGCAATTCCCAAAGCCACAACAGAGGCCCCAAAAAAAATGGCCGAATCCTTCCTGCCATTACGCCCGCGAAGCACTATCCAGAGACAGACTCCCAATGAGGTCAACGCCACCCACGCAAACAGGCTCCCGGAACCCAACCGGGCATACCAGCCAAGGGATGTCCAGAATTCCACCAAATACAGTACGGCACCACTGATCAGCCAGAGGTTGGTGCCCAGATACAACGGCTCAATCCGTCGGGTAACAATATCCATCAGCAGGACCACGACACCCAGGCCACCTGCCGTCAGATAGGCCATTCGCCAATCCACACCACCGGCGCCACTGCGCATGAACCACAGGAAAACCGCCAGGGGCGCCCAGCGCAACACATTGAAAAGCATCATCTTCATATGGTTTCCATAGCCCTGCAAAAGCCCTGGTGCAAGGTCGAGCAATCAAAAAAGAACCGACCCCACTCAGGGGCCGGTCCTTCATTTAGTATTGCATCTTCTCCATGCTGCCAGAAAGACAGCTCCAGTCAGTCATTTTCCCAAGCATCCACTTCTCTCATCTGCGGTAAGATACCAAGCTCAAGCGCAGTTCGGAACCGCAACCGGACCGGGAGAGGTTTGGGTGGTCGGATGCAAGGCGCAAAGGAATTTCAAGCTCGCCGCGTATTTGGCATACGCTAGGGCTTGAAATCCCTACGGCAACGAAGCAGATGGCTGCTCAAAACCTCCCGATCATCCGGCCTTGATCTCAATCCGCTTAGGCACAGCCTTCTCGGCCTTGGGAAGGTGCAACTCCAGCACCCCGTTATCCACGTTGGCCTTGATCTTTTCGCGGTCTACGGTGTTGGAGAGCTTGAAGGCCCGGCGATATTCGCACCCACCGAACTCGACCTCGATGAACTTCTCGTCGGCTCCGGGCTCGAAGCAAGCACGCCCGGTAACGACCAACTCGTTTTCATTGAGATCGATGATCAAATCCTCCTTGGCAACACCGGGGACGTCCATGAAGATATGAAAGCCGTCCTCGCGCTCCAGAATATCGGAGGGTTGACGATAGCGGGGCAGATTCTCTTCGTGCTTTTGGATGTCGTTTGTCATGACTCTTGACCTCCTAGGAAACTGCGATATCGATCTTCTTGGGCTTTACCGAATCGGCCTTGGGCAGGTCGATCGCCAAAATGCCGTCCTTCAGCGTAGCGCGAACCTGGTCGCGTTCCACAGGCACGTTCAGGGTGATCACACGCTGAAAGGCACCCGCCGGACGCTCCTGACGAAAATACTTGCCCTCGGGGGCCTTTCGCTCACCCTTGATGACCAGATTCTTGTCCGTCAGAGTCAGCTCGATGTCTTCCATGCTGATCCCGGGAATCTGGGCGCGCAGTTGGATGGCATCTTCGGTCTCACTGATGTTCAGTGGCGGATAGGCAACCCTGCGCTGGCTGAGGCTTGTGGGACCGAAAAAATCCTGGAACAACTTGTCCCAACGCGGGACGTCATAAAAGGAACCATAATCAATCACCATTTCTGTAACCTCCGTAATGTTAACAGAAGTTCGTGTTCGATGATTAAAATAAGCAGGCCGAAAAGGTTGTCAAGAGAGGTCGAAAAAGTCGGGCAGGGGAGAAGAAAAATCAAACGAACAACCAAGACTTGAACGCTACACCTGAAACAGGCCCGGTGCAATGCGCCGGGCCTGTTTCATGATCAAAGCAAAAAGAATAAAGCGGCAGTTAATCCTGCGCCACCCCACCGGGCCACTCGGCTTCGGCTATGGCCTCTTCCACCAGCATGATGGGGATTTCATCCTTGATGGGGTAAACAACCTGGCACTGCGCACAGTGCAGGCCATCCTGTGCCGGCAGCAGGCCAATCTCGCCTTTGCACTTGGGGCAGGCCAAAATATCCAACAGTTCCTTGTTCAGCGTCATTTCATTCCTCCTTCTCGAGTGGGTTCAGCTATACCCGCTTTGCGCCTTGGCCTCAAGGCGTCGTTGACACCCGGTTTTCCATGCCCTAGCAACAAGGGACCATCAACGTTCAGCAGCAAGAACAAGGAGCCGCACATGCCCGGCATCGATCTCCATACGCATTCCACCATTTCAGACGGCACCCTAACCCCCACGGAACTTGTGGCTCTGGGCAAACGAAGTGGGCTCAGAGCCTTGGCTCTGACGGATCATGACATCACCGACGGTTTGCCCGAAGCCCTTGCCGCCGGAGTCGAACACGATCTGGAGATCATCCCCGGCTGCGAACTGGCCGTGGATTCGGCCACCGGATTCATGCACATTCTGGGGCTTTTTCTGCCGCCTAACCCCGTTCAACTGAATGCCAAACTGGAATGGCTGCGCGAACGCCGTGCAAGTCGCAACACACGCATCTGCGACAAACTCCAGTCCCTGGGGCTGGATGTGACTTACGAGCGCGTTCTGGAGATTGCCGGAGACGGCACAGTGGGCCGCCCGCACATTGCCAAAGCCATCATCGAAGCCGGCGGAGCAGACAGCGTCCAGAATGCCTTTGACGTCTATATCGGCGACAGCGGACGAGCCTATCTGCCCAAGGACAAGCTGACTCCCGAGGAAGCCATCCCCCTGCTCAAGAAAGAAGGCGCCACCGTCATTCTGGCCCATCCCTATACCCTCAAGCTGGACGGCGAACCTGAGGCCCGACGCATCAAGGATCTCAAGGAGATGGGCCTGGACGGTATCGAGGTCATCTACACCGAGCATACCCGCACCATGACCGAAAAATATGGTAAACTCGTCAAAGACCTGGATCTGCTGGCTTCCGGTGGTTCGGACTTTCACGGCACGGTCAAGCCCGACATCAGTCTCGGCAAGGGCCGAGGCGGACTGCACGTGCCTTACGCCCTGCTGGAGGCCATGAAGGAAGCCAGAGCCAAGCAAGGGCTGCCTGTCTAATATGAATATCTCTCTGCCTGAGCTGCTGGCCCCGGCCGGCAACCGCGAAAAACTCACCACCGCTCTGACCTATGGTGCAGATGCCGTCTACCTAGGTGGCCCGGCCTTGAACCTGCGCGCTCCCAGCGCCGGTTTCAGTTGGGACGAACTGGCCGAAGGCCTGAGGCTGACCCATGAAGCCGGTGCCCGGGCCTATGTTTGCATGAACGCCCTGCCCCGCCAGGAGCAGATGCCGGCTGTGCGCGACGCCCTGGAACGCCTCTCTGAATTCCATGGGAATCAGGCCCCGGACGGATTGATCATCGCAGACCCCGGCGTGCTGGCGCTCGCCCGGCGCATCCTGCCGGAGATGCCGCTGCATCTCTCGACACAGGCCAACACCGCCAATGCCGAATCCGCTGCGTTCTGGCAGGAGATGGGCGTTTCGCGAGTGAATCTGGCGAGGGAATTATCGCTGCGGTCCATGGGCGCCATTGCGCGCCAGTGCCCGGACCTGGAACTGGAAGCCTTTGTGCACGGTGCCCAATGCATGGCCATTTCGGGCCGCTGCATGCTTTCGGCACACATGAACGGACGCTCAGCCAACCAGGGGTTATGCACTCATCCCTGCCGTTTCCAGTACAAGACCACTGCCGTACGCCTGGAAGAATCCACGCGCCAGGGGCAAGACACCTGGGAAGCCGTGGAGGAGGATGGGCACACCTCCATCTTCGCCCCCGAGGACCTGTGCCTGATCAAATACGTGCCCTGGTTCATGCGCACGGGGCTGGCCGCCCTGAAGATCGAAGGACGCATGAAATCCGGCGGCTATCTGGTCCACGCCGTGGACGCCTATGCCACGGCCATGGCTGATTTCCGGGCCGGAATCTTCCGCCCGGGATTGTACCTGGATGAACTCATGAACACGGCTTCGCGCCCATTGGGAACAGGCTTCTTCCTGCCAGGGCGCAAGGCGCTGTATGGTCAGGCCGAGGCCCCGCGCCCCATTCTGGCTCGGGTTCTGGCCCGCCGAGCGGACAATGCCTGGGAAGTGGCCGTGCGCCACCGCTGGAATGTGGACAGGCCCATCACAGTCCTCAAGCCCGGGCTGAAACGCCCCATCATCGCAGCGGGGGATTATGCCTTGGAAAAACTGGATGGAGAGCAGGTCGACGTTATCCATTCGGGTATGACCATCGTGCTTCGCTGTGAATCTAAAGATATTCTAGAGAATCTCTATTTAAGAGCCTGATCGTCTGGAACCAAACAGGTTTCCCCGACGGGCTAGTGTTCATCCAGTAGCACCAACCGGAGTCCACCGCAGCCTTGCCCCAGATCATGAGTGCCAAAGGAGCGCCCCACCTGCCGCACAACGCCTTCGGGACCGTGTACGAATTCGTCCACGACCTGATCAATGATCAGTGCGCCGGTGGGGGTCAGGATTTCCAACTCGAACTCCGTAGGTGACACGGGCTTGCCCTTCATCAGTTCCAGAGTCGCTGGCGCAGGCAGGGGCAACGTACCATGGGCACACTCCACCTTGCCGCCAAACCAGGGCAGCGTCGAACACAGCACCCGGGTCACACCCAGAGCTTCCAACCCGTAAAACGCACCCGCAACATCGATCAGCGTGTCCACGGCACCCACTTCGTGAAAGTGCACCTCGTCCACGCCGATGCCATGCATCTTTGCCTCCACCTCTGCGAGACGCACAAAAGCCGTAGCAACGCGCCCGCGCACGACTTCGGACAGCGGCAGCCTCTCCACGATACTCATAATTTCCGGCAGGTGCCGCAGGGGTTGCACCCCCGGTGCATCAATGGACAACCTCCGGCCAGCCAAGCCGTGAACCCGCACCTCCGGCGCATCCAGAGCAATGGAGATACCAGCCTGTCCCAGGGCTTTCACCAACGGTTGCAGGTTCAGCCCCATATCCGCAAGGGCGGCCAGAAACATGTCTCCACCCAGACCAAACCGGCAGTCGATGAACAGCTTTGCCATGCACCCAATCCCCACTCTGCACGTATGAGTCGCACACAATGCACTTTACTGATTGAAAAGAATCTTCACCTATGAGATTTTACAGAAAGATTACATCGGCAACTAGCCGAAAAACGGATAGAAAACCAGCAGTCACCCATTCCCCCTCAGGATAGCGGGGATCGACCAAACCAAGGAGGCCTGAGATATGCTCGTAGGCAACTGGATGAGCAAGGAACCCGTCACAGTGACCCCTGAAACCTCCATGATGCGTGCATCCAAGGTCATGAAGGACAAGAACGTGCGCGGTCTTTCCGTGGTGGACAAGAACGGCATCCTGCTCGGTATTGTCACTGATCGCGACATCAAGGAAGCATCACCGTCCAAGGCCACAACCCTGGACGTTCATGAATTGTACTACCTGCTCTCAGAGATCAAGGTCCAGGATATCATGTCCACCAACCTGGTCACCATCCAGGAAGGCGAGTCCGTTGAGAAGGCCGCCGTGCTGATGCTGGACACCAAGGTCGGAGGACTGCCCGTGGTGGACGACGCAGGCAAGCTTGTGGGCGTGATCACCCAATCCGACGTGTTCGAAGTCCTGATTTCCATTACCGGCGTGCTCCACGGCGGATTCCAGGTCGCCATCGACCTGCCCGACGACCAGGGCACCCTGGGTGGTCTTGTGGGCCTGCTCAACAAGCACAACGCCCGCATCATGAGCATCCTGACTGCCTATGAGCCGGAAGACGCACCCACCCGCCGAGTCTTCGTCCGCATCCAAGACATGGACAAGGCCCTGCAAAAGACCATGATGGAAGAACTGAAGTCCCAGTACAATGTGCTGTTTACCCTGCGTGAGGAGATTCAGCATTCGCTGTAAGGCTCCCCTGAAGAATCAAACAGGCCGTCGCTCCGGAAGGGGCGGCGGCTTTTTTTCACGATTTAAGAACTATTGAAGGTGATTCCGGCAAACTATACTTAAATAAATCATTATTGTGAGCAACCATCACCTGAAAAAGACGACGCATCAACCTTGGTGTAATCACAATTTCATCGCCCGGCTTGAAGCATTTGATCCTTTTCAACTTAGCGCAATCTGAATTTGCAATTCCTCGGCAGTGGACAATCGATTGGCGAAGATATCGAATATCACCCCAAAAATCATATCTCACTTCATTGTTTATAATCCTTCTCTTTTCATCACCACTCTCATCACCATTAATATACCCCATTGCCTTCGCAAATTCAGGACGGGTATATTCATCCCAATACGAATAGACCATAACCAAACACATTTGCCCTAAAGCAATATAATTTGCACCATCTTCAGCATTTCTCGAAATGACGTCGCCAGTATTTGGAGTGTGCAATTGATTTTCAACGATAGGATCATTCAAAATATCTCGATATGAAAATGACAGTAATTCCTTATAGTCATCAAAATCATCATCTGCAAAAACGGCTAATCCATCGAGGTAATCCTCAGCAGTATTTCTTACCGCCTGAAACCCAACCAACGAATCTAAATAAAAACCATAAATCTTATTGATGTACCCATCAAACCCTCTGTACAATTCCCCAATTTTAGCATGGTTACGCATCCCCCCTCCGTCGTTTAGCCGTTACAAACAAGAAATGGACAATACTCCAATGCCTGCGGGGTCAGGCAGGACTTCGCACCCTGCCCCTGGTAGACGACCAGCGGCGGTTCCACCACCAGCCCCGGCCCACCATTCTTCACGGCTTCTACCAGAGCAAGGCGGGCGGGTTCATCCACGCGGGAATGCACCAACAGCAGACGCTTGGGCGCCAGCCGCTGGGTAAGCATGTCGGTCAATAGCTCGGGCAGGCGTTCGGGCAGGCCGATAAAGCAGGCGCGCTTGCGATTCTTGAGCAGATAGGAGGCCGCTTCCACAAAGGCAGCGATGGGGGCCACGGCCTCAAACCTTGCCGTGTCACGCCCATGATCAGCCGGGCGACGACCCGTGCCCGGCTCGCGGTATGGTGGATTGCATAATACCAGATCGCAAGATTCAGGAGACAGATCGGGATCGATCCGCACTGCGGACACGTCGGCACGGACAACGGCATACCGATCTTCCAATCCCAAACTCACGGCATTGGCAGCTGCGCAGTCCAACATCTGCGGATTCACATCCAGCCCGGTGACCACCGGGTCTGCTTCCGGCTGACGCAGCATCCAGCCCTGCCCCACCACCCCGCAACCACAGCCCAAATCCACGGCATGAGCTGCACCACCCACAGGGGCAAAACAGGCCAGCAGCAAGGCGTCCATGGAAAAACGAAAGCCCGACTCGGGCTGAGACATGCCACGCGGAAAATACTCGCGGGCAGAGAGAATGTCGGGATTCTGGGATGCGTTCATTTCAGTACCCTCAGGGGCTGGCAGAAACAATTGGCCCTGAGCCTTTCCCGGTCACGCCAAAACCGCTTTCACCGCAACGAAGCAAACGTGCGTTTTTCAACAGCCAACTATTCGGCTTCGCGATCCCGCAGCCCGAGAAGATAGAGAATGCCGTCCAACCCCAGCGTCGAAATGGCCTGTCGCGCGCCTTCGCGCACAATGGGCTTGGCATGGAAGGCGATGCCCAGCCCTGCGACCCCCAGCATGGGCAGGTCGTTGGCTCCGTCACCCACGGCAACCACCTGTTGCAGGCTGATGTCCTCGGTCAGTGCGATTTCTTCAAGCAGTTCGGCCTTGCGCTTGCCGTCCACGATCTCGCCCACGACCTTGCCGGTGAGCTTTCCGTCCTTGATCTCCAATTCGTTGGCGTAGACGTGGTCCACCCCCAGCTTGCGCTTCAGATGCTGTCCGAAATAGGTGAATCCCCCCGAAAGAATGGCTATCTTGTAACCCAACTTCTTCAGGTTGGAGACCAGGCGTTCGGCACCCTCGGTAAAGGGCACCTCTTCTGCCACCTCTTCCAGCACCGAGGCATCCAATCCCTTGAGCAGGGCCACACGCTCTCGCAGGCTTTCCTTGAAATCCAACTCCCCACGCATGGCGGATTCGGTGATGCGCGAGACTTCGTCCACAACCCCGGCCTTGCGCGCCAGTTCGTCGATGACCTCGGCCTGAATCAGGGTGGAGTCCATATCGAAAGCCACCAGTCTACGATTACGACGATAGACATTGTCCTCCTGGAAGGAGATGTCCACGCCCAACTCGCCGGTAATATCCATGAAGGCCGACCGCAGTTGTAACATGTCGCTGGGCTCACCACGCACGGAGAATTCCACACAGGCTCTGGGCAATGCATCCGGCTTGACCAGGGAGATACGTCCAGACAGGCGGGAAATGAAATCGATATTCAAACCGACATCGGTCATCACCCCGGTGACCCGGGCAATCTGCTCGGCCCCGATCTCGCGCGAGAGCAATGTCACGATATAACGCTTGCGGCCCTGGGCCTGGACCCAGTCCTCATGCTTGGCCTCGGTCACGGGCACGAACTTCAGCTTCACGCCCAGTTCGTTGGCTCCGTAGAGCAAATCCTTGAGGATGGGGGCGGAACCCTGTGCCTCGGGAATATCGATGATCATGCCCAAGGACAGGGTGTTGTGGATCACGGCCTGGCCAAGGTCGAGGATACGCACGCCATAATCCGCCAGAATGCGGGACATGTGCGACATGATGCCCGGCTTGTCCTCACCGGAGATCTTGATCAGAAATATTTCGGACATGAATAGTGTCTCCGTTTGGCCGACGTTGTAACCGCTTTAACCTTGGAAGGAAAGTCTCGTCAGGGCGGTTTCAGGCAGTCGCAAGAACTATACGAGATCGATGTGTATATAAGCGTACACGAGATTTAGCCTTGTTCGCAGCAACGCAGCAAACGTGCATTTCCCAGCGGCCCTAGCGCCCCAATCTGCGGCGTAGCACATCCACCACCATCCTCGCCTCTGGCACTTTGAGCAGCCAGGTCGCCACCCCGTAGCCCACGCCCCAGAGGGGGACCAATGCCACAGCCCAACGGCCAAGCCCGATGGTCAGCCATGCCGCCGCGCCCATGACCAGCGACAAGGCGACAAACAGCGCCACCTGTCGCCAGAAATCAGCCCAGCGGCCCAGATGGCGATTCAGCCCGCGCAACAGCAATCCGGCATTGACCCACGAGGAAATCGTCGTCGCAAGAGCCAGTCCCACATGATCCATGACTTGCATCAGAGTCACGCCCGAGATCACATAGACCAGCAGACTGACTACGGCGGCTCGCACCGGGGTCCGGGTATCCTGCAAGGCATAGCAGGCAGAAACCAACGGGCGGACCATGGCAAAGGCAGGCAGGCCCACGCCGTATCCCACCAACGCCCAGGCAGTCATGCTCACGGCCTCGGCGCTGAAGGCCCCGCGCCCGAAGAGCAATGAGACAATGGGTTCGGACAGGCCTATGAGGCCGGCCGCGGCAGGCAGGCTGATAAATAAGGTCAGGCGCAGACTGGCGGACAATGTCTGACGAAAATCATCCATCTGCCCCTTGGCCGCCAGCAGAGACAGGCTCGGCAACGCCGCAGTAGACACGGCCACCCCGAACACGCCAAGGGGGAATTGTACCAACCGATCAGCGTAGTACAGATACGAAATACTACCCACGGCCAGGAATGAGGCCAGCACCGTGCCCAGAATAATGTTGATCTGATAGACTGCCGCGCCGAAGACCGTGGGCAACATCAGCTTGCCGGTCTTCTTGACTCCCGGATTGGAAAACGACCACGGCCCGCGCCACGAAAAGCCAAGACGCGCCAGATACGGCTGCTGCAACAACCATTGCCCAAGGCCCGCCAGAACAACGCCCCAAGCCAGACAATGCGGCACACTCCAGCCCATGGCCACACCCGCCAGAGCCGAGGCAATGAGCACCGTATTGAGTATGCACGGGGCCAGAGCCGGAGCCAGAAAATGGCCTGAAGAATTGAGGATGCCCATGCACAGGGCCACCCCGGAGATGAAAATGATGTAGGGGAAGCAGATACGCACCAGTTCCGCTGTCACGGCCACCAGTTGCGGGTCATCCGCAAAGCCCGGTGCGACGACAAGGACCAGCGGCTTGGCCAGCAGTCCAGCACAGGCCGTAATCACGCCCAGGATCAACACCAGCCAGACAAGGGCCGACCGGGCAAAGGTATGGGCCTCGGCCTCGCCCGAGTCCTCACGAGTCCGGGTGAAGACCGGCACAAAAGCCATGGTCAGCGACCCTTCGCCGAACAGTCGCCGCAGCAGATTGGGCAGACGGAAGGCCACGAAAAAAGCATCCGCCATCGGCCCTGCACCCAAGGCAAAGGCAATGATCAGGTCACGCAAAAAGCCGAGGATGCGTGAGGCCAACGTGGCCCCGCCCACCACTGCGGCATTTTTTGCGACGGTCTTGGAATGACTGTTCAATCTGATCTCCGACTGCCGGAGGTACCGCCCCCGATTAATAACCAAAGGGAATCAACACCTTGGGAATCCTACTTAAACTTATTCGATTATGATCTTCGCCATCTACAATCAATACTCGGGAGCGTCCATTGAGTGCCCCACGGCTCTTCCCTTCTTCACAAGCTGCTCACCCTACGGCGGTCCGACAGACACACTATTTTCTTCGCAGGCCGTTCAGAGCACATTCCCCGCAGGCTGTCCCAGAGTGGTCGGATGCGAGGCGCAAGAGGAAGACGAAATCGAAGCGTATCAAGACATACGTGAGATTTCATCTTTCCCGCAGCAACAAAGCAGACAGCTGCTCTCGGGCGGCCTACCGTTGGCACTTATGACAGAAGACTGTTGTCCGGCCCGCCACCGTACGCTTGGCAAGTAGGGTTTGGCAATTGCGGCACGGCTGCCCCGCACGGCCATAGACCCTGAAATCATTCTGAAAGGCTCCGGCATCACCCCGGGCATTGACGTAATCGCTGATGGAGGAGCCATTGGCGGCAATGGCCTCGTTCAGGACTTCCACCAACTCTTGGTGCAGACGCATGAGCCGCGCCCGCGACACACGATCGGCCGCAGCATCGGGGCGGATACCCGCCCGGAACAGGGATTCGTCGGCGTAGATATTGCCAATACCAGCGATGAATTTTTGGTTGAGCAGCAGGGCCTTGATGCCCCCCCGGCGGCCCTTGAACAGACCCGCAAACTGTTCGGCGTTGATCTCCAGCGGCTCTGGCCCGAGGGTAGCCCAGAATGCCCAGTGCGGCAGACCTTCCAACGGCATGGCCCGACACGATCCGAACTTGCGGACGTCCGCAAAAAACAGATGCCTGCCATCGGCAAGATCAAAGACGATGCGGGTATGGGGCCGGGGCTCGGTCTGCGCGGGTTCCACAGTAAGCCGACCGGTCATGCGCAGGTGAAAGGCCAGATGCAGGAGTGGGCGCTTGGCGGTGGCAAGGTCCATAAACAACACCTTGGCGCGGCGCCGGACCCGCAGGATGCGTGCCCCGGGCAACTCGGCCAGGAATTCATCGTGGCCTAACGCTCCGGTTCCCGTGGACAGGGACCCGGACTCCAGCAACCGAACGCCGGAGATGGATGCCTCGGCAAGATCGGTTGCCAACCCTCGGGCAATGGTTTCAACCTCGGGCAATTCGGGCATGTGCCGCTACTCGCCCTCGGGCTTACCGTGCGACAAAGGCAGGGACAATGAGACCCGCTCCTCCCCACGCAGCACGACGAAATTCAGCGGCACCCCATCCTTCTTGGCTTGAATTGCGGCCTTGTGCAGCACCCACAAATCCTCGGCCTCCATGCCCTGCACCGTCTCGATGCGATCACCGGGCATGAATCCGGCCTTGGCAGCTTTGGTCTCCGGAGCCACAGCCACAACCTCGGCATAACCGGGGAACTGTTCCAGCGTGAACCCAAGACGCGACGAATGCGTCAACGCACAGTAAAAAAAGAGATCCCCAGCCTCGGCATCCACATCATCCAGCCCACGCCAGGGCATGATGGTCAACACTCCGGCATCGGCATCCAGCGCATGCAGACGATGCGGGATGCCCCAGCTGTATTCCACGTGCCCGGAGCCAGCCAGAATGAGCATGGTTCCGCCCAAACGCCCGCGCACGGCCACGGCATTCTCGGCCATGATCGTATCCCACAGGGATTGAATCAACAGGAACCGCTCTTCCTCATCCTTGATTTTGCGCTCGGTCATCATGCCTTGATGCCGCTCGAATTCTTCATGCAGTGAATCGACCTGATCGTCGGTGGGAGGGATAATGCGCGAGGGCAGATACTGGCGGTCGGCCTCTTCCACACCATCCAGTCCATTGGCGGACACGGCTCTCACCACCCGCTTGGGAACGTTCAGGGCAAACAATGGAACCCCGCGCTCGGCAGCCTCGCGAAACACAGGGGCGTAACCTGCGTAGGAATGACCCCAGATCGCTTTCCAATCCAATTCCTTTCCAAGATCGTCCACGTTGATTTCACCGGCATTGAAGCGATCCAGCACGGGCTGCTTGTCCATGGGGACCATCTCCAACCCGAGTGCAGAGACCAAACCGACATCGGCAAGCGCGGCCAAGATGTCGGCCTGCACGCGATGGTCACAGGCCACGGTATGGCCCTCGCCCAACAGCACATAGGCCGTACTTCGAACCCGTTCGGTCAACTGGGCCGTGGACAGGGCCTCGCCGCCGGGTTCGAACAAATCACCAGGGAGTATGTCTTGCATAGGCATGGGGGTTGTAGCGCAACCGCCCAGGACCGCTGCCACAACAATGGCGACAATCCAGAGGCGAAAAGTTTTTATCAAAGTCATGTCCTGTCCTGCGTTATCGAGTCGTTCAAACAATGCCATAGTAGCGGCTCGGCAACACGGAGACAAGCCCACCTTGCACGGAGATTCAACACCATACCGATCCAATTATTTTGGAGCAACTAAGCAGACATGCATCTACAAGCAGCCAGCCCCGTTTGAGAGCCTAGTGAGCCGTGAGGGCGAGGCGCAAAAAAAGGGCAGGCACAATGTGTATCTTGCTCCAAGCTACCAGCAAGCGGCTTCAATTCTTACCGACACAAAACGCACTTCGGCTCCCTACCAACAGACGGGTTGAAGGCGTACGGATGTGAGGCGCAAAAAAAGGGCAGGCCCGACGTGTATCTGAAATACACGAGGGTCTGCCCTTTTAGCAGTAACAAAACAAACGTGCGTCTACAGCCCGTCTGTTAATCCCACTTGCGCTTGTCTTCGATGGGCCGAATCTGCGGAGGCAGAGTACCGGGAGCCACAATCTTCAGCTCGGGGCGCAGTTTGATCTGCTGGCGGAAGTCATGCAGCATCTCGTCCTCGCGCTTGAAGTTGCTGGCCTCCACGTAGAGAACCATCTCGTCGATGCCACCGGGGTTGGTGACTTCGATCTGCCAGCGCTTGACTTCTTCGAAGCGGGCCATGACCTGCTCGACCTGATGGGGGTAAACGAACATGCCCTTGATGCGGGTGGTGGTGTCCACACGGCCCACAATACCGCCCAAACGGGGCGAAGTACGCCCACAGGGGCAGGGGGAACGGTCGATGTAACCCAGGTCGCCGGTGGCGAGGCGGATCAGCGGATAGGTCTTGTTAAAGGCCGTGACCACGATCTCACCCACTTCGCCATCCTTCAGGGGGATGCCGGTGTCGGGGTGGCAGATCTCCACGAAAGAGCGGTTGGCAATATGCAGGCCGGTGGTGTGGAAGCATTCATAACCGATGCAGCCCACGTCGGCAGTGCCGTAGCCCTGGCGCATGATGAGGTCGAATTTCTTTTCCAGAGAGGAACGCATCTTCTCGGAGAACTTTTCGCCGGTGACGAAAGCCACTTCCAGATACAGATCCTTGCGCAGGTTCAACCCGGCTTCCTCGGCCTTCTGGGCCAGGTGCATCAGGTAACTGGGGGTACCGACATAGCCGGTGACGCGCAGCTTCTGCAGAATCTCAAGCTGGGTATTGGTGTTGCCGGGGCCGGCAGGCACCACGGAGCAACCCAGATTACGAAGAGGCTCTTCGAACATCAGACCCGCGGGGGTCAGGTGATAGTTGAAGGTCACCTGAGACAGATCACCAGTACGGAAACCGGCAGCGTAGAAGCCCTCGGTCCATCCCCAGTAATCATCACTTCTGTCTTCGGGATCAAAGATCGGTCCGGGGGACAGGAACACGCGGCGCAGTTCGCCCAGATCCTTGGTCAGCAGCCCGCCAAGACGCGGTCCCATGGACTGCAGGAAGATCAGTTCCTTCTTCTTGAGGATGGGGATGTGCTTCAGGTCGTTCAGGGTCTTGAACTTGTCCACATTGAACTGCGCCCGGTCGAAACGCTTCTTCACGTCTTCGGAATAGCGGTAGGCGTAGGTCAGCAGTTCCTTGAGCTGGATGGCATAGTATTGCTTGCGCTCGGACTCGTCGAGTACCTCGCGCCGAGAATAAATGCCTTCGGTACGGTCTTTACGGGTCATCGGTTATTCTCCATTCGAATAGATTGTCAGATAGAGTGAACCGTGACTTATAGCAGAGAGAAGCTGATATTTCAAGTTATTTTTTATAATATCATATATTACAGCTTGTTACAATAGCAAAATTGAAATTTATGGACTCGTTTTTACAGCTTCAACATCTCGGCCAGAGTCTCCAATCCACGCTTCAATGTGGCGCGGTCACGCACCCCGGACAAGGAGACTCGCACCCCCTGCTCGGCCCCCAAACCACCCACCGCAAAATGTTCGGTGTGGGCCACGATAACGCCCCGCTCCGCTGCGGTCTCGGCAAAATCAACAGCCCGCCACCCCCGGGGCATGGGCACCCAGATATAGCTGCCGGTGGTCTGCCCCCTGAAGGCATCCTTGCCCAGGACCTCACGCGCCAGTTCGTTGCGCGCCGCGGCCTCGGTGCGGTTGGCCTCCACAATGCGCATGGCGGAACCATCGCTGATCCAGATGGAGGTAATTTCCGCCATCAGACCGGCGGCCTTCCAGGCAGACATCTCGATGGCGGATTCAAGGCGGCGCACCGCCTGCGGTGGCACACACAAAAACGCCACGCGCAGGCCGTCGCACAGCACCTTGGATGTGGCGGCGATGAAATATCCCAACTCTGGAGCCAGCATGGATAACGGCGGCAGGGACGAATCCACGGCCAAGGCATAGACGTCGTCTTCCACAATGGACAGCCCGTGACGGCGGCAGACCGCGGCCACCTCATGGCGGCGAAACTCCGGCATCCGCGCCAGGGTCGGATTCTGACAGGCGGGCATGGTATACAGACCGCGGATCTTGTCGCGCACACAGGCTGCATTCAGAGCATCAGGCATCAGGCCCTGCTCATCCATGGGAATGGGCACCAATTGCAGGGACAGACGCTTGGCCATGGGCTTGACCATGGGATAGGTCAGGCTTTCCACGGCCACCCGGTCGCCGGGGCTGAACATGGCTGCCAACGTTGCCAGAATGGCATGCTGCGCCCCGGCGCAGACCAATACATTGTCCGCCTGAGCGGTGTAGCCATACTCCGCAGCCCAGCGCACACCGGCCTCCCGGTGACGGGGCAGTCCTCGTGATTCGTGCCGGGTCAACAGCTCCTGTAATCCGTCACGGCCCGCAAGCTCGGCCAGGGTCGCCCCCAAAGACGGCCCCAGAGGATAAGTAGTCGCGGCAAGACCCAGATCCACCACTCCGTCATTCTGCCCCAGTTCGGCAAAGCCCTGCCGATCCTGCATCACATAGGTTCCACGCCCCCGCTCGCCGCGCACCAGCCCGCGCCGGGCGGCCTCGGCATAACCGCGTGTCACCGTGCCTACGGTCACGCCCAGCTGATCCGCCAGATCGCGGTGCGTGGGCAACGGATCGCCAGGAGCCAAACGTCCCTCGGCCACTGCCGCCTGAATGAAATCCGCAATGGACAGGTACTTGGGGCAATCGCCGGTCTCGGGAAGCTGCATCGATATTGTCATGGTCACAATCGATATTTTGACCAAACAATTGTGTCAACCGTAAACAGGGGCAAGCTCGACAACCGGCCTCCGAGGCCGGGCACCATTTCTAGCCTTTGGAGAATCCCCGTGTTTGAGAACCTGATCCCGCTCATCCTGTTCTGCTTCGGCATGACCGTAACCCCCGGACCAAACAACATCATCATGACGGCCACGGGCGCGAACCACGGCTACCGAGCAAGCCTGCCACATATTCTGGGGGCCACACTGAGCATCCCGGTGATGTGCATGATGGTGGGCGTAGGCCTCGGGCAATTGATCCTGCTTTATCCCCCCGCGCACACAGCCCTGAATCTGGCTGGGTCGGCCTATCTGCTCTGGCTGGCCTGGAAGGTCGCCAACTACAGCGGCACGGTGGACGGCAAGGACGCGGGTCAGCCCCTGACCTTCATGCAGGCCGTGGTCTTCCAATGGCTGAACCCCAAATGCTGGATGATGTATATCGGTGCGGTGTCCATGTTCACGACCAGCGGCGGCAACGTATTCCTGCAAGTCTTCATCATCGCAGCCGTTTTCACGGTCATGGTGCCGCCCTGTTTCTCGTTCTGGTCGCTGGCGGGCGTGGGCGTGGGGCGCTTCCTGACCTCCCCGGCGCGCCGCCGCGCCTTCAATCTGACACTGGCGCTACTGCTTGTGGCATCGCTGGTACTGGCGCAACTGCCGCAGGACGGAATGGGGTAACGAGGCATTCAGCAGAGGGTACCCCCTGACTATACAGCATGAAACAACAAGCGGCAGTCCTCTTCGGGACTGCCGCTTTTCGTTTCAGTAACTCCATTCAAACAAGAGGGAGCCTATCCCCTCATTCTCTTGAACCTCCATGCCACCACAGAGACCCCAAGGGCGTAGAAAACCAGCAGCCAGTTCCCCACAGCAAGCCCTACCGAGTTCACCAGCAATGGCCCCGAGAAATACCCACAGCCCCATGCCGCAAAGTACAACCCGGAGGCCCGGCCCTCGCAGTTGTGCCCCGCCAGTTCATTCACCAGAGCCATGGAAGCCGCAGCAAAACACCCGAGCCCAAGGCCCATGACAGCACCAGCAGCCATGTATCCCAAAGGATTCTCTCCGTTAAAACCAAGCAGCCCGACGCTGATGCACACAATTCCAACGGCGATGAATCTCCCCCGACCATAACGGTCGGACAGCATCCCCCCCAGCAATTGCGCAACGGCAAGCCCAGAGTAGACCACAAACAGAAACACACCCAAACGCTCCGGGGTATATCCAACCACGGCTGTCAGATGAACAGGGAGACAACTGACCAACAGCCCGTACACGGCCCCATAAAAGGGAACGACTCCCATCACGGACCAAAGAGAGCGAGTCCGCCCCGCCCCTCTGCCCTTGGGCAACACTGTCTGCCGATTCTGCGGCAAGCGGCCCCACAACGAACTCACGACCAGCACCAACGCCACAAGGCTCATCCCCGCAAACACCAGAAAAGGGTCCATCCCGGCCTGAACCAGATACCATGCGCCAATCACTGGCCCCAGCATGAGGCCGAGGTGAAAAGCCATGTTGTACAGCCCCATGACGCGTCCCCTCATGGTGGGATAGAGGCGACCAAGCAATGCCGGGGCAGAGGCCCAAACCGGAGCCTCCCCCGCACCCTGAATGAACCGGCCCACGTAAATGGCCTGCGGGCTTTGTGCATAGCTGAAAACCAGAGCGGACACGGCGATCAGAAAGCATCCCAGAGCCAGGACCTGACAATACCCGTACTTATCCGCCCAACGCCCCACCGGGTACTGGCACAGCAGGTAGGACACGGCAAAACACGAGGCAATCCAGCCGGAGGATCGCATGGTCCCGGACAACTGAAGGTATTTACTCGGCAGAGCAACGGAGGCCGTGCCCATGCCGATCATAATGAAAAACACGGCAAGGCAGAGCCCTACCAAAGGAATATGGCGATGCATGATGATTCATCCTTGCGAATACAGCGGCAACCACGGCGAGAACGCCGCGCAAACCGCATGGTTCAGTGGGCGCAGGCTCAGACCCGCGTAGAACTAGGCAAAGGAAAGGGGGAGAATGGACGCAAAGAAGAACAAACCGACGCTCAGCGCAACCGGTTCGCCAGGATCATCAATGATGGTACATCCGCCCCTATTGGCAGGGGGGAGGAGGAGAGGCGTTCCAAAGCAATACATTCATCAGATGACTCTCTTGTAAAAAGCAATGGTGAGCAAACCCTAGGTCCTGAAAGGAGTGCAGGTCAAGCTTCGAGGGGAAGCTTCCGGACCCCAAGACGACTGAAACCAACAGCTGAAGTTATTTTCTCCCTCCCTCCTGCTGTGTTTGTTTCCCGCTCTAGCATTGTCGCGCCCCCACTCTTCTGGACTGTTCAGAAGTAGGCAAGTGCAAGGCGCAAAAAAACCTCAAGTCCGATGTGTGCTGATACGCACATGAGGGCTTGAGGTTTTTGCAGCAACACCGCAATTGCTTGCTTATGGACAGTCCAGAGTAAAACGCCAGGAGCAGACCCACTGGGCAGGATGTTCATCCGGCGGACAAGCCACGCACTCAGTCACGATGCGCGGGTCCACCTGCCGGGCAAAGCTGGTATACTCCACTGTGCCACCGGATTTGCAGGGATAGTCGGCCAAGCCTTTGCGGACGCGGGCCGTCTGCACTCGGCAGCGATTCATGCGGAAAATGAAAGAAGTCGGGGTTTCGTCCACGATCTCCCAGTCGTTGATATGGGCATACATGCGCTGGGCCAGACACTCTTTAAGCGCCTCCAGCCCACCGCCACGGGCAAGCCCAAGGGCCGCCATGGCGCGCGAGGCCTCCAGTGGCGCAAAGCGGGACCAGCAGGTATCGTTGACGCGCTTGGCGTCGTCCATGCCGGCCATGCCTTCCACCGCCTGAAACCAGACCCCGTCTGCAGCCAGCCAGGCTGTGCGCAGTTCCTTGCCCAAATCGGTCAGTGCCGTTTCATCCAGCCCGGCGAACAGATCTTTGAGCCCCTCACCGCCCAGGACCTTGGCGAGCTTGCGCTCCACAATGCCGGTCAGCCTATCCCCGGCTTCGGCTTCGGCCTCCAAGGCCCGTTCCAGCCCCATCTGATGCACGGCCTCGGCCAGCCACAGGCCGTAATGCGCCCCGGTCTGGCGCACGGTTTCGATGATCTGGCCTATCAATTCGTCACGTTTCTCACTCATATCTGCCCGTCCTGATTAATCATCTATTGCGTAGGCAACTTCTACAATAAAAGCATCCGCTTTGCGATAGAAGGATTCTCAAGGGGATTATCCCCTTGAACAGGGCACGGGGCAGCGCCCCATATACATAAAAAACCGGCAACCCCTTACGGGACTGCCGGTTGCATTTCTATACGTATGGCAAGACTTGGAAAAGGCTACTCTTCCCCATCCTGCGCTTCGGTTTCTTTCGCTTCCTTGGCCTCTTTGGCGGCTCGTTGGGCTTCGCGTTCGCGGCGGGCAGCTTCCTGCTTGCGCTCGCGGGTGCCCATGGCTCGCTGTCCAGGCTCCAGAGGGTCCTGCTGGCGGGCGAAGATCAAAAAGCCGGTGTGGGCGACCATGCGGTCTTCGGGGCGCAGGCGGTCCGGGATGGGCTTCCAGCGCCGGACCAAAATCTCCACAACTTCGATATCGTCAAAAGGGGCGGTCTCCATGGCCTCCAGCAAACGGCTGACCTGATTGGTGACCGGAGCCAGAAAACAGACCGGAGCGCCGGGACGCACGGCATTGGCCACGTTATGCACGTGGTTCCAGGGGTCGCGCACGTCCAGGAACAGCGCATCCGCATCGTCCTGCTCAAAGCCTTCGATGACGTCGCCTTCGAACTGCTCCACATTCTTGCCCAGACCGCAGCGATCCAGGTTCTTGCGTACCAGTGCGGCAAACTCGGGGCGGCGCTCATAGGTATAGACCTTGCCGGTCTCACCCGTCACATGTGACAGGGCAACGGTCAGACCACCGGAACCACTGCCCGCCTCGATGACGCGGGAGCCGGACCCGATGCCCAACTTGACCAGAATATACCCGATTTCCTTGGGATACAGAATCTGCGTCTGGCGCTTGATGCCGTATTTGATCAGGTCATACATGGTGGGCCGAACAATGCGAAAAGCCTTGTTCATGTGCGTAATGGCGATGCCACCGTAGCCGGCCTCGGCGATGGCGGACATTTCGATCACGCCCTCATTACAGTGTAATTGATCCTTGGGATCGAAAACTCGAACGTATCTCTTGCCCTTCGGGCTAATGAGCATTACCAATTGTCCAGGGTTTGGCATAATATCCTCCGAAGGCGTGGGGTAGGGTTTTCGAGCGGTGCAGTCAACCCCAATCTACCTCAGACAACTAACCAGTTTACAAGGATCGCGCAATATTGGCATATAAGTATGTATTCGGCCCGGTACGTTCCGGCAGGCTCGGCCTCTCTCTCGGCCTCGACCTGCTGGGCGATGCGGTATGCTCACTGGACTGCATTTACTGCGAAGTGGGACGGACCACACAACTGGACATGAACCGGAAACCCTATGTCCGGGCCGAAGAACTGCTCGGGGAACTGGCGCATTGGAAAAGTGAAATGCACCAAGCCCCGGAATACGTGACTCTGGGGGGACTGGGCGAGCCCTGTCTGAACAGTGAAATGGGCGTTATTATCGAGGGAGTGCGACAGATTTTTCCAAAGACGCCCGTCGCCGTTCTGACCAACTCCACCCTGCTGCACGACCGTCAGGTCCGGCGCGAGCTGGCCCTTGCCGATGTCGTGCTGCCCTCCCTGGATACCCTGGTGCCCGACGAGATGCTCCATCTGAACAGGCCGCACAAAGCGGTCAGCGTGGATGCCCTCAAGGCGGGCCTGCTGGCCTTTCGCCAGGAGTTCACTGGCCGCCTCCTGTTGGAGGTGCTGCTGGTCGCCGGGGTCAATGACAGCGAGGAGAACCTCGCCAGGTTGAAGGAGTTTGTGGCCGAACTCAAACCGGACCGCGTGGACGTGGAGACCATGACCCGCCCCGGCACCCTGAAAACGGCCCAGCCCGTAGCCCCCGAGGCCCTCGCGCAATGGCGCGAAACCTTGGGCAAGCTCGCCGCCGACGGCGGACAGGCAAAACAGAAACCCGCGTCCCACATGGGTGAGACGAGGCATATTACCGAGGACACCGCATCCCCGCCCCGGGCCGAAAAGGCTCGCGAAACGGACGATGCGGAAAACACCGCACTGGAACGTGTGTCAGCCTCCATCGCGCGAAGACCCCAGACGGCAGCCCAGCTGGCCGATGCTCTGGCCCTCCCCCGGGAGGCCGTGACCCGAGCCCTGGATGATCTGGAATCGCGCAGCAGGCTCACCACATTCACAAGCGACGGAGCCACGTTCTTCGCATTGCGCGAAGACTAAGGCACAGCGCCACAAAGGCGCTTCCGTGAGCACACCAGTTGCGGCTGGTCCCGAACCATTTTCACATCGAGGTGACAAATGCCGAAGAAACGGCAAAAAATGCTCATTGGGGTTCTGCCCGGTGAACAGGTCGAGGTGGTCATCACCGAAGACGGCAAGATTCTGGAATACTACGTCGAGATGCTGCACCAGGCCAAAACCAAGGGCAATATCTACAAGGGCGTTATCAACAACATCGATCCCAACCTCCAGGCGGCCTTCGTCAACTATGGCGCGGAGCGCAACGGTTTCCTGCAGATAGACGAGGTTCACCCCGAGTACTATCTGGATTCCAACGCCCCGAGAAAGGGCTTCAAGTACCCGCCCATGCAGAAAGTGCTGAAGGCAGGTCAGGAAGTTCTCGTGCAGGTGGTCAAGGAACCCACCGGCAAAAAAGGCGCGTTCATCACGACCTATCTCTCCCTGCCGGGACGCTATTTCGTGCTGACCATCGGGCGCGAGCAGGTGGGAATCTCCCGCAAAATCGAGGACGAAAAGGAACGCGCCAAGCTGAAGGCCGTGGTCGAGGACCTGAAGTTGGACGAAGGCCTCGGCGTCATCGTTCGCACCGCCAGCCTGGGCGTGGGCAAAACCATGCTCACCAAGGACCTGAAGTTCCTGAAACGCCTCTGGACAGAGGTCCGCAAAAAGGTCGGACAGGAGACTCCATCCTCCATCTATACAGAAATGGACCTGGCGTCGCGCGCCATCCGCGACTACATGAACAGCGATACAGCAGAAATCTGGGTGGATGACAAAAACACCGCCGCGAACCTCAAGGAAATGGTCTCCCTGGTGTTCCCGAGGCGCCCCAATCTGGTCAAATATCATGACGACCCCAGCAAGAGCCTGTGGGAACGCTTCAATCTGGATCGCCAGATCGAGTCCATCTACGGCCGCGAAGTCGACCTGCCCAGCGGCGGACGACTGGTATTCGATTCCACCGAGGCCCTGACCGCAGTGGACATCAACTCCGGGCGCATTGGCGGCAAGAAGAACTTCCGCGACATGGCGCTCAAGACCAACCTCGAAGCCGCCGAGGAAATCGCCCGCCAGTTGGTGCTGCGCGATATCGGCGGACAGGTGGTCATCGATTTCATCGAGATGAAGGACAAGAATCACTGCCGCGACGTCGAAAAAGTCCTGCGCGCCGCCGTAAAGATGGACCGCGCCCGCACCGATGTGGGCCGACTGTCCCGCTTCGGGTTGCTGGAGATGGTGCGTCAGCGTCTGGGGTCCTCGGCCCTGGCCGTGTCCACCGAACCCTGTGCCTGCTGTGGCGGCACCGGCATGCGCCGCAACATGGAGTGGCAGGCCCTGCAAGCCTTGAAGGACATCAACCGCCAACTGCGAATGAAAAAGAACGGCGACCCGGTCCAGCAGCGTTGCAACACCGAGCTGTTGGCCTATATGGCCAACCACAAGCGTGAGCAATTGCTGGAACTGGAGCAGGCCTACAACACCCCCATCCAGCTGCTGCCCGAATAGGCGACGGCGGGAGGGAGCCCATGCCCAAAATACTGTTGCATATGTGTTGCGGACCGTGTGCCATCGCACCGGTCCGCGCTCTTCAGGACAGGGGCTATGAAGTCACGGGGCTGTACTACAACCCCAACATCCACCCCCTGATGGAATACAAGCGCCGCCGCGATGCCTTGGCGGAGGTTGCCGCACGTCTGAATTTCAAGGTCATCTACAAGGACAACGAATACGACCCACAGGCCTGGTTCCGGGGCGTTTCGTTTCGCGAAGACAACCGCTGCTTCCATTGTTACGCCATGCGCCTGGAACGTACGGCTGGCATGGCGCGGCGTGGAAAATTCGACTGTTTCTCAACGACCCTGCTCTACAGCAAATTCCAGAAGCACGAGATGATCGCTGGCCTGGGCCGGGACGTTGCCGGCCAGGGCAAATGCACATTCCTGTACGAGGACTTTCGCGAAGGCTGGAAGGAAGGCATTGCCACGTCCAAGGACTGGGGCATCTATCGCCAGCAATACTGCGGCTGCCTGTATAGCGAAAATGAACGCTACGCCCGGGAACTGGAAGAGCCACCCACCGCACCGCCTGAGGCCTCATTGAGCGAAATGCCCGACAACATGCCTGACGTTGCGCCCCTCACCCCCATCGATGGAGACGACGATGCTTGAACAGACCGTATACCTGGCAGCGCTGTTCAAGGGCCTGGACGACACCCCGCAGATTCTGCATTTCTCGGCCGCCATCGTCCCCGCGCTTCTCCTGGGAATCTCCGTCATCAAAGCCAACAAATTTCTTGCCGCCGTGGGATTCACCACCCTGCACGCCCTGTTCTTTGTGGGCCTGCTGAAACTGACCGAGGGCGGATACGCCTTTTGGCTCTACAGCCTCTGCCAGCCCCTGCACCAGACAGACTGGACCGGGTTGGTCGCTCCGAGCCTTGCGGATCAGTTCATGATCTACGGCCTGCCTGCTCTGGTACACGGTCTGACGGTGCCTCTGCTCTCCCTGCTCATCGGCGTGGGGGTGCGCGCCGCACGTAAGAACTGATCAGGGAGGCTCATCCAGACCATGCTTCTTTACGTCCACGTCCCCTTCTGCCGCCGCAAGTGCACCTACTGCGCCTTCCACTCCGTCATTCCCAAGGCCGGAGACATGGAGCGCTACGCCGGACTGCTGCGCAAGGAGGCCGAGCATTGGGGGCGGGCCCTGAAGCGGCCCACCGTGACCAGTGTCTATCTGGGGGGCGGCACCCCGAGTCTGTTGGAACTGCCGATGCTGGCCAGCGTGGTATCGGCCATCCGCCGCAACTTCGCCCTGAAACCGGACCTGGAATTCACCATGGAGGCCAACCCGGACTCCATCATGGATATGTCCTACCTGTACGCCATGCGGGAAATGGGCATTAACCGACTCTCCATCGGCGTCCAAAGCCTGCACGACAACTACCTGAAGACCCTGGGACGCCCACACACCGCAGACCAGGCCCGAGGCGTTGTCCGCCTTGCCCGCGACTGCGGCTTTACAAACATCTCCGTGGACCTCATCTGGGGCTTGCCCAAGCAACGCCTTTATACATGGATGAAGGAACTGCGCGAGGTGGTACTCATGCGCCCTGACCACCTGTCGTGCTACGGACTGACCCTTGAGCCAGGCACTCCCCTCGAAGAACTCTCCCACAAAGTTGATATGGAGATGGCCCCGGACGACGACATGGCCAAGATGTTCCTCTATGGGGCAGAATTCCTGGAAAGCGAAGGCTACCTGCAGTACGAGATTTCCAACTTCGCGCGCATGGGCTACACCAGCCGCCACAATCAGGGCTACTGGGAAGGCAAGAATTATCTGGGTCTAGGACCAGCGGCCGTATCAACCATCAAGCACAGCCGCTGGGAAAACCCACATGATCTGAACGACTACGCCAAGGCCGTGGACAGCGGCAAGTTGGGCAGAAACCGTGAGGAGCTCGACCTGCGCACCCGCGTCAGGGAAATGGTCATGCTGCGGCTGCGCACCTCCAAGGGACTCAATCTGGCGTCCTACCAGAAGCTCGCCGGAGTCTCGTTCACCAAGGAGTTCGGCCCACTGGTTCGGGCTCTGCGTCAGAACGAGCTGATTCGCATCACTGGTGGATACATTCGGTTGTCCAAAGCCGGAATGCTGGTTTCGGATACCATCCTCGCCAACCTGTTCAGTGATGAACCCAGCGCTCCACATCCACTCCCCAGCCCCTAAAATCCAAAAAAAATCCCATGGATGTTTTTCCCGGGGATTGCGCCTTTTCCGCCATTTCTGAATATCCACCCGCCCCCGTCAGTAAACAAATTACGCACGGGACCCTAAACTTTTCCCTCCCCGACGCCGAAGAGAAATTACACACGGCGCAATCCTCAAACGCAGCACGGAAGCTGTAGAACCATTCTATGGAGGGAAACCACACATGTCTCTGGTCATCAACAACAACTTGATGGCGGCAAATGCCGCGCGGAACTTGAGCCAATCTTTTGGCGCACTTGGAACATCCGTTCGTCGTCTTTCTTCCGGTCTTCGGATCGGTACCGCCTCTGACGATGCGGCCGGTCTGGCCATTCGAGAGCTGATGCGTTCGGATATCGCAGCCCTGAACCAGGGTGTGCGAAATGCCAACGATGCCATCTCGATGATTCAGACCGCCGACGGCGCGCTCCAGGTCATCGATGAAAAGCTCATCCGCATGAAGGAACTGGCAGAACAGGGTGCCACGGGTACTTACAACTCCGACCAGCGTCTGATCATCGACTCCGAGTATCAGGCCATGGCTTCGGAAATCACTCGTATCGCCAACGCCACGGACTTCAACGGCATTTACCTGTTGAACGGTAACCTGTCATCCGACACTCACACCGGTTCTGGCCTTGTTTCTACCGGTAAGATGAAGGTCCACTTCGGTACCGCCAACGACAGCTCCGAGGACTACTACTACATCAGGATCGACACTTCCACGGCTTCGGCTCTGGGTGTTGGCAACCAGGCGACGTCCACGTCTGCCGGTTTCACGATCTCGACTCAGTCCGCGGCGCAGAACGCACTGGACGGCATCAAGAATGCCATCGTGTCCAAGGATAAGATCCGAGCCAACCTCGGCGCTCTCCAGAACCGTCTGGAGAACACCATCTCCAACCTGCAGATCCAGTCTGAGAACCTGCAGGCGGCCGAATCCCGCATCTCCGATGTGGACGTGGCCATCGAGATGACCGAGTTTGTGCGTCAGCAGATCAAGTCCTCGGCCGCAGTGTCCATGCTCGCCCAGGCCAACTCGCTGCCTCGTATGGCCATGCAGCTCTTGGGCGGTTAATACGGCAGGCCCCGTGGGCCGCCTGAACGCTGCTTGATCAATCAGCTGCACGACGGGCGTCACGGGCGCCCACAGGACGCATTACAAAACGCCCCTCTTTCCATCGGAAGGAGGGGCGTTGCCTGTATCAAATCAGATTCGAAATCTGTTTGTTCAGCCCATCTCCCTGGGCACCTGCACCAGCTCACGGGTCATGGTTCCATCCGCCGCCACGTGAACATAGGCCAAGGTGGGCGCCTTGCCGGTCTCGCGCAGGCTGCCGGGATTGGCGACCCGCACACCATCATAGTCGATCCAGGCGGGTTCATGAGTATGACCGAAACACAGCAGGTCATAGTCCGGCCCAAAGGCCTGAGCCACAGCCCCGGACAGGGGACGGCCCGACAAACCGAAGCCGTGCATCATCCCGATACGCAGCCCGCCTTCTACGGTCATGGAAAGCCGGGTCTCAAGCTCGCCGGACAAAGACCACTCATCCATGTTGCCAGCCACGGCGTGAAAACCCGGATGCTGCATGAAGAAGGACCATAATTCCTTGCTCGTCATGTCGCCCATGTGCAACAGAAGGTCGGCCTTGGCCAGATAGCGGTCATACACAGCCTGCATCCAGGGGGTTGGCCCCGTGGCATGTGTATCGGAAATGAGTGCGATCTTCATCGTTAGTTGGCAGCCGAAACCGGAATGCTGGACATGATGTACTTGATATCCTCGTCGGTAAACCTGAGGCCCAGCCCGGCGAAGAAGGAGCTATTACCCTTATTGCTGGCAAAATCATCCCAGCCCGCGGCAACGTAGAAATTCTTCAGGAAGTAGACATTCACACCGGCCTTGTAGTGCGCCGGATCGTTGCTATCGAAATCGAAGGCCTCGGCAAAAAGTCTCACCCGGTCCTCCCAGAGGTAATACTCCGCGCCAACGCCACCGGTGGATTCAAACACGCCTCCGCGCAATACAAAATCACCCCAGCGCTTGCCAATCTGGGCATTGAACAGCAACTGGTCACGCTCGGTCTTTTCCTCGATCTCCCGGACTTCGGTAAAGGCACCCCCAACCCATCGGCTGGTCACGGTCTCGGTTTCCGTAGTCCGCCCACGAGGGTCGGAGACCACGCCCAGCAGATAGAAATGGTCGCTGCTGGGGTGCAGCTCCACATTCAGGTACGATTTCAAATCGCCGCTTGCCGCCTGATGTTCGGCATGAAAATCAAGCACGGTCTTGAACTCATCCTGTTTGGCCAGGTACTTGTTGACCCCTTCCAAGGCCTTGTCCAACTCTTCGCCAGTCGTTTCGTCGTTGACCAGCTTGCCAAGGGTTCCCTTGCCCTCGTCAATCTTGCGGGCCACGCTCTCCAGCGAAGCAACAGTACGCTTCAAGTCCTCACCCATTTCGTTATCACCGACCATCTTGCCAATGGCGCCCTGCCCGGAATCGATCTTGTCCAGAACAGAACCCATCTTGTCCAGAGTCACTCTGAGTTGGCCTGAGGCGACTTCAAAATTCTCGATGATGCTTCCGATATTCCGCTTGTTCTGACTGGAGACCTGACGCAGGTCGCCTGAGAACTCTCGCATGTTGGCAACGATCATGTTCACACTTTCCATGTTTGACTGAACCATCTGGTTCAGGCTCACGGAAAGATCGCGCAGGCTGTGGAAGGTCAGGCGCAAGTCACGCTCGCCATCAGGCCCGCCCATGACATTGGCCACGCTCTTGGCAACCACGCCGATATCATCGGCAATCTGCCCGACCTTTTCGAACAGCACCTCAAGATCGGCTGAACGATCGGACAGTTGAATGGACTGGCCCTCGGCCAGATAGTCATACCCATCCGTACCGCCACGCAACTCCAGAAACTTGTCACCCAGAACACCACGCGACTTGATGCTTGCGGTCACATCGGAACGCACCTTCACATCATCCTTGATGCCCAACACAAGTCTGGCCCGGCCCCCCTCAAGGCCGATCTCCTTGACCAACCCGACCTCGATGCCCGCGATTTCCACCGGGGCACCAGCCTTCAGACCCGTGACATTGTCAAAGACAACCACCAGATCATAGGTCCCACTGCTGAACAGGGAGCCGGAGCCCACCTGCAACGACATGACACCCAGCGCAACAAGGGCGATGAAGACGAATATTCCGACTTTGATTTCTGTTCCCGTCTTGAAGGCCATGGCAATTTTCCCCGTTTGTCCACCCGATTATCCGGGCCTGCGATCATGCAATCTGGATCGGCCCCTCGGCCTTGCCTTGAATAAACTGCTGCACCACCGGGTCCTGGGAATCTTTGATGCTTTCCGGAGTCCCGCTGGCAATAATCTTGCCATCATAAAGCATAAATATTTCATCCGCGATGGCAAAGGTCGCCTGGATATCGTGGCTGATCACCACACAGGTGGCCCCGAATTCATCGCGGGTTCTCAAGATCAAATCATTGATATTGGCACCCATCACCGGGTCCAGCCCGCTAGTTGGCTCGTCGAAAAGCACAATCTTGGGGTCCAGGGCAACGGCCCGCGCCAGCCCCACACGCTTGCGCATCCCACCCGACAGCTCGGAGGGCATCTTGGGCCCCTGGCCGGACAGCCCCACCGAAGCCAATTTTTCAGCCACAACCCGTTGGATTTCTGCAGCGCTGAGCTTTGTGTGTTCCACCAGGGGAAAGGCAACATTCTCTTCCACATTCATGGAATCAAACAAGGCAGCCTCTTGAAACAGCACCCCAAACTTCTTGCGGATCTCGGTCAACTCCCGCTCCGAAAGCGGGACGGTATCCTGACCATCCACAAACACCTGGCCTTCATCCGGCTTGAGCAGGCCGATCACATGCTTGAGCAGCACGGATTTGCCCCCGCCGCTACCGCCGATGATCACACTCACCGTACCGGGGCGAATGGCCAGCTCCAACCCCTTGAGGACTTCATGGTCCCCAAAGCGCTTGCGTATATTCTTCAGTTCAATGATCGGTTCCATCTTGTTCCTACATCATGAACGCGGTCATCACGTAATCACTGGCCAGAATAAGTACGGACGAGAGAACCACAGCCTCGGTGGTTGCCCGGCCCACGCCTTCAGCTCCGCCCGAAGTGTAAAAGCCCTTGTAACAGCCTACCAAAGTCAGAATCGCACCAAAGACAGCGGCCTTGTACAGGCCTTCATAAATATCATCCAGGGTCAACAATTCGTAAATCTTGTTCATGAAGATTCCGCTGTTGATGCCCAAGGTCTTCACGCCGATCAGGTACCCGCCCAGAATGCCCACGAAATCCGAAATCACGGTGAGCAGCGGCAGCATCAGAAATCCCGCCAATACACGCGGAGTCACCAGATACTGCACCGGGTTGATGGCCATCACCGTCAGCGCATCGACCTGTTCGGTCACACGCATGGTTCCAATCTCAGCGGCAATGGCAGAACCGGCTCGTCCGGTCACCATCAGCGCCGTGATCACCGGGCCCAATTCACGAGTCATGGACAGGGCCACCGTAGCACCCACAAGGGATTCCGCAGAAAAAAGACGGAAGGCGTAGTAGGTTTGCAAGGCCAGAACCATACCCGTGAACAAGGCCGTCAGGCAGACCACGAACAGGGACCGAACGCCCACGAATTCCATCTGCTTGAAGAACTGCCGTATACGCCACGGGGGACGCGCCAGCCAAGTACACGCCTCAGCAAACAACGCTGTCACGCGCCCGATTTCTGCGACCATCTCAAGGGAGGAGCCGCCAAGCCACTGGAAGAAACGCATCATATCATCAACAGCCGGGATATCGTTACTTGACAAGCCCCACTTGCCGCAAAACCCAAAAGGGCTGCGCGGGGAGGGCATGATATAGCATCAAATGCGATACTTTACCAGAACTCAAGGGTTTAAAACAAGCGTGGCCGGGCGTTCCCGGCTTGATCCGTGGTTGCTTGACGCAATACTGATTTATACTATTATGGAGTAGATAGAAGTTTTTTTGCTATCCTCTTGCAGGCCATGGAGGAATAATGTCCGCCCCCCGTCGCTCCGCACAGTGTGCGGATCAATTCAACGAGATCCTGGCTGTCAACGACAGACTCAATGAGCTCAAAGACCTTGATGCCATCCTGGACCGCGTACTGACCGAAAGCCGCAGGCTGACAAATGCCGACGCGGGGACAATCTATCTTCTGGACGAGAACAAACTTAAATTCAGCTACGTGCACAACGACTCGTTCATGAAGGAAGGCGAGATCAACAAGGACATCTACGCCAATTTCTCCATCCCCCTCAACGACGAGTCCATCGTCGGCTATGTGGCCGGACGAGGCGAATCCCTGAACATCGAAGATGTCTATGACATGCCCGGTGATTCGCCCGTGACCTTCAACCCCGCCTTCGATAAAAAAACGGGCTATCACACCACCTCCATGCTCACGGTGCCCATCAAGACCTCACAGGGCAAGGTCTCCGGCATCATCCAGTTGATCAACGCCAAGAACGAGACGGGCAAATCCATCTCGTTTTCCCACGACTCCCAGAACATGCTACCTCTGTTCGCCAACACGGCCTCGGTGGCCATTGAACGGGCCATCATGACCCGCGAGCTGATTCTGCGCATGATGCAGATGGCCGAACTTCGTGACCCCACGGAAACGGGCCCTCACGTCACCCGGGTGGGAACCTACTGCGCAGAAATTTATCATAAATACGCCATGATGAAGGGCTTAGCGGAAACCGAGCGCAAGAAGACAAAAGACCTGATCCGCGTGGCTTCCATGCTGCACGATGTGGGCAAGGTGGGCATCTCGGACAAGATTCTCAAAAAACCGGCCAAGCTCGACAACGAGGAATTCGCCATCATGCAGTTCCATACCGTGTATGGGGCCAAGCTGTTCGTGCATTCGACCTCGGAACTGGACGCCATGTCCGGGCGAATCGCACTGGGGCATCACGAGAAATGGAGCGGCAGAGGCTATCCCGGCAAGATCACCGCCCTGACTGGTGAAGTAAAGGCCATGGGTGAATCACTGGTTGGCGAAGCAATTCCTCTGGAAGCACGCATCTGTGCCCTGGCCGATGTCTTCGATGCCCTGGGCTCGCGGCGCTCCTACAAGCCACCCTGGCCCGACGAGAAAATCATCGGTCTAATCAAAGAGGAGCGCGGACAGCACTTCGACCCCGACGTGGTGGATGCCTTCCTTGATATCTTCGATGTCATCACGGCCATTCGCGACAAGTACACCGAAGACCTGCCCGAGGACGAAAAGCCCAACCCCCAGAGCGCCGAGGCCAAAAAAGCCGCCGAAGCTCAGGATAAGGAACGTGGCAAAGACAACAACGCCTAAATTCCCTCGATGTTTTACAGCCCAGAGGCCGGTCCCCGAACAAAACGGACCGACCTTTTTTCGAAGACTAACACAGTCCCGCCCGGATCGAGCCGCCACAGGGATACTCCTTGAGAACTTCCCCTGAAGGGCTCAGCCAAAGCCACTAAAAAGGGCCGTCCATATGGACGGCCCTTGCGAGTCGAATCAGCCAGGCGCCAACCTAGAACAAGCTCATGAGCATCCGGGT